>JAVBMB010000089.1:0-31122 GCA_031552995.1 Oscillospiraceae bacterium
AGGGCGGCCGGATCGCCATCGGGCGGCAGATTAAAGGTTTTGACTATGTAGTCCTTCCCATTGACACTCTGCCGTTGGACGTCCACAGGCGGTGCGGCGGCCAGCGCGGTGGATGACAGCGCCAGGGTGATCGCCAGAACCAAAACCGCCAATGTGGCCAGCCGCATTGCTGCTTTTTTCATCGTTCTTCAGTCCTTTCCTTGATTAATAGCTCGGGCCATCCATCTGGGGTGCATGAGCCTGGGTCTGCTCGTATTGCTGAACAAATTCGGCCTCGGTCATGAGCTGCCAATCCCGGCCCGCGTCCCACAGATGCACATAGAGTTCGCCGCCGTCCTCCACCTTAATCTCCCGCTGCTCAAAGCCCTCACCCCAGCCGTCCGATGCCTGGCCGGAGAGGTAATCCTTGAGGGTCTGCACCTCGGGGGCATCCAGTTCTTCTTTGAGCTCTGCTACTACAATGCCCCAAAGTGTATCCATACGTTCTTCGACCGAAAACACAGCGCTGTGCACCTTTTCGTTAACGCCGTCGTTTTCGTGATACCAGTGCATAAGACCACGTTCGGCTTCTTCAGGCATTTTGTAGGCTTCAATGGCAGCGGAGATTTCATCGGCATATTCCAATGCCTCACGACCGCCCAGTTCGTCGGGATACTCGTCCAGATCGCCGTAGTCATTGCGCTCGTAAAGGTCGCAGTGCAGGGGCATGTAAAACTTCATTGGTGTCAGTTCCTGCTCCACGACACTGAAGCCGTCCTGTCACGGGATGAGACCGAGGGTGCGGCCGTTGTCCCATTTCATGTGTAGGGTGCCCATGTCATCCACCGTAACAACTGTTCCCATAGTGCCGGGAGGCACGGGGCTGTAAGGGTCCTGCATTTCGCCTAGCTTGATGCGGGTTCCAGGCACGTACCGCTCTTTGGTATGTTTGATATATTCGGGGTGAATCATATGATTTCATTCCTTCCATCATTGTAAAACTTGGCGAGATCGCTTTTGCAGCCCAGCAGAACTTTGGCCCAATAGGGATCAAACTGCGTGCCGGCATTTTCCCACACATAGTCCAGCGCGTCTCCCAACTGCCACGGCTCCTTGTAGGGCCGGCGACTCATGAGGGCGTCGAACACATCACACAGGCTGACGATCCGGGCAAAGGGCTGGATTTCTTCGCCGACTAGCCCAAGGTAGCCCTTGCCGTCGCCGTAGCGCTCATGGTGCTGAAGGGCGGTGTCGGCCGCGGCCTCCAGTGTGGCAATCATGGCGTGGATTTGCTCACTGCCAAGCTTGGCGTGGCGCTTGACCTGCTCAAACTCAGCCGGGGTCAGCTTGCCTGGCTTGCTGAGGATATCCTCGGGGATGGACTGCTTGCCCACATCGTGGAGCAGAGCGCAGATGTGAAGCATCATCAGATCCACACTGCCGGCTCTGGCGCCCAGCATCAGGCAGAGGGAGGCGACGCGACTGCTGTGCCGCACGGTTTCCATCAGGGTTTTATGCTCCATCGGCTACATCATCTCCATTTCCGGCCCAGGCTCTGGTGCGGGTGGTTCCTGTGCAGGAGTGTTTTCCGACTCGACGTTATGTGGCGTCTGTAGGCTTTCCTCCATCTGCTGGGCCAGATGCACCTGGTACTCATTGAGCACCGAGGCGTGAAGCTGCTGAGCGAAGTCCTGCGTGATGGGATGGCAGATCTCGGAATACTCACCGTTTCGCAGCCTGCGGGCCGGCATGGAGCAGAACAGGCCGTTTTCATCCTTCACCACACGGAATCCCTTAATCACGAGGGCGTCGTTCAGAGTGACGGTGGCGAATGCCCGAGTGGGGTCGTTGTAGTAATTGCGGGTGGAGGTAATGCGTGCATCGATCTTCATGGGAAGTGCGGTGGCGGGAGTGGTCTCCAGGTTAGAGGCAGCGTCCGGCTCCCCGGATATCTGGGCTGTTTGTTCCTGTGCTGCGGCCTGCTCTGCGGTCTGTTCCGAGGCCGCGGTTCGTTCTTCTCTGGCAGCCTGGATGCCTTCATCGGCAGGGGTAGTCGTTCTTCTGGGCATTGCGATTCCTCCTGTAAGATAAAAAATATGACCGCACCTGCGGTCGGGGTTACTATTTGGATTTTCTCTCCTGGAGCAGCCGGACGGCCAGCTCCAGCAGATCGGTCAGGGCGTTGTCGTCCATCTCGCGAGCCACGGTCTCGGCGTAGGCGACTTTGGCCGCCATGGGCATTGTGTCACGGTCAACCACGACCGCCTTTTTCACGATGACGCTTCCGCGCTCTGCGGTGATGGCGACCACGTCCCCGCTTGTGAGCCCAAGGCTTGCGCGGAGCGGGGCCGGGATGAGGATTCGGCCTTTGTCGTCCACCAGCTTGAAAGTGGGTTTGTTCATACTTTACCTTCTTTCGATTTTCATTAGTCAAACGCAAGGCTGAGTTGTTCGTGCTGACGCCCCCTTTCCTCCATGTCATAATTGGTGATGAGGATTTCGCCGTACTCGGTGCCGCCCTCATACCGCTGCACCAGGTTGCTGAGCCGGGTAAAGCGGTATTGCGGAAAATACTTGTACAGCTCCCGGATGAACGGATCGTCGTTGTAGCTGAGCAGCCACTTGCCTTGGGCACGGCACAGCGCCTCAAACAGCCGGTAGTGGTCATCCTGCGAAAACTCCACGGCGTAGATGTCTTCGGCCATGTAGTAGGGCGGGTCCGCATAGAAGAAAGCGCCGGGGCGGTCGTACTGGGCGATGAGGTTCTCGAAGTCCTTGTTCTCCAGAATGACCTCGCACAGCCGGTCATAGGCGGCGTGAATTTGCCCATAGAATCGCCGCAGGTCGCAAGGCTGACTGTTGTAACTGGTCATGCCGCTGCCGTAGCTGAGTCGGTTGAGTTTGAAAAAAGCCGCCGCCCGGCTTACATCGCCAAAGGTGCAGCGGCTGGTCAGGATGGAGATGATCTCCTGGGCATCCGGCCCTGTGAAGTATTCAAGGGCCAGCTTCTTTTCGGTCTCCAAATCCTCGGGCGGGAAAGGCTTGCCATTCAGGAAGTCTTTCATGAGAGAGAACTCGGTCCTGGAGTTGAGAGGCAAAAACCGCAGCTCCCGCAGTAGTTCCAGGTGCTTGTACTTAACGCAGTAATAGAAATTATAGAGGTCGTTATTCATGTCGTTCCAGACTTCGAAGGCTGTCTCCTCCTTGCCGAACAGCACCACGCCGCTGCCGCCGAACACTTCGATGTAGCGGTCGAACTCCAGCGGGAAGCGGCAGAGGATTTCCGACAGGATGCTCCGCTTGCCGCCCACCCAGGCGATAGGCGGATTCATGGGGTGCCCGCGGATATTGGGGGGGGGATGTGTCATAATGTTAATTCTCCTTTTCTGTGACGTTAAAAAACAAAAAAAGCCCACCGGCAGATAGCGCATATCTGCCGATGGGCTTTAGTAGAGGTTATTCAGTTGGTCTTATAAAGGCACAAAAAAAGCCGGACAAGCGTATTGCTCATCCGGCGGGTAAAACACAGTTGGCGCCAGTGTTTTCAAGGCTTTGCGGCGTTTTAAGGATGTATCTCTGGAAACAGGGCTTTCGGAAACTATGCTCCGAAAGCCCTGAAACCCTTGCGTCTGAACGGTTTGACGCCTCTGCATCTTTTTCGTTCAAACAATATGGTGGAGACAAGGGGAATCGAACCCATGACCTCTCGCGTGTGAGGCGAGCGCTCTAACCAGCTGAGCTATGTCTCCGTCTTGTGGGCAAAGCCCACGAAGTACGGCGCCATAAAGGCGCCGAAATTGGTGACCCGTAGGAGAATCGAACTCCTGATTCCGCCGTGAAAGGGCGGCGTCTTAGCCGCTTGACCAACGGGCCGTGTGGTAGCGGCAGTCGGATTTGAACCAACGACCTGCCGGGTATGAACCGGATGCTCTAGCCAGCTGAGCTATGCCGCCACATTTCGCCGGATTCTCCGGCGAGCAAGTTATATTATACGATGAGCCGGATTACATTGTCAAGCTTTATTTCATTATTTCGTCCAGTTTCGCCTGAGAGATCGCGCCCAGCGCCACGAGACGGTCGGCAAGCTTTTCACCGGATTTCATTGCAGCGCGCAGCGCGCACACGTTGAGGAACGCCATCACTCCCCTGTTGAACGGCATAGCCTCGATATCGGCTGCATCTTGTTTTGAGATTATCCCATAACGCACGGCGGCAC
Source organism: Oscillospiraceae bacterium (assembly GCA_031552995.1). GTDB lineage: Bacteria > Bacillota > Clostridia > Oscillospirales > Butyricicoccaceae > JAVBMB01. Next base: position 4,196 of record JAVBMB010000089.1, read on the forward strand.
TTATCGAATCATTCCACATAAAATCGCCCAAATTATCGCTGTAGCCCAGCGCGCGCAAAATAAATGTCATAAACTGCGTACATGTCGTCGCATCACCCGGGCCGAACAGTGCAGCTGTTTTTCCGCTTGTATAGCCCATCATGTAGCAATAGGCTATATACGGCCTGTTAAACGCGTTTACATCGGTAAAGGGCATGTAATCCCCTCTGTCAACGGCCGCATACGCCTCCTTGCCTGTCAGTCGCGTCAGCATTATCATGGCCTCGCCCCGGTTTGGTACCCGCTCAAGCTCCAACCCTTTGTTGCTGCCCTTCATAAGCCCCAGCGCAGTCATCTGGTAGGCGGCCCGGCGCCATTTATCCCACACGCGGTCGGTGACAAGCTTTACCCTTTCACTTTCAACCTTATGCCCCAGCTTTTGCAGCTGCTTGTCGGTAACAAGAAAATAATCCTCACCCAGCGCGCCATCAATTTTCCCGGTATCCTCAAATGTGGCGTCGATATGGCGCACTCCGCCCTCAAAAAGCACCGCGTTCCACGAATGACCCATAGCGGTGCTGTCGACATAGATACACGGTATCCCGGCCGCCCGGCACATTACGGCAAACGCAGCGCTGTAGCCGTCACACACAGCCTTGCCTTTTATCAGTGCGCCGTAGGCGGAAAATGCCTCCTTGGGCGCCTTATTGATGTTCTGCGCCGCCGCATAATCATATTCTGTCTTTTCGCAGAGATAGTCGCGCAGCGTCAGCAGTTTTTCGCGTTCTGTCATGTCCTGCGTAATATGCTGCGCCACGACTTTTTTCGCGGCAGCCACCGCCTGATTATATTTATCCAGAGATGCAGTCATCTGCACACTAATCGAAAATACCAAATTATCTCCCGTCGTATAGCTGAATGCATAGCTCTCGGGGAACAGCATCCGGCAGTAACTGTACATCTTATCCATATTAAAGCCACCGGGAGTTTTAATGTAACACGAATATTCGCCGCGCTCCATCAGCGCAGCGAAATATACAGCGGCTTCTATTTCGTTTGCAATCGCCGCAGGCGCCGCCGTGACGGCCAGCGCCTGAATCGGCAGGATAAGCACAATCAGCAACGCCGCAAGCCAGCGTTTAGCCTTCTTCACAGACGGTACCTCCAGATATCGCGTTAATTACATCAGCTTGATTGTTGCGATAATTATCGAGATGACTATATATGCCAGCACGATAAACATGGCATAAAACGACAGCGCCGCCGGCAGCAGGAATGCCGCAATCAACAGCACTGCTGTTGCGCCGTAAAGGCCGATAAACGCCTTTTTGCCGGCATTACGGCTGAACATCACATAGCTTTTGCCGCCGATTTTGATAATGCCGTGGTTTTTTGCCGTCAGTACAAACATCAGCACAGACAACGCGCATACGGCAAGCGCCGACAGCAAAAGGACAAGCTTCAGGCTTCCTGCCTCGAGGCGGGACATTGCATACAGCGCAAAGGCGACGTATGAGTGCGTCAGGCAGGGGAAAAATACCTCCCGCGGGTATACACTGTAGATGAGCAGCAGCACCGCGCTGGCCGGGACAAAGATATAGACAAGCGTCATGCCGCGCAGATGGTCATACAGCATTATGCAGAGACTGCACATAGCGACAAACGCCGCAATCGCAAGGAACATCCCGTTGAACGATGAGTTCTCCTTATGAGTGCCTTTTTTTACCGAAACAAAATACCAGACAAGCCCGACAACGCAGACAGCGGCGCATACCGCAACAGACCATTTGCAAATCAACAGCGACGCGGCGCGTTTTGTCGGCGTATCCAACCCGCGGAACAGGCGCGACACGCCAAGCAAAAATGCCGCTGCCGCCGCCAGAGCAATCATTACGCGATTTGTGATATATTCATCCGATTTCTTGAGTTTTTTCTCCTTCAAGCTCTTCACACTCCGATATCAAAATTGCCGGTATGGTACATTATTGAACACAGTGCCGCCACCGGCGCGGTTTCACATCTTAAAATCCGCGGCCCGAGCGACACCGTTCGAACGCCTTTTTCCTCGGCCAGCGCAGCCTCTCTCGGCGAAAATCCGCCCTCCGGACCGGTGTAAACCGCAAAAGCCGCTGTTTTTTCAGCGCAACCTATCGCCGCATTTATCCCGAGCTGCCCTTCCTTTTCGTGCAGCAAAATCCTGAACTGCCTGTCCCTTGACTGCTCAAGCGCCACGGCAAACGGAACAATCTCCCCCACCGTAACCGCCCGCGACCTGTGCGACTGTTTTGACGCTTCAATCGCTATCCGCTCATAACGAACGCGTTTTTTCTCCCGCTCACCAGGCTCAATGCGCACGACGCAGTTGTCGCTTTCTACCGGCACTATATGCCTTGCGCCGCATTCGACGCACTTCTGCACAAGGAAATCAAACCGCTCGCCTTTCGACAGCGACGCATAAACCGTAACATCAGCCGTCGGCTCGTTCGAGTAGTGTCTGCAACCTGCCACTTTTGCCGTCACGCACTCGCGCGTCACCGTGTCAAGCACACAGTCGTACATCATCCCGTCAAGGTCGCATATCGTAATCGCCTCGCCCGGCCTCATACGCAGCACCTTGAATATATGCGCCGCGTCCGGCTCATAAAGCCGGATGAGCTTCGCATCAGGCTCGACGTGCGTCACAAAGAATCTCATCGTCCTGCCCCTCCCGCGCGTATCTGATATATTATAGCAAATACTTGCCGCCTTGTCTATAGAGTGTATGCGACCGGCGTGTAAGGCACCGCATAATACAACCGGATGTGTTCCCGCTGCGCTGCCTGACTTGGAATATTATTATTTAGACGCAAATCGCCGCGCAATAGTTCCGGTTACTGCTTTTTCACCGACAGCATCGTCCAGCCTTCGCACTCGCGCTCGTACTCGACGCGCATCCCCTCGGCGACGTAGGCGGCTTCCACCTCATCGGCACGCCGCGAAATTATGCCGGACAAAATCACCCTGCCCCTGTCGGCCAGCAGCGCAGGCAAAAGCCCCGAAACGCCAATCAGAACATCGGCGACTATGTTGGCAAGAATTATATCATATGGACCGCCCTCGGCAACGCGGGCAAGCACATCGCCATCCGCGCCGATATCACCCCGCACTGTATAATACATGCCGTCGGGAATGCAATTGCGCCGCATGTTCTCGCACGTCGCGGTCATTGCGTTCTCTTCGATATCGCAGCAGACAGCGTATCTTGCGCCAAGCCGCAGCGCGGCGCAGGCGAGTATGCCGCTGCCACACCCCAAATCAAGCACGCGGACGCCGTCGAGGCGAAGACCGTCGAGTTGCTCAAGGCACAGGCGTGTCGTCGCGTGCGTTCCCGTTCCAAAGCTGGATGACGGGTCTATAAGCAGCAGCGTGCGCCCCGGAGGCAACGTATCCGCCTCCCAGCTGGGGCACAAATGGAGCCTGCTGCCAATATCCTGAGGCTTGAAAAATTGCTTCCAGCTTGTCTCCCAATCCTGATTCTCCATCGGCGCAACATCCACGCGCAAGCTGCCGTAAAAGCCGCTTTCGTCGCTCTGCCTGATTGCGTTTATCATCTCAGCGACCTGCCGAAGCATATTATGCCCACCCTCGTCGCACGCAAGGCAGAACTTAACGGTCGGCTCGCGCGAGGGGTTTTCAAAAAGCTGTTCGTCGATATAGTCCCAGCGCGTACCCGGCGTGGCGATAAAATCATCGATTGTGCGCGGGTCATCCACCTCGCATCCGCCTGTCACGGCGGCAAGTTCATCGGCAAGCAACTCGGCCGCCTGCGCGCTTGTTTCGATTTTTACCTCTATATACTGCATATTTTCACCTTTAAACAGTTATTTTAGCCGCGGGTTCTTCTAAATATAATCCGCCGCGACATATAGGATGATAATATACTACAGTTGATAAAAAAACAACCTCTTCGTGAAGCGCTGTGACTATGCTACGGCAGCTTCGGTAATTACAGGCGAAATTTTTTTGGAATATCGATAAAAAAGCATATTTTTCGTCAAACATTTATTTTTGTTTGTCAACATCGTAAATCGGTAGTATAATGCACATAGATATTATAGCTTTACTGTGAGAGTTTTGGGGGTGCGATCCATGGGGGCGCTCATCGAGCGATTGTATGGGGTCAGCCGGATTTCGAGGAAGATGGATTTACGCGGGGAGGTTCTCCCTTCGACAAATCAAGCTTTATCAAGTCTAGTCAAGGTGGCATGGCCGTCGGTTCTCGAGTCGGTTCTTATTTCTTTCATATCTATTGTCGACACCGCGATGGTTTCTTCTCTGGGCACCGAAGCGATTGCCGCCGTTGGTCTGTCCAGCCAGCCACGGTTTCTTTTTTTGGCCATTTTTATGTCGCTTAACACAGGCATTACCGCCGTCATCGCGCGGCGAAAGGGCCAGGACGACCGCGAAAGCGCCAACCGCACTCTAAGGCAGGTTCTTCTTTTAAGCAGTATTCTTTCCCTTGTGCTGTCCGGCATCGGCATATATTATGCCAAAGGGCTGCTTCTGTTCATCGGCGCCGAGCCTGACACCATCGGGCAGGCCACTATATACACCCAGATTGTCATCGGCGGGATATTTTTCAATGCGCTGTCGATGAACATCAACGCCGCGCAGCGCGGCATCGGCAATACGCGTCTGTCGATGAAAACAAATCTCATAGCAAACGGCGTAAACGTTGTATTCAACTATCTGCTCATCGGCGGGCACTTCGGCTTCCCGGCGCTGGGTGTCATGGGCGCTGCCATCGCGACATCGTTTGGCTTTGTCGTCGCATCGGTCATCGCGCTGCATTCCATACTTAAGAAAGACGGCTTCCTGCACATAAGCTTTAAAGAGCGCTTTTTGCCCGACAAGCAAACACTGGCGCCCGTTGTGCGCGTCGCCGGTTCCGCTGCAATCGAGCAGGTCTTTATGAGGCTGGGTTTCTTCATATTTACAGTCATCATCGGCCGGCTTGGCACCGTCGCTTACGCGACTCATCAGGTATCGTCGAACTTTATGAATGTCGCGTTCGCGTTCGGCGAAGGTCTTGCTATCGCCACGGCATCTTTACTCGGGCAGAGTTTGGGACGCAAAGAGCTGGCCGTGGCGCAGATGTACGGGCATCTGTCGCAGCGTATCGGCCTGACAATCGGGCTGGTATTGGCAGCCGTGTTCGTCATAATGCGCAAGGTGCTGTTTTTGCCGTTTACATCAGACCCGAATATAGTTTTTCTTGGCAGCCAGCTTTTAATCATACTGGCATTTATTGTTCCTGCACAGATATCACAGGTGATTTTCTCGACCTGTTTACGCGTTTCTGGCGACACACGTTATGTCGCGGGAATATCACTTGTTTCTATCGCCCTCGTCAGGACGATCAGCTCTTACGTTCTGTGCTACCCTCTCGGCCTCGGCCTTCCCGGGGCGTGGCTTGGCATGATGGTCGACCAGTATGTGAGGCTTGCCTTGCACGCGGCAAGGTTTGCCAGCGGCAAGTGGCGGTATATATCCCTATAGCATATCCCATCATATATCACGACGCCGGAACCCCGGCGCCGTGTTTTTTTACATTTATCACCTTAAATAATGTAATATGCCCTATTGATATCGGTATACTAATTTGATATAGTTAACTTATCTAATAATTAGATGGCCTAACTTATATACGGGGCGTGAGCTGATGACATTCAACGGCCAGCTGTTTTCATTTATAACGCAGGTTTCAGGACGGATCAACCGGCTTGAGGAGCTTGCCCTGCAAGACGGGCTTCAAGAGCCAGTCACTATTGCCGAGATAAAAATCATCCATGCCGTCGGTGTCGACGGGTCTGAAAAAATGGGCAACATCGCGTCGCTGCTTGGTATCACATTGGCTACGCTGACTGTTGCGTGCGACAAGCTTGAAGCGCGCGGATTTATTTCCAGACGGCGTGACCACGGGGACAAGCGTACCGTATCGGTATCGCTGACGGCAAAGGGGCTTGTTGCCTACAGGTTTCACGCATCGTATGGCGAAGGACTTATTGACCTTATCCTTGGAGAGCTGACAGAGGACGAGCGGGTTGTGCTGCGTAAATGCATCTTTAAGCTCAATACATTTTTTGAACAGATCGTCGAGGACGATAGAGGAGGCCAAAAATGATTAAGTTGATTGCCGACAGCTGCTGTGACCTCGTCGAAAACAGCGCCGAGCACGCCGATGTTAAGCTGATACCGCTTAGCATCACCATTGCTGACAAGCTGTTTGTTGACAACGGCAGTATTATAATTCCCGAGTTTCTCAAGGAGATGAAGGCGTACCCTAAGGCGCCGGCGACATCCTGCCCATCTCCGGCCGATTTTTGTGATGCGATGAGCGGCGACGACGATGTTTTTGCCGTCACAATGTCGCGTCACGTCAGCGGAACATATCAGAGTGCCGTCGCCGGCTCTCTTATCAAAGACGGCGCCGGCAGGGTGCATGTGTTTGATTCGAAAAGCGCCTCCGCCGGGCAGACGCTTGTGATAAACAAGCTGCTTGACTATATTCGCAGCGGCATGACGTATGAAAAAATTATCGAAAAAACCGAATCGTTCATCGATGGTATGAGCACATTCTTTGTGCTTCAATCGCTGGATAATCTCATCAAAAACGGCCGTATGAGCAGGCTTGTCGGCCAGGTTGCCTCTATTCTCAATATGCGTCCGATTATGGGTGCCGACGACGGCAAAATTGTGCTTATAGAAAAGGCCCGCGGCACGGCAAACGCTATGTCCAAGCTTGTTGAGACAGTCGCAAAGCGCACGGCGGCCAGTATAAAGGACTGCATAGCCGACCAGCGTGACACGCTGATTATCGCCCATTGCAACTGCGCCGAACGCGCACTTCAGCTTAAGGCTGACATGCTGGAAAAATGCAACAGCTTCAAGAATATCGTAATCGTTAAAACCGGCGGCCTCAGTACGACATACGCAAACGAAGGCGGAATAATAATCGCATACTAAGCAGCGTATCGCCATAGTTTTTTAATGCGGCCGGAACACCCTTTGTTTTAGACGAATTGAGAAGTTTTATAAAGGAGGCCGGGATTTTCTCGGCCTCCTTTACGTGGATAATACTTATATTATTACTCAGGTGCAGTCTACAGCCACTGAACAATTTCACTTATGTTTTTTCTTGGTCTGGGGCTTGGGTTTTCATCCGGATAGCCAAACGAAACAGCGGCAATCAGTTGATTTTTTTCATTTAGCCATTGGCATATTTCCCGATACGCAAAAAATACATCACAAATCCATAAGCTGCCTATGCCAAGACTGGTGCCCGCCAACAACATATTTTGGATAGCTGCGCCAATAGACTGAATATTGGCAATGTCAAGCAATCTTCTTTCTATGCCCGATTCGTTCCAAAGGCTATTATCTTCCGTGTTAAACACAAACACAGTAATTGGGGCCTGTTCCATCATCTTTAATGTATTCTCCGCACCGCTGATAAACTGTAAGCTGTTTGGCAAAAGCCCCTCAAGGCTCTTTTCATTCGCAATGCCTGTTCGAATTACTTCCAGCATTGCGGATCTATTCTTGTTTGTTACAACAAAGAATTTCCACGGCTGCCTGTTTTTTGCAGACGGAGCATTACTTGCCGCTTGCAATATTTTTTCAATTAATTCTATGGGGATTTCCTTATCCTTGAACTTTCTTATACTTCTTCTGCTAATAATAGCATCAAATGTGTCCATTTTAGTCTCCTGTTCCTGATATAATAATCCGCACAAGCCTATTTTAGCATTAATCCGCAAAAAATCCAGTCTATTTGAACCGGTTCTATAAAAGGTCAGGCATCACGTTTCCAATATAGTGGTTTTCATAGAGCAGTATGCAAAAAATGTCGGGATATTTCTCTCCCGACATTTTCTATTCCGCCATGCAAAGGCGTCGTTATGCTTTTGTATTTGACAGGACGCAAAACATTGCCGGCGCTATTAAAGCTTAATCACAGTTCCCGGCTTCCTGGCGGGAGCCTCCGGCGTCTCGGTCGGGTATCCGACGGCAAGCGTGCCGTATATCCGATAGTCTTCGGGCAGCCCCAGCCGCTTGATAAAGTCGATTACCGGCGGTTTTTCGGTCAGTCTCGCAGGCATGTTGTGCCAGCAGGTGCCTACACCCAACGAGCTTGCGGCCAGCATCATACTGCCCAGCGCCAGAGAGGAGTCGGCCATTGCGTTCATATTCTCTTTTCCGTAGGTGACAAGAATATATGTCGGGCAGTTAAACACAAAGCGGGCGGCAGGGTCCGAAGCTTTGGCGGCGAGGTCACGCATGAAATCCGGGCTGCCCTCCGGCAGAGGAAGCAGGCAAGACAAGCGCAGCGCGGTATTCAGTTCTTCAATTAAATCTCTGCTTTGTATCGAAACAATCTTCCAGCCCTGAAGATTCATACCTGACGGCGCCCACGTACCTGCAGAAAGAATCGCGTCAAGCTCGCGCTCACTGATTTGCTCATCCTTAAAAGCCCTTATACTGCGGCGTTCACTGATATTGCGTAGCACAGGATTATCCATCAAATCACCCACACATTAAAATATTTTTTACCCATCCGGTGCTTACTGCCCCGGCCTTGTCGGCTCGTGCCTTGGGTTTTGCATAACAATATTAATGCCCTTCATGATGGCAATAATGATATCCGCCCTAAACTGATTTGACAGAATGCTCGCTCTGACAAGAGCGTCCCCCATATCGGTGACGACATATTTAGGCGGGAAATTATTCAGCGCGTAAGCGCGCACATCAGTACGGCATCTTGGGCAGTTACACATTCCGGACGCCGCAATGCACCTGTCGAGATACATGTCGACCAAATCCTCCGACACATTTTTAAGAACAAACTCTTCACCCATGATATCAACCTCTTTAAAAGAATTGCCATGACGGCGAGCCACATTTGACGGTCGTCACCGGTTTGCGCACGGCAGCAAAAAGACATTATCCCACAGTTTAATTAATTGTATCATCCACTCTGCTTATTTGCAATATCTTTTGACGGCGCATCCAAGATGACGCCTATATATGGCGCTGTACGGTTTCATAAAGGATGCGACGGACAATAAAACTGCGCAACTGCAATTTTTCTCAATTGACCGGTAATTATTTGATTTCCTTTTATGTGATATCGGCCTTCGGCAATAGCAATTGTCTCAACATTTATTGACATCTTTACGGCCAATTGCTAGAATATATAGGAATGGAACGCGCTTAGTGCTTCACATTCCGTCATGTTTCACAGCGCGTCGCTCTTTAGCCCAAAATCTATTCTCAGTTTGGAGATATTTATGAAAAACATGAAAATTACGGCAAAGCTAGTCACCAGCTTTATGATTGTCATCGCACTTGCAATTCTGGTCGCCGGCGCTGGAATCATCGGCATGTCCAAAATGAACTCGGCTGACGACAACCTGTACAAAAATAACGTTGTTGCTATCGAGTCTATATGCTATACCGATATAGCATTTGGCAGGCTTCGCATGTCGTTACTTAACATGATTATCTACGAGCCTGAAGACGCTTTGTATGAAAAAGCGGTTGCGGACCAGAAGGACGCGCTGACAAAAATCGACAGGTATGTCGAGATGTATCTGCCGACGATGGACGAGAATGACGTCGAAGATGCGAAACAGTTCGGCCTGTTTCAGGAGGCGTATAACAAGCTTCTGCCTTTGGTTGACGAAGTTGTCAGCATGACGGCACGTGGCGACAACGCCGGCGCCAGCGCGCTGATGAGTGACACGATTAATGAGCTGTGCGATCGAATAGATGCGGCTCTGATAGCGTGCGCTATGCTGAATCATAACCATGCGGCAGACGCAGTGGCGGCCAATACAACGCTGTATAAATCAATGGCATTTGTTGAGATAGCTTTTCTAGCCGTTGCCATCGGCGCCGCTCTCTTCTTTGCAATATACGTTTCCCGCCTGGTAAGCAAGCCGCTCAACCGGCTGGTGACGCTTATGGAGCAGGTTGGACGCACCGGCGACCTGACCATTCCCCCGCCGCTGTTTGATGCGCTTTCGAAAGACATGTATGTTAAAGACGAAATCGGAATGACAATAAGCGCCTTTAAGCCGCTTATCTTCCACATCAAAGCAACGTCGGCTTCACTTCAGGCCATCGCCGACGGCGACCTTTCCGGTGAGATCAGTGTACTGTCTGACAGTGATGAGCTTGGCAAGGCGATGCAGCAGATGCAGACAAATCTCAACGAGATGTTTGCCGAAATCAACTCCGCCACAGGTCAGGTGTCTTCCGGCTCAAAACAGATTGCCGACGGCGCGCAGGCGCTGGCGCAGGGCACGACAGAGCAGGCCGCCGCTGTTCAGCAGCTGTCAAGCTCGATGAACGACATCGCCGTCAAGACTCAGGCGAATGCCGCGATGGCAAATCAGGCGGCGGCGCTGTCCACCTCTATTAAAGATAACGCGCAAACAAGCTCGGCGCAGATGGATCATATGATGCAGGCAGTCAAGGAGATTAATGACGCCAGCCTCAGCATCAACCGCGTAATCAAGGTCATAGATGATATCGCGTTCCAGACAAACATTCTGGCTCTTAACGCCGCCGTCGAAGCGGCGCGCGCCGGCCAGCACGGCAAGGGATTTGCCGTCGTCGCCGAGGAAGTGCGCAGCCTTGCCGGCAAAAGCGCCGCCGCTGCAAAGGACACGGGCAGCTTAATTGCGAACTCGATGGAAAAAGCCGAGCTCGGCGCCCAAATCGCAGAAGAGACCGCCGCTTCTCTTGAGAAGATTGTATCCGGCATCAACGAGAGCACCGGTATAATCAATCAGATTGCCATGTCTTCCGAGGATCAGAGCCACGGCATTATGCAGATAAACACCGGCATTGAGCAGGTCGCGCAGGTTGTGCAGCAGAACAGCGCCACCGCGCAGCAGAGCGCAGCGGCATCGCAGCAGATGAGCGGCCAGTCCGACTTGCTGCAAAGCCTTGTCGCGCAGTTCAAGCTTAAGCGCGGAGCAGACAGACTGGAGCCGGGACGCCATAACGGAATAAAGCGCCTGTCCGGTTCATCAGGGGCGCATGACGGCTCATCAAAGGATTCCTCCTCAACTCTTGGCAAATATTGATAGCTACATAAATAACCCGCCCCTCAGGCCTTAAACCTGAGGGGCGGTTATTTCACAGCCTAATTCAGCCGAACATTTCGGCCAGCACTCGCGCGAGAATCGTGCGCGAGAGTATCACCGGCCGTCCGGTGATGTCCGCCACACATGATTTCATCTGCACAGAATACCCGATGCAGTCGAGTACTACTGCGTCGACTTCAAGCCCGCGCAGCCGCGCGGCGGCGCTCTCTATCTCAGCCATTCCCCGATATGGCGATGCCGCAATAACCTTGGCGTCGGCACCAAGCCTACGCCAGCGCGCTGTAAACTGCCCGACTTGATATTCCTCCGGCACAAGCACACCCAGGCTGCGCAGATTCCCAACGCCGCATATTACTCCGCTCAGGATATCCGCAGGGTAGATGAGCGGCACATCGCACGGCAGCTCCCCGAAATCGCCGGTGCAGAGCATTACAATCGCACTCACGCCCTCCGCGGTCAACGCGGCAATTTGCCGTTTTATAAGCGGAATCAGATGCCGCTTGGCAACAGTAACCTGCCTGCCGCCGCGCAGCTTTGTAACAAGCAGATTGTCGTCCGTCTTTTTGTCCATCGCGTCAACATCGCGCTCGTCTATATCGTCAAGCGCGCCGCGGAGAGTAAGCTCTACCCCGTGCGGTAAAAGCGCCGTTATTTCATCTGTGATATCTGAACGCGGAGACTGCCCTATTGTAACAGCGCCAAGCCGGTGCGCCATATCTTACACCACCTTAAAGCTTAGGTATTTCACCAGTTCAAAGCCGGTCATGCTCTCCACCTCTTCAAACAGCGCGCGATCAAACATCCCGGCCCCAAGCTTAAGCGAATGCGCCGGCGCCGCAATTACCGCCACTTCACAGCCGTCGGCAATTCTGTTTGTGTTCACCGGCAGCCCGGTTACAAGGTCAACCGTCGCAATCATATCGGGGAATGTAGCAAGGCGGCTGCCGTCGCTGCTGTCGGCATAGAGATATTCATTCAGGAACCCAAGCTTAACGCCGTCCACCTCAAAATGACCGACATCAAGTCCGCCCTCCGAGACAAGCTGATATCCGCTGACCGCCCCGCGGGCAATGACCGAGCCGTGAAGGAATGCGCACGCGCCGGCTATCGCTGCCGTGGCGGAGGTTGTGATGCCCGCCTGCCACGCCTTGCCAAGGTCAATTGCGTACGCTATGGCGCCGACAGCGGCATTTTTGCGCAAATAGGCGCCTGTGACAGTGTTGCGACAGACGGCGACACCGCCGCCTGCCGCGACGGATGCCTGACGCACAACCTTTGCAGCATACCCTAGGGGGGCTTTAACAACCCCTTCGACAATACCGTCACCTCTGCCCCCGCAAAAGCTTTGCACCGACATGTATCCCGGCACATTTCCAAGCCCCATGCTGCCCATCGTCCCGGTCGGGTGCGCCCTGCCGTTGCACGGCGCGTCGATAAGCGGTATCCCCAGAACAGCCGCCTGCATCATGCCGTTTGTCGTCGTCGTACCGCCGTTTTCATTTGTAATAATGCCGGTGATGCTGTGTTTGGAAAAATCAATAAAATTGCTTATCGCCCTTACGTGCTGCGACGGCATCACATGGAATCCCGGCGCGGACGGAGCGCCGACAACGGCGCATGTCGCAACAAGCGCGTTGTCGTCAAGCTCATCTGCGGAAAGCAGTTCTATATCCCTGTAGGCAACGGCCTGCAGGCCGTTTTGCAGCCCGGTCTCCACCGGCCCTCCGCCTCCGCCTCCCAGTATTCCGCCGCCGATAACGGCGCTGCGGATATCAGCCTCATTCAGATATCTCTTTGACATTCTCCTGTCCCCCTCCGATGTGCGGCAAAAAAGCCGCGTAATAATCGACATACTAATATAATGCTGAGTAATAACTTCTCTGGCAAATATTATATCACACATCGGCCGCGTTGCAAGCTCGACTCGTCTCGCAAAAGTCCCACACTCCTTGACATTGCACACTTTTCAGCCTATACTGAGTGTATATTGAAATATTTTTAACTCTGTTGGGAGGCAATAACGTGACCAGGTTTTTTACAGCGCACACCGAAGAAATCGATGACATTCAGGCGGCGGTGGATGAGATAATTGGCGCGCTTCCGCGCCCCGACGAGCTGCTTGCGCATACATTCGGGTTTATCTCCTGCTTTGCCGACTTTGTCGAGACAGGCGTTGTCAAGCTTCTTTGCTCAAGGCTTCCGTTTGAAATAATAGGCATCACGACGCTTGGCAATGCCGCTGACGGCGTTTTCAGCGAGACAATGCTTACGTTGTCGCTGATCACAAGCGATGACGTGTCATTTTCCACCGTGTTGACCGACCCGATTTCCAGCGAAGATGCTCTTCCGCTTCGCAATGCGTATGATATCGCTGCCGCTAAGGCAACCGGGCCGGTATTTATGTTAAGCGCCGTTCCTCTTTTGCTTAATGTGGGCGGTGATTTTTTTGTGAACACTATGAATGAAATCACCGGTGGCCTGCCTAACTTCGGCACTGTTGCGGTTGATCACAACCCTACATACAACCAAGCCGGCGTCATTTATAACGGCGAGTTCTATCGGGACAGATATGCATTTTCGCTGATTTGTGGCGATATTGAACCGGTCTTTTTTGTATCCGGTGTATCAAACGAGAGAGTTTTTTCCGAAAAAGGTGTAATAACCGGTTCAAACGGAAATCAACTGCTGTCAGTTAACGGCATGTCGGCGCTTGATTTTTGCAAAAGCCTTGGACTCAGCCAAAATGACGATGGCACGATAGCGGGCATCAATCTTTTCCCGCTGATTGTCGACAGAAATGACGGCACACCGCCCGTCATCCGGTCGATGTTCGCCACCACGCCGGAGGGATATGCCGTTTGCGGGGGCGACATGCCGGTCGGCGCTACGGTTTCCGTTGGCGCGTTCGACTCGAATGAGATATTAACTACGTCGGCGGCGGCTGTCGCCAAGGCGCTTGGGCATTGCAAAAATGGCATGATAATTTTCTCCTGCGTGGGCAGGTATTTTTCTCAGGGCTTCGCTGCGACGGCCGAAATGGAGCTAGTCTGCAAGATGACACAGGGCAAACCTCCGTTCCAGCTCAGCTACTCGGGCGGAGAGCTGTGTCCCGTCTATGGCGCGGACGGCAAACTTGTTAATCGAAGCCATAACGATACTATAGCGATTTGCGTTTTCTGACCAAAAGCACCGTACGCACATCGCAACCTATGGGGTGATATACATGACTGAAAACACGCCCGGAAATATACCGTGTGACACCGCCCCCGAGCTGGATGCGCTTATACGCGAGAACAAGAGATTAACGCGCGAGCTGGGGCTTGCCAACCTCCTTATCGAGCGCAACAGGGTGGCCTCCGCCGCGCAGGAGAGCATGCACCAAATAATCTCGAGCCAAAAATCCCAGTTGGAACAATATATGAGCCTTTTGCTTGAAAACTGCCCCGATATTATTTTGCTTTTTGACCGGGACGGTTGTCTCGTATATTGCACCAACGCTTTTTTAAAGCGCACAGGCATACCCGCCTTCGGTATTATCAAAGGAGAGCATTATTTTGAGATACTAAAGCAATATTTCCCCGAAGATTTCCACAAGGTCGCAATAGGCGCCTATGAACACATCAGGGAGTGCCGTACGCTTGTCGGTTTTGACATGACGGCGGACTTCGGCAGGACCGGCGATTGTAAAAATTACACCGTACAGCTGACGCCGATGGTCAACGGCAGCGGACAGCTAGACGGTACTATGTCCTTCTTTCACGATACGACCGATATACTTAGCGCCAAACGTGACGCCGAACGCGCGAGTGCCGCTAAATCGGATTTTTTAGCGACTGTCTCTCACGAAATCCGTACGCCTATGAACGCCATTATCGGCCTGTCGGATATGCTGAAAGCGACAGGGCTTACCTCGACTCAGCGCGGATATCTTGATAAAATACGCAGTTCATCACATATCCTTCTTGACTTGATAAACGATATCCTCGACATATCAAAAATTGAGGCGGGAAAGCTTGAGCTTCTGCCCGAGTATTTTTCGCTAACGGAGATGCTTGACGGCCTGTGCGCCGTGTTCGATTCCATGTTTGTAAGCAAAGGCCTTTACTTTAAGCAGGATTTTGACAGCTCACTGCCCGCCGTCGTTCGCGGCGACGAGAAACGTATCCGCCAGGTGCTGACAAATATCCTTAACAACGCCATGAAATACACCGATATCGGAGGTGTGACCTTTGCGGCGCAATACAGCGAGGGCTGCGCCGTCTTCACAATAAGCGACACCGGCATCGGAATCAGGGAGGATGAGCTTCCTCGTCTGTTTCTGATGTTCGAGCAAATTGACGTTATACGCAACAAAAATATCGTTGGAAGCGGACTTGGGCTGGCGATAACAAAGAGCCTTTGCGACATGATGAACGGCAGCATAGCCGTAGAAAGTGAATACGGCAAGGGTTCCCGGTTCACCGTCAGTCTGCCGCTTATCATCGGCTCCAAGGATGCGCTGCCGCTTACCGATACCGCTAACTATTCTTTTAGTGCCGCCGGCGCGAAGGTGTTGCTCGTTGACGATATCGACCTTAATCTTCAAGTTGCTTCTTTTATGCTTGAGGCATATGATATAAGTCCGGACTTTGCCGTCAACGGCAGGCAGGCTGTCGAGAAAGCGACCGCGGGGCGCTATGACATCATACTTATGGACCACATGATGCCGGAAATGGACGGAGTCGAAGCGACACGCTTAATCCGTCAAGCCGGAATTGTTGCCCCAATCGTCGCGCTGACGGCGAACGCCACAAAAGAGGCGGCGACCATGTTTTTAAATAGCGGCTTTAACGCCTTTCTGGCCAAGCCGATTGATGCGGCGCAGCTTTGCCGCTGCCTGATGCAGCTTTTGCCTCCACATCTTGTGATGCCGCGAAACACCGATGCATGTGACAGTATAAGCGAATAAAAACCTCGCCCGCTTTTCGGGTGAGGGTTTTTTGACTATATTTGAATCCGCGCCCTGCACATATCAGATGCACAGCAGACAATACTAAGCAAAAGCATCTTCGGAGGAATTATGAGAAATCTCAATGCGCTAAAAGATGAATCCTCGCCATATCTGCTGCAGCATGCGCATAACCCTGTCAATTGGTTCCCGTGGGGAGACGAAGCATTCGGCCTCGCCAAAAAACAGAACAAGCCTATTTTTCTGTCAATCGGCTACAGCACCTGCCACTGGTGCCATGTGATGGAGCGTGAGTCGTTTGATGATGAAGAAGTCGCCGCCGCGCTGAACCGTGATTATGTGTGCATCAAGGTCGACCGCGAACAGCGCCCCGACATCGATGCGATATACATGAATGTTTGCGTCGCTATGACCGGCGGCGGCGGTTGGCCGTTGACAGTGTTCATGACGCCGCAGCAAAAGCCGTTTCTGGCCGGCACGTATTTCCCAAAACACAGCAGGTATGGGCAATTGGGCCTGCTGGAGATGCTGTCCGCCGTTGCCGACGGATGGCGCCGTGACGCCGCGGCGCTTATCGATTCAGCAGAGAAGATTATTTCGTCCATCTCTCAGCACGGCGGCGGCGAGGGCATAGTAGATGCGTCCGCGCTTGAGAGCGCGGCAATTTCTCTCGCGCGCTCACTCGACCGCCGCTTCGGAGGCTTCGGCAGGCCGCCGAAGTTCCCTATGCCTCACAACCTGCTGTTTTTGCTCAGGTGCGGCTGCCTTGGAATCGGGCGCGACTCGCTTCATGCGGCCGAAGTGACGCTTGACGGCATGTATCTCGGAGGGATATTTGACCATATTGGCGGCGGGTTTTCGCGATATTCGACCGACGAAAAATGGCTTGTTCCGCATTTTGAAAAAATGCTGTACGACAACGCCTTGCTGACCTTGGCATATCTTGAGGGGTTCAGGATTATCGGCAAGCCGGCTTACAGATACGCCGCCAAACGTACTATTGACTACGTCCGGAGCGAAATGACCGGGGCAGGCGGCTGCTTTTATTCGGCTCAGGACGCCGACAGCGAAGGTGAGGAAGGCAAGTTTTACACCTTTACACCTGGTGAAATAGCGGCAGTTATAGGCTCTGCCGAGTTTCAAAAAATATGCCGCGAATATGATATTACGGCGGGCGGCAACTTTGAAGGCAAGAATGTGCCGAACCGCATCGGCAATACCGCCGAACCGCCGTCAAATGATATATTGCCGCTGCTCGATTTACTGCGTGACCACCGCGCGGCACGGTATCATCTCGGCCTCGACGACAAGGTCCTGACATCGTGGAACGCGCTGATGATTTCGGCCTGTGCCCGTGCGTATGCCGTGCTGGGGAATCATGAGTATCTCGACATGGCGCAAAACGCCTACCGCTTTATCCGCGAGAATATGACAAGCAAAAACGGCAGATTGATGATAAGCTGGCGCGGCGGCACAGCCGCAGGCGACGGCCTGCTGGACGATTACGCTTTTCTCGCGCTCGCCTGCATTGAGCTGTATGAAGCTACATTCGAATGCGCTTATCTCGAGCATGCCTGCAGGCTTATGGATTTGGTCAGTGAGCTGTTTGGCGACGCCGCAAACAGCGGATATTATCTGTCGGCGCATGACGGAGAGACGCTTATCTACCGCCCGAAGGAATGGCATGACGGCGCAATGCCGTCGGGCAACTCGGCGACGGCGCTGTGCCTTGCGCGCCTTGCCTCTCTTACAGCAGAGGTGAAGTGGCGCGACGCGTGTGACCGGCAGCTTTCCGGCTACGGCGCGATGCTGTCCATGCAGCCGACATCGGCGACATTTGCGCTGCTGGCACTGATGCAATCGTCGCTTCCATCCGCACAGCTTGTGTGTGTCTGCGCAGACGAGCGGCAAAAAACAGAGCTGACGGCGAAGCTTAGGTCCATCATTCACCCGCAGGTCGGCATACTTGTCAAGACACCGGATAACGCTGACGCGTTAGCGCGTATCGCGCCTTTTACAGCATCATATCCGTCTCCGGCGTCAGGCGTTATGTACTATCTGTGCCAAAACGGCGCCTGCAGCGCGCCGACAGGCGATTTTTCCGCTGTTTTTGACGCGCTGCAAACCGGTAAGCTAAGCTGAGGGAATATGATAATGAGCAGCCCGCCCGGGGGATACCCACGGGCGGCCTGTTTGACAGGCAAAATATTAAAGATATTTCTGCAGCGTCTCTATAACTTCATTCAGGTCAATCGGCTTGCCCACATGGCTGTTCATCCCCGCCTGCAGGCATTTTTCCACATCCTCATGGAACACATTTGCAGTCATTGCGATTATCGGTATAGTTTTTGCGTGTTCGAAATCAAGCTTGCGTATCTTCTTGGTCGCTTCATACCCATCCATCTCAGGCATCTGGATGTCCATAAATATCAGGTCATACCGCTGCGGGTCAGCGGTAAACATATCAAACGCCTTAATTCCGTTTTCGGCGCAGTCAATACTCAGATTCGTCGGTTCAAGCAGCGCTGTTACAATTTCGCGGTTGATTTCGACGTCCTCGACAAGCAGTATGCGTCTGCCGCTGAAATCTACATCGTCAGTATTGCTGATATGCGACGCGACAGCAGCTTTGGCACTAAGGCAGCTGGTGATACAGTCTACAAGTGATGACAGGAACAGCGGCTTCTGAAGGAACAGCTCGACGCCTGCTTTCCGTGCGTCGTCCTCTATGACTGTGAACTCCATTGCGGTCATCATTATTATGATAGATTTTGACTTTGAGTTATCCCTTAACCTCTTTGTCAGTTCAATGCCGTCCATGCCGGGCATTTTCCAATCTACAAAGAAGATATTGTACGAACTGTCAGCCTCAATCATAGCCAGTGCCTCGACGCCGCTTCGCGCGACATCGCAGCGGAAGCCCTTGTCATCTGAAACACGCACAAAGAACTCAAGCACATCGGGCTCATCGTCTACAGCGAGTATGTGCACATCGTCCCAGCCGGTATCCGGCAGCAATGCCGGCCTTTCGTCCGCGCATTTGCCCACCTGCACCGTGAACGCGAACACCGACCCCTTGCCAAGCTCGGATTTAATCCATATGTCCCCGTTCATCATCGAGATGATGCTCTTCGATATCACAAGCCCAAGGCCGGTCCCACCGTACTTGCGTGATGTACCGCTCTCCGCCTGCTCGAACGACTTAAACAGGCGCGTCTGCTGCTCTTCGCTGATGCCGATTCCGTTATCCGACACGGTAATGGTAAGCGTGTACCCGTCGGCACTGCTGTCCGTAAGCTCGGCCGCCAGCTTAATCACACCATGCTCCTGCGTGAACTTTACAGCGTTGCTGAGCAGGTTCGCAATCACCTGCGACAGGCGCTGATCGTCGCCGTACAGCATCTGCGGTATATTCCTGTCTATATCCACCGTAATCAGCTGCTGTTTCTGGTCAACTTTAAAACCGATTACGCTGACGATACGCTGCAGCATACGTTCGAAATCGAACTCTGTCGGCGACAGCTCAAACTTGCCGGATTCAATCTTCGACATATCAAGGATATCATTTATAACGCCCAGCAAATGGTTTGAAGCGTCATCGATTTTGCCAAACGCGTAGTTTTTCTTTTCAACGTCCGGCGCAAGCTTGCCGATTGCCGTCATGCCGATTATGGCATTCATCGGCGTGCGCATCTCATGGCTCATGTTCGACAGGAACTCGCCTTTCGCCCGGCTTGCCTGCTCTGCCTTTTCGCGCGCGTTTTGGATTTCGGTGACATCGGTCGTCACAATGATATACCCGCTAAGCTCACCGGTCCGGTCATACATCTCATTGGCGACGCCCTTGAAGTAGTGGCCGCTAAGCTCCTGATATAATACGTCCGCTTCGCGCCCCTCTTCCAGCGCGGTAATCGGGCAGTATCTCGACCTGAACGGGTATATACTGTTTTCTTTATATGACTTACCGACGATTTCATCAAGCGTTTTGCGGTTGTATTTCAGGCCGGCTTCGTTCATATATATAATGTTCAGGTTCAAATCGGTGATGCACAGCGGGCTGGTGACGCTGTTTACAATGCTGTCGGCCATTTCGTCAAAAGAATCTGCCAGCGTTTTGAACTCATCCTGTTTTCCCGAATTGAAGCGGAACTGTCTTTCTCCGCTTCTAAAACGAGAGATGCCGCTAATAAGCTCCTTGATATCCTTCGTCAGTGAAGATGCCAGCAAAATGGCGACAAGAACAACAAGCGCGACAAGCGCCGCCGTGATAAGCGTCAGCTTGCCGGATGTATCGCGCAGGTTCGCGTTAACCGTCTCTGACAGCTTTGCCTCAGTCAGCTGCGCAGGCTGTGTAAAATCATCGAGTCCGGCGCCTATAGTAACAATGCCAAAGCCGCGCTTAGAATAATTATTTTCGGCAGATGGCCCATACTGACCGGTATAATACGGTATGGCGCCGGCGGTTGTAAGCTTGTACAGCCCGCTCCACAGGATATAAAACGAACCCGAACCGCCGTCTTGCGTCAAATCCATCCATCCGGTACACTGCGGCGCGTTATTCAGATATCTCCCGTCCAAGCCGACAAGCCCGGCCTTTGTCAGCTCAGGCGCCGGCTTTTTCTCGCGCGACTGCTCGCTGAACTGCGGTATATCCTCAACAAAGTCAAACCATTTTTCAACCCCGCTGCTCTTCCACGCGTCGAAAATAGAAGTCTCCAGCCACGGTATCTGCGGGTCTCCGGTATCCGGGTCATAACCTACTATCGAATTGTGCCTCGGGTGGCAGATGCTGCGGCATTTATAGTCCCAAATAAAAGCATAGTTGCCCTCGTATGCGCTTGGAAGCTCGGTATAGCGCTGATTCATGGGGGTTATGTGGTCAACAAACTCCATAATATGGTCATGATTAAGCGCAAATGTCACATACCCGATTATCTCCCCGGCGGAATCCGTAACAGGCGTTGCCCAGCGAACAATGCCTTCGAAACGCGTTCCGTTCGGGTTTTCCTTGCCGGCATACGACTGCGTCCCGGGGTCGTAGGTAATGTCATACCCGCGCGTCTGAGCGGCTTTTTTAACATTTTCAGGCGTGTACATGCCGATATAATTCGACCCGACATACGCGCCGATGACATCCGAGACATATATCCCGCCCGGCTTAAGGTCCTTTAGCTCGTCAAAATAAGTTTCGGCCTTGACATATGTATTCTGCCGAAGCGAGACATTCTTTTTCTCTGTGCTAAGCGGATGATTAATCTTTGTCGAGTTTGGCGGCACCACTTTTACAAGCTCATTTCCGTCAAGGTCGATGAATGTGATTTCATCATACAGAGGGATTTGCTTATACTCCAGCGTTTCCGCGGGGCGATAATGGAACCCGTCTTTATCGTCATTTTGGCTATTGGTAGATTTTCCTCCGCTTGTATCCGCGACCGGCTGCTGCGTCGGAATCCACGAATTGCCATCGTCCGACAGCACCCACTCGCCCGATGCGACAACACGGCCCAGCTTGCTTTCTGCAAACTTGCGATATGCCTCTTCCGACGGCTCGATGCCTGCCAAATAGCGTATATCATTATCGCTTCCATACAAAAAATCGGCCACTCTCTTGGCCGTATCGGTGGTCATACGCTCAATATTCTCTATCGCGCTGTCGTTTAACGCCTGCGACGAGTCGCTGACCGCAATATCCTTAAGCTTATCGCCAAGCGTGATAATCTGATACCATGCAATGACCGTAAGCAAAACAAGCGGGATAACTTTTACGATAACAAAAATGAATATAAGCTTTGTCTGAAGCCTGGATGTAAGCTTCAGCCAAATGCGGTCAAACAGGTTTTTCACTGCGCGGGGGAGGTTTTTCATTTCTATCACCCGATTGATTATACTAAATAACGAATGTAACTAGATTATACCATGTTTTTGCTATTAACATAGAATGGATTTTGTTATTATTTGCAGTATTATAAAGTAATATAAAACCGTACTGCATTTATTTCGCCGACAGGCACTTATCGCAGGTCATTGGGCTGAACGTTGATGCTTGTAATCCCGCTTTTCATTACGAGACTGCGCAGAAACGGTCTGTACATAAACGGTGCCTTAATCCGCTTAAGCAGCAGTTTAATCCTTATTTTACGCGTCTTTGCCGTGTACTCCCGCGCTCCATCCCCAGCTATTATCACCTTTGCCAGCGCCGCCGCGCTGTCCAGCGCGTAGCTTATTCCCTCCAGTGATGACGGGCTGATAAATCCGGCGGCCTCTCCCAGCAGAAACGCGTTATCGCCGCCTGTGCAGAAATCACGGTTTTTCCTCGGAAGCGACACAAGGCACGCCTCGGTCATAACCGGTTCATCAAACACGAATCCATGTAAGCGCAGCTTCTCCTTAAGCCTTTCAAACCGCTGTTTGCCGTCTTTGACAGGGAACGCGCCGCCGAGAATGAAGTATCCGTCCTTTGAAATGCTCCAGCAGTAGGAATCGGTAATCTCGCTGTCGAATACGCACGAGTAAAACGGCGCGCTGTTCTTTTCTTCAAACCACTGCTGAATCGACAGGTACCGTGTGATGCTCGCGCCCTTGAAAAGCGTCTTGCGCACAAACGAGTTCGAGCCGTCGGCGCCGATAATACGCCGCGCCATAATTGTAGAATATGCGCCGCCGCGGACGTATGTCACGGCAAACCCGCCGTCGACGCGTTTAATACCGGTGCACGTCGCGCCGTCTGCAATCTCAACCGCGTCCGGTATCTGCGAAATCATCCACATATCGAACTTATGCCTGTCCATATTGACATAACACCGCTGATAGTGCCGCACAAGATCTTGGCGTGTATCGACAGTCAGCACCGAAAATATCTGCGGGTCGACAAGCACATCTTTCGGCAGCGTAAGGCCAAAGGATGCAAGCGTCTTTTGCGCATCAGGCGCAAGCAGGCCGCCGCACGGCTTTTTGAACGTGCCTGCGTCCGTTTTTTTATCTATCGCTATCACGCGAAACATATTTCCAAGCAGCATCGCCGCAGCAGCCCCCGCCGGGCCAAGGCCGATTATCGCTATATCGTACACACTGCACCTCACAAAAAGCCATGACGCATCGGCCGCTGACAGCGCCATATTATGTATATTATAGCTTATTTCTCCGGTTATTTCAACACGTCAAAGTGTCATTCACAAAACTAAACCCGCGCTGCGCGTTTAAATGCGGTTCTATTCCCGACGGTCACAGCATTCGCTTGGCGGCGGCGCGTCATTTCAGCATCAGTATTTCTTCAGCCTGGCGCGGATGCGCCGTACAGCGCAAAAAGACCGCATGCTTCCATGCAGTCTTTTTGTGTGCTCATTATTGCGCTTCACTTGATGTCTCCGTTGCCCTCACCAAACAGATACACAGTGTCGTCCCTCATGATGAGTACGATATCGGGCTTGTGCTGCGCTATATACTGCGTGATTGGCTGTGTCTTGAAATACCGCAGGTCAAGCGAGCGGGTTACGTTAAATGACGTGTACAGAAATGTCTCAAACGGATTTGTAAACGAATCTCCGAAAATAAGAGCGTTTGGCAGCTCCGGTCTGTTTGTGTCGATAACCGTCTCTCCGATGTCGCCGCCCATGTATATAGAAAATGTCACGGGTGACGTATCCTCCTGTGGCAGCTCTAACACCGCCGCCTCAACCTGCGTTCCGTTATCGTACCTCGTGAAGCTAATCGGGTCCTTAAGTGTAAAGTAATACAGCCTGTCAGACGAATCATAGACATTATACAACTTCCTGTTGCGAGAGCCGTAAAACGGATTATTCAGCTCGGCAAACACCACATCGCTGTCCTGCAAAACCTGCAGCTCCCGCCCCGTCAAGTCTTGCAGTCGCTGCATCGCGGCGTGATACGTAAAAAACGCGCCGTAAAGGTTGTAGTGATGGTCTGTCCTTGAGTAGTGCGTCAGCAAATCTCCCTGCCGCAAAAACTCGCTGCGCATGTTAACATAGTCAATCCCCTTGTCTTCAAGCGCCGAAAAGAAGCTGCTCTCGATTGCCGAAAGCTTGTCGTCGTTGTTGTTCAAATACCACGGATAGCTGTCCCGCAGCATGGAATACTGCTCCGGCACTCCAATATACAGCAGCGTTCCGCCGTAATTGTCGACGGCATTTTTGACAAGCTCAAGCTTGTCTGCCATCTCGTCGGCCTGCTGCGAAAAATCATATTCCTCATTCGTATATTTGCAAAACGGCAGCAGCACATCGCGCTGCAGCACGACTAAACTCACGACCGGCTTCCGCTGAAGCTCAACTTGCGAGAAGATATACGCACGCATAATACTGTCCCGCCGCACGATATGATCGGAAAAATATGTGTTCCAGTGCGGCAGGTATGTTCCGTTAAACACGGCTGCCACACTGAAAACCGGCGGCTTTGCCAGCTTTCGGTTTTCAAACAGCGATACCTCGGCCGGTTTTTCAATTTTTGTCAGCACAGGAACCATAACGATGACGGCGCAGAACAGAATGATCGTCAGATAATCAAACACTCTTTTCATATTGTCACCTAAAACCTAAAATAGATAAACGGGTTGAACGTCGAGCTGACCATATACATAGCGGCGACGAAAAACACGGCAAACGCAAAGCAAAGACGCGCCGTCAGATGAACCCCGCTCTCGCGCAGCCGAGGCAATTTACCAAGGGCAAAACTGCCGACCGGCATCGAAAATAACAGCGCCGCAAGCCATTCAAACTTATATTCTACTATGTAGTAATATGCCTGCCCGATACCCGGGATAAACGTGCTTATTTCAAACATCCGCGAGGCATACCGCAGCGCCGAGGAAATGCTTTCGCTGCGGAAGATGACCCAGCTGAGGATAATAAGCGCAAGCGCGTATATGTGCCTAAGCGGCCGCCACATGCGCCCGAGCAACCGCAGCAAAAATGTCTTTTCGATGACCAGAATAATTGCAAAATACAGCCCCCATACAACAAAGTTCCATGCCGCGCCGTGCCATATGCCGGTCAAAGCCCACACGGCAAATATATTCAGCAGCTGACGCAGCCGGCCGACGCGGTTGCCGCCAAGCGGGATGTACACATAGTCGCGGAACCATGTGCTCAGCGATATATGCCATCGCCGCCAGAACTCGGTTATCGACTGGCTGATATAGGGATAGTTAAAGTTTTCCAAAAATGTAAAGCCGAATATTTTGCCAAGCCCAATCGCCATGTCGGAGTACGCCGAAAAATCGAAAAATATCTGCATTGTATAGGCAATTGCGCCAACCCACGCCACCGCCATCGGTGTTGAAGCGGCGTTCATACCGAACACCTCGTCGGCTATGGCGCCCATCGCATTGGCTACGATAAGCTTCTTTCCGAAGCCGTATATAAAGCGCAGCACACCCTGAGAGAACTTTTCGGCACTGGTTTCACGCAGCTTTATCTCTGATGCAATTGTCTCATATCTCACAATCGGCCCGGCAATAAGCTGAGGGAACATAGAAATATAAAGCGCAACGTCAAACGGGTTTTTTTGCGGCGCTGTCGACCGGCTGTATATATCAAATACATAGCTCATACCCTGGAATGTGAAAAACGATATCCCTATAGGCATGATGACATCCGGCGCCGGAAGGGCCGCGCCGAAAAGACGGTTGATATTTTCCAGCGCGAAGCTGAAATATTTGAAGTAGAATAGTACACCGAGGTTTAAGGCGACGGCGGCGGCGAGCAGCAGCTTTGCGCTGCCGCCCTTGTTCAGCCTGGCATCGATAATCAACCCAAACAGAAAGTTGACAGCGATTGACAGCAGCATAACTACGATGAGCTTTGGCTCGCCATAAAAATAAAACGCAAGGCTGAACGCCAGCAGAATCATGTTCCGGGCGGAAAGATATTTTTTGGGGCAAATATAATATGTAAATATTACCGCCGGCAAGAATAAAAATACAAACAGCGTACTGCTGAAAACCACAGCCTACCCCCCAGTTATAAAAGCGAACCAAAGGCATGTCAATACGAATGATATCATATCCCGGCTGATAATCAAAGAAATAATTTATAATTTGACATATGCTCCCGCATTATCTCTCATCCTGCTGCTAGCGGGCCATTAGGCCGGGCAAAAGCTCCCAAAAGGTTATTATTCTTGACAACGGCGCTTACATGCCTGAGAATATTACTAAATGGCTTTTCCGCACCATCCCGGCAACAAAAAAACCCACATAAAAAAAGGGGCTGTTGTTATGAATACAGACACAAAAATGCAGCACGGTATGCCTGACTGCAACGATATGCAGGATGTCCGCGATTGCCTTCGCGGATACCTGGGCGAACTCAATCCTCCCCGCATACTAAACGCGAAAGGAAACGCGGTGTGGGACCTAGACCTGTTTTACGGCTACATCCCGACGGTGCGCAGCGCCGAGCAATTTGACCTTAGCGGCTGCCCCGAGCATGTAAACAAAAGCCTGTGGCGCCAGGCTATTCTCAATAAAATCCACGGGCTTTTCAAGGTTTCCGAGCGGGTCTATCAAGTCCGCGGATACGATATCGCCAATATGACCATTGTCGAGACCGACAGCGGCATAGTCGTTATAGACTGCACTACGGCGACGGAAATCGCCGAGGCGTGCGTGTCTCTGTACCGCAGTATCCGCGATAAGAATAACGAGCGCCCTGTCAAGGCGGTTGTGATAACGCATCCCCATACCGACCATTTCGCCGGCGTGTTAGGCGTGATAACCAGAGAGCAGCTTGGATACATACCTGTCATCTGCCCGGAGAACTTTATGGAAGAGGCATCGCTTGAAAAGGCGTTCACAGGCGACGCAACCTTTCGCCGCGCTACATATCAGT
>JAVBMB010000006.1:0-13238 GCA_031552995.1 Oscillospiraceae bacterium
TTGCTTATGGTGCCGTCAATAATCATGTCAACTATGGGGTTTGCGCCGTCTTATCAGGAGCCGGACACACTGACTATAGCGGCAGGCATCGCGGTGGACACAGGCGAGCATGGCAGGTACGATGTGACGGTGGAAGTGGCAAAGCCGAAAGCGGACGGAAATTCTGTCGAATCGACGCTTATTGGCGGAAGAGGCAATACACTAAGTGACGGGCTTGTAAATGTGGTTAAGCTAGTCGGCCACAGGCTGCACTACAACCACGCCGATATATTCATCATCGGCGACAGTCTTGCGCGCTCCGGGGCTGGGGAGATTATGACATCGATAAGCCGCCAGATAGATTTGCCGATTGCGGGGACGCTGCTTGTCTCCGACTGCGATGCGGCGGATATACTGCGCGCCGAAACGGTCATAACGTCCGTGTGCAGCTACGAGATTGAAGATATTGTGCAGGCCGGGCACAAACTGTCACAGACGCCAAACATGCCGTTTTTTCGCTTTATCAGCGAGGTAAAAGAGAGCGGCATAGACGCTATACTGCCTGTTATCCGGCTGACTGAGGTTGAGAAGAAAAAGACATTCGAGGTCAGCGGCACAGCGCTGTTTTCCGGTGACAAAAAAGTGGCCGAAATAAGCCCTTGGCTGACTCAGTGCCTGATATGGATACGCGGCGACACCGCCGTTGGTTCGCTGGCGTTCGGCGACGCGTCGTATGCCCTTAAAGAAATCAAGTGTAACGTGCAGTGTGACGGCGATGGCGCGAGTATTGAAGCAAAGCTGGTCATAACGCGCATAGATGGGGATCTGAACGAGGAGCAGTCAAGGGCAATGGTCAAGAGTAAGATTGAGCAAGGGATAGAGCAGCTTGTGGATATAACAAAGGTAAACGGGTGCGACCCGATAGGCATCGGGCGGGTTATGAAACGAACAAACCTGAAGCAGTGGAAAGAGGCAGAGGACAGGTGGGAAGAGCTGTATCGCGATTTCCCTGTCACCGTTTCGGTGGAAGTCGAATACATCAACACCGGACGTACAGAGGATTAACCGCAGGTTTTTATTGGGAGGCCGAATGAAAAAAACTCTACTCAGCCGTGAGATATTCTACCTGGCGATACTGTTTGCAATCGGCGGCACCGCGATAATCGGTCAGCCGGGGGAGATACGCGACAGTTGGCTGGGATGCGCTCTCGTACCGGCTTTCGCCGTGCCGGTATGCCTGATCTTTTCCGGGTTATCGGCCGGCAATGAGCCGATAATGGCGCTGAAAGCCGCCGTCGGCAAGCACATGGCTCCGGTTTTGCTGCTATTGCTCTCCGCGGTGGCGATTTTTGTGTGCACAGCTACTGTAAACACATACGTCGAGTATGTCTCCTCGATGTCGATGGTTCTGATGAGACGCTGGGTGCCGGCGTTTGGCATGTGCCTTATATGTGCAATTATATCGAAGGGGAACACGGCGTCATTTATCAGGATTTGCTGGTCGGTGCTGCCCATTGCGGCGCTGGTTGTGGCGGTTGTACTGTTTGTGGCGATAAAGGTAATCAGCTTTGGCAACCTGCTGCCTATAGCCGAAAATGGCGTCATGCCGATAGCTAACTTCGCGATGCGCGGGGTTGTGCTGCAAGTCGCGCCGATGCTATTCATGTTTTTGCGGTTCACGCCGCAGGCAAAAACCCGCCGCCCGGCGGTGCCGGTGCTGCTTGCCGTTTTGGCCGCTTGTGTTGTACTCTGTCTTCTCAAAATGAAAAATGTCGGCGTGTTGGGCTGGCCGCTTATCGGCGAGTTCAGGTTCCCCGGCAGTGTAGCGGCCAGTGCGCTTAAGGTCGGAGGGGGTAAGCTGTTAGAACGTTTTGAGCTGTTTATGGTTATTGTCGTCGCCGTGACACAGCCGATAAAAATATCGGTTTGCCTCAGTTTTGCGGCCGAAGGGGTGTCAAAGGTCTTCCCGAGGCTGCAAAAATACGCTGTCGAAGCGCTGGCGGCTGCCGTTGCGCTTTTGTCGCTGATTCCGCCTGACGGCTACCCGATAGAGGGGCAAAGATGGTATCATGTATTGCTGGCTGTCGCGCTGTTAGGCGTCCCGATGGCGCTGTTCGCGTTAAGGCGTATAAGAAGACGCTGAACACCCGTACCGCATTGCACGGTACGGGTGTTTTTATTCTAAAGATTTTACGCTTCGCTCTCAAACTCCAGGCGAATCTCATCCGCGGCGCGCGCAAAGCCTTCGCTTGCCGCGTCGTTCCATTCCATCATGCCCTGAGCCGAAATTATACTTCCGCCGCCGCGCCCGCCGTGAGCCGAGACGAGAGCTTTTAGATGCTTGCCAAAATCGGGGCCGGTCTTGCTTTTGCTGCGGCAGAACATCAAACTGGCCTGCCCGTCCGTGACGCAGGCGAGCACAAGCGCTGTCTCGCACATGTCGGTAAGCCTGTCGCACGCCGCTTTAAGAAGCTTTGCGTCCTCGTTTTCGAAGACGCGCACGCACAGCGGCATCTTTCCGGCGGGTTTCGCCGCAAGCGCCATAATATCGGCCAGTTTGGCAGTCAAAGCCTCTTTCAGCTCCCGGCACTGCTCCTCCAGCTTGTTTTTGCGCTCAAGGGTGTCCAGTGCCGTCGACGCGCCGCCGGTAAACAACTCGCTGTCGAATGCGCGCTGCAGCGCGTACTGCGCTTCAAATCTGGCGTGAAGCTCATTTTCGGCGCGTCCGCCGCATTTGAAGTAAATGCGAAACTGCCCGCGCACCATTTTGCCGCCGCATATCAGCAGCCTGCCGACCTCACCCGTGCTTTTGCAGTGCGTACCGCCGCAGCCGTTGAAGTCGACGCCCGGTATTTCGACGATGCGCACCTGCTCGTGCGCCGCTGCCTTAGCCGACGTGATGTGCTTCGCCGCCTCATCCGGCGTCAAAAAGAACACATTTACCGGCAGATCCCGCGCGATTATCTCGTTTGTGAGCCTTTCGGCCTCGAACAACTGCTGCGGCGTCAGTTCGCGGTCGATTTCTATGTGCGAGCTTTCGCTCTCGATCCGCAGAATCGATATTTTGCCGCCGAAGTTTTTCTCGATTACGGCGGACATGATATGCTCTCCGAGGTGCTGCCGCATATGCTCGAGCCGCGTCGGCATGTCTATGCGCATAACCGCAGGGCCCGGCTCAACCGGCTTTTCCAGTATATGCCATATCTCGCCGTCCTGCTCGTATACGTCCAGGACAGGTATACCGTCTATCGTACCGGGCTCGCAAGGCTGTCCGCCGCCGCGCGCGTAAAAAACCGTGCGGTCGCAGATTGTTTTCCAGCCCTCATTTATTTTATCGCAGCTGCGCACGCGGCATTCGCATTCACACTGATACGGAGCCAGGTCATATAGCTTTTCAGTCATGCGTCACACCTCACAGCAGCCTTGTGTCGTTTATATCCAGCTCGAACCGCAGGCCGAGGTAATCTGCCGCCTTGCGGCACAGCAGCATGCGCGACATAAATATCTCGAAATAATCCATAACGGCGCTTATTCCGGTGTCGATTTTAAGCGACAGCGTAATTCTGCTGTCGGCGGCGCTCACCGTCAGTGATGACGCTTGAACGGCATAGTTCACCCTGTCGTGTATGTCGCTTGAAATTGACGAGCGCGAGCGAACCCTGCTGCGCCGCACATCGCTCTTGTCGGCCAGTATCAGCGCGGCCGATATAGGGCTTACAGGGCCGCCCGAGCCCTCGTCGTGATGGCCGATGGCGCTGACGATTTCGCACAGTTCGTGCGCCGGCATACCCATCTTGTCAAGCATGGTGTATGCCAGCATCGCACTGCTCTGCGCGTGGTCGGTGCGGTTCACTGTGTTGCCGATGTCGTGCATAAAGCCGGCAATGCGCGAGAGTTCGACCGTTCTCTCGTCATAGCCAAGCTTCTGCAGGATATCTGCCGCCTTTTCAAGCGTAATCCCTGCGTGCGCAAAGCCGTGTTCGGTGTATTTTATACTGCCCATAACATCGTCGCCCCTTTGAATGAAGGCGCGGATATCGGCGTTCGACTTAACCTGTTCAAATGTTATCATCTCAATCATCCTTCCGGCAGGGCATACCGCCCTAAGATAATAGTATATCAGACATTTTGGTTCAATGAAACAACAAAACTTGCATTTTTCCGGCGTTATGGCTATAATTGATATTCAACGGATGCGGAGAGGGGTGGCTGTATGGGTAAGCTGACCGGCAAAAGCTTTTACAAAGAAATGTTGGCGCTGGCGCTGCCTATTGCGCTTCAAAACCTTATGGCCAGCTGCGCCAACCTTGTGGATACGGCAATGGTGACCCGGCTGGGGAATATTCAAATCGCCGCCGTCGGCGTCGCCGGAAGATGGAGCTTTTTTATACACATTGTGCTGTTTGGCATTGCGTCGGGCAGCTCGGTTCTGCTCTCTCAGTATTGGGGCGCAAAGGATGTGGACGGCATTAAAAAGACGTTCAGCACCGGTATGCTGCTTGGCCTGTGCGCCGCCGCCGTCTATACCGTGCTGTGTCTGACAATACCCGATAAGATGATTGGCGTGTTTACAAATGAGAGCGAAGTCATCTCGGAGGGCGCAAAATACCTGCGCATCTTCGGCATAGCAACGATACCAAACTGCTTCGGCTTCATCAGCAGTGTCGCCCGGCGGGCGACCGAAGATGTAAAGACGCCGCTTGTAATTGCCGGCATAACGGTTTTGACCAATGTGACGTTTAACTACATTTTGATATATGGGCATCTCGGCTTCCCGGCGATGGGTGTAAGCGGCGCGGCGGCAGCAACAACAATCGCGATGTTCGTCTATCTTACGCTTTATATTATTTTGGGCAGGCGTCAAAAGCACTTTACGGGTGTGTCGCTTGCACAGATATTCCGGCCGGACAAGGAGTTTTTCGGCAGATACATCAAGATAGCGGCGCCGGTCCTTTTTAACGAGACGGTATGGGCAATCGCGATGAATATATATAACTACGTATTTTCGATGCAGGGAAGCGAAAACTATGCCGCCTATACTGTGTTTAACTCGATACAGGAACTGTCGTTTATTTTCTTTGTCGGCATCTGCAACGCCTGCGCGATAATGGTTGGCAAAATCATTGGCGCGGGCCGTGTGAGCGAAGCGCACGGTCTTGCCAAGAGGTATCTCATCATGACGCCGCTGCTCGGCGTGTTCGTCGGGCTGACGCTTATACTGATACGCAATCCGGTGCTGGACCTGATGAGGGTCGAGACGGAATACGCCCGCAATATCGCGTCCAACCTTCTGCTGTTCTACGGCGTATGGCTGGGGATAAGAAATATCCCGTACACCGCCGTCGTCGGGATATTCCGCGCCGGAGGGGACACGAAAAGCGGGTTTTACCTCGATGTCGGCACGATGTATTTCTGGTCACTGCCTATAATTATTATCCTTGCATATGTCGTGCATGTGCCGTTCATCTGGCTGATTATGGCGATGTACCTGTGCGAGGATTCGGTAAAGGCAGTCATATGCATAAGATATTTCAACAGCCGTCGCTGGATTCGACAGCTGACGCGAACCGGTGAAAACCCCGAGCTGACACCCGCAGACGGCGAGGAATAATATCGGCGCCCGCATAAAGACGGAATAGAGGTTAAATATTTTTTTCACCCGCCGGTGTTGCTGCCGGCGGGTTTTTGCCGCAAACAGCGTCCGATTTGTTTTTATCAACCTTGACAGCACCATATCTGGTGTTGTAATATGAAATAAGACTTCATATCATCAATATTTTGGGGTGACGCTCCGTGCTTTTTGCGGGGTGTCTCGGCAGCAATATAAGCAGGGGGGATCACAGTGTTCAAAACAATCCGCAAGCGTGATAACCGCGAGGTCGCCTATGACATCGGCAAAATCGCAGACGCAATACACAAGGCCATGGTTGCTTCAAACAGGCGCGACAGTGGTGAAAGCGTTGAGATGGCTAAAATTGTTGAGCGCCAGTTAGAGGAGACATACCGCGATGAATCACCGAGCGTCGAGGACGTTCAGGATGTCGTCGAGCAGGTTCTGATGGAAAACGGCTATGCGATGGTGTCGAAGAAATATATCATCTACCGTGCCGAGCGCAACCGCGCCAGAGAGATGAACACAAGTCTCATGCGCATATACAACGAAATTACATTTGCCGACGCCGAGAACAGCGACCTGAAGCGCGATAACGCCAATGTCGACGGCAACACGGCCATGGGCACCATGCTCAAGTATGGGCAGGAGGGCGCGAAGGATTTCTATGAGAAGTACATCCTTTCTTCCGAGCAGAGCAGAGCGCACCGCGAGGGTGATATACATATACACGACTTTGATTTTTATACACTGACGACGACATGCTGTCAGATTGATATAGACAAGCTGTTCAGGGGCGGATTCTCCACCGGACACGGCTTTTTGAGAGAGCCGAATGACATCGCAAGCTACGCCGCGCTGGCGTGCATAGCGATTCAAAGCAACCAGAACGACCAGCACGGTGGGCAGAGCATACCAAACTTTGACTATGCGCTCGCGCGCGGCGTCAAAAAGACATTCCGCCGGATATACGGCGCAAACTTCGCCAAGGCCGCATGCCTGCTGATACCCGGGCTGGAAAGCCGGCAGGAGGAGCTTCGCCACGCCATAAAGAGCCTTGCCGAGGGCGGAGGCCCCTTCCCCGAAATCAACATGACCGACGAGTACCGCGCCGCCGAGGATGAGCTTGCCGCCAAATACCGCATACCGCCCGATGTGCGCGAAAGGGTCTCGGCCTTCGCCTATGAAAATGCCCTCGCCGAGACCGACAAGACGACATTTCAGGCAATGGAGGCGCTTGTACATAACCTCAACACGATGCACTCGCGCGCAGGCGCACAGACGCCGTTCAGCTCGATAAACTATGGCCTCGATACATCGCCAGAGGGGCGAATGGTCATCAAGAATATACTGCTTGCCACCGATGACGGCCTCGGCCGGGGCGAGACGCCGATATTTCCTATACAGATATTCCGCGTCAAGGACGGCATAAGCTATAACCCCGGCGACCCGAACTACGACATGTTCAAATTGGCGTGCAAGGTCAGCGCAAAACGCCTGTTCCCCAACTTCAGCTTTATTGACGCGCCGTTCAACCTTAAGTATTACAAGCCGGGGCATCCGGAGACCGAGGTCGCCTATATGGGCTGCCGTACAAGGGTTATGGCCAACGTATATGACCCGGAAAATGAGATAAGCTTCGGCCGCGGCAACCTCAGCTTCACATCGATAAACCTGCCGAGGATTGCGATAAAGAGCGGCGGCAACATCGACTGGTTCTTCGAGGAGCTCGAACGCAAGCTCGACTTGGTGTCAAAGCAGCTGCACGACAGGTATCTTCTCGTGTCAAAAAAGTTTTTACGCAACTACCCGTTCCTGATGGGTCAGGGTGTATGGATAGACAGCGACAAGCTTGGGCAGGATGAGGCCGTCGGCGAGATTCTCAAGCACGGTACGCTTTCTGTCGGATTTATCGGCCTCGCCGAGACGCTTGTCGCATTAATCGGCCAGCATCACGGGCAGAGCCAGCAGGCGCGTAATCTCGGGCTGGATATCGTATCGTTTATGCGTGAGTATCTTGACAAAAAAAGCGAAGAGCTGCACATGAATTATACGCTGCTCGCCACCCCGGCCGAGGGGCTTAGCGGCAGATTTGTGAATATCGACCGCAAGCGTTTTGGCACGCTGCCTGGCATAACAGACCGCGAGTATTACACAAACAGCTTCCATGTGCCGGTGTATTTCCCGATCGGCGCGTACGATAAGATTCAAATAGAGGCGCCGTACCACGCGCTGACAAACGCGGGGCATATCAGCTATGTCGAGCTTGACGGCGACACGAGCCAGAATATAGAAGCATTCGAGCAGGTCATACGCGTCATGCACGACGCCGGTGTCGGCTACGGCTCGATAAACCACCCGGTCGACAGCGACCCGGTGTGCGGCTACACAGGCATCATAGGTGACGAATGCCCCGGCTGCGGCAGGAAGGACAACGGCGACGGGCCGAAAATAGAGCGTGTGCGCCGTATAACCGGTTATCTTGTCGGCACAATGGACAAATGGAATGACGCCAAACGCGCCGAGGAACGCGACCGCGTGAAACATGGATTGCGCTGATACTCCGGCGTTGAGAATCGCGGGGCTGGACGCCTGCTCGATAACAGACGGCCCCGGCATACGTCTGACGGTGTTCACTCAGGGTTGCGCACATGCATGCCCGGGATGCCACAACCCTCAGACGCATGATTTTTCCGGCGGGGAAGTACGTTGCTGGCGGCAGATATGGCGGATTGCCGAAAATGACCCATTGATTTCGGGTCTGACTTTAAGCGGGGGGGAGCCGTTCGACCAGGCGCGGGCGCTGATGCCGCTTGTCGCGGCGGCAGGGCAAAGGGGCCTTGAGGTCGCGGCCTACAGCGGATATACATTCGAACAGCTTGTCAGCCTCGGCGGCTCAAGACTGAGGCTTTTACGCATGTGCGATGTTCTC
Source organism: Oscillospiraceae bacterium (assembly GCA_031552995.1). Lineage (GTDB taxonomy): Bacteria > Bacillota > Clostridia > Oscillospirales > Butyricicoccaceae > JAVBMB01. The sequence goes on from JAVBMB010000006.1 coordinate 8,523, forward strand.
ATCGACGGCAGATTCGTGCAGGAGCTGCGCAGCTTAAGCCTCAGGTTCCGCGGTTCACGCAACCAGCGTATACTGGATGTCAAAGCCAGCCTGTATCAAAATGCAGCGTTAGAGCTGCATGACGGCCGCTGGCAGGGATAGGCGTATTGCCACCCGCCAGATAATCGGATTACACAGAGACATGCGATTTAACCTTTGCCAGCCATCCATAGATGCGTTTGACCGCGGATGAAACTTTTGAAGAGTGAATTATTTGTCGAAAACTATCGGATTAAGACAAAAAATAATTTTTCTCTTGCAAATTATCTAATAATTAGATAATTTTATTGTATCAGCAATATGTAGCCAATTTGAAACCTTGCAATGTTACAATTAAAGCATATTGCATGTGTGCTTTGTAAAATAACTCATGTTAACTGGTTCGGGTGTGACCGGGTATGGGGAAAAGGGTGTGATTCCTTGGAATGGTCGAAGATGAAGCTTTTAGTCGTCGATGACGTCGAAATAAACAGAGCAATCATTCAGAACCTATTCGAGGAACAATTTGAAGTTATCGAGGCTGAGAACGGCCTTGAAGCTATCGAGCATATAAGAAAATATGGCACGGACATCGCTATTGTGCTGCTTGACATCGTTATGCCTGTTATGGACGGGTTTGAAGTCCTGAAGGAGATGAACCGGACGAGGATTATATCCAACGTGCCGGTCATCCTTATCACTGGTGAGGATGATGACGAAAAAGAGCTTGTCGGCTATGGTCTGGGCGTCTCTGATCTTGTAAAAAAGCCGTTCAACCCCGATATAATTATCAGACGTGTCAACAACGTCGTCGATTTGTATTCGTATAAGAAAGACCTTGAAAAGAAAGTTGACGAGCAGAGAGGCATCCTCGAAAGTCAGGAGCTGCGGCTGCGCCAGTCCAACCAGTTCGTTATCGATGCGCTTAGCACCGCTGTTGAGTTTCGCAGCCTCGAATCGGGCGAGCATATCAACCGCGTCCGCACGATAACCCGTCTGCTGCTTGAGAACATCACCGACTATTATCCGCTTTCCGACGAGGAAATCGAAATCATCTCCAGCGCCGCCGCAATGCACGATATCGGCAAGATTGCCATACCCGACGCCGTGCTTATGAAGCCGGGCAAGCTTACGTCCGATGAATACGAGATGATGAAGACCCATACAATCCGCGGGTGCGAAATACTGGCCAGTCTTAACTATACGCAGGATGAGGAGTACTATCACTTCTGCTACGAGATATGCCGTCACCATCACGAACGCTGGGACGGGCGCGGCTACCCCGACGGGCTGAAGGGCGATGAAATTTCTATTTGGGCGCAGGCGACATCTGTTGCAGACGTCTATGACGCGCTCACATCAAAGCGGGTTTATAAGGATTCGTACACGCACGACCAGGCTATAGCGATGATTCTCGGGGGCGAATGCGGCGTCTTTAATCCCCGGCTGATGGAGTGCCTTGAGCGCATTAGCGAGCAGCTGCGCCCCGGCGTGAGGCTGACGGCAAAGCGCGGCTGACCGGGTAAAACAGTTTTTTTTCAATAAGAAAGACGGACGATAAAATAGAGGCTTTGCCTCTATTTTTTTTTGCTGCCGGGCGGCGTTGACGTAAAATGCTTGTTTTTTTAACAGCGGTATAATATAATTAATTGATTAAAATCCTGCTTTACACAAAGGTGATTGAATGTTTGAAAAGCTTGAGCTTGTCGAGCAGCGCCTGATAGAAATTGAGCGCCAGCTTCAGGACGGCGACCTGTACAGCGATATGCAAAACGCGACGCGCCTGCTTAAGGAGCAGAAAGAGCTTCTGCCGGTTGTCGAAGCGTATCGCGCCTTTAAAACCGCAAAAAATGATATATTCGAACTGACCGGTCTTATGGCCGAGAGCGACGACAGCGAAATGCGCGAGCTGGCGCAGATTGAGCTTGATGAAAAGCGTCTGCTGATAGAGACGCTTGAAATCGACATAAAAACCCTGCTGCTGCCCAAAGATAAAGACGACGACAAAAACGTCATTGTCGAAATCCGCGGCGGCGTCGGAGGCGAGGAGGCGGCGCTTTTCGCAGCCGATTTGTTCCGCATGTACTCTATGTACGCCGAAACGCGCCGCTTTTCGGTAGAGGTTATGAACATCAACGAGACCGAGCTTGGCGGAATAAAGGAAATCAGCTTTCTTGTCGAGGGGCGCGGCGCATGGAGCCGCTTTAAGTTTGAAAGCGGCACACACCGCGTGCAGCGCGTGCCGGATACCGAGAGCTCGGGGCGTATCCACACGTCGGCCGTAACAGTCGCCGTCCTGCCCGAGGCCGAGGATGTCGAGATAGATATTAACCCCGCAGACTTGCAGATTGACACATACCGCAGCGGCGGCGCGGGCGGGCAGCATGTCAACAAGACCGAGAGCGCCATCCGCATAACACATATGCCGTCCGGCGTCGTTGTCGAATGTCAGGACGAGCGCAGCCAGCACAAAAACAAAGACCGCGCGATGAAAATACTGCGCTCGAAGCTGTATGAAGCGAAGCGTGAGGAGCTTGACAGCGAACGCGCCGGCGTGCGCCGAAGTCAGGTGGGCAGCGGCGACCGCAGCGGACGCATCAGGACATATAACTTCCCGCAGGGCAGGCTGACAGACCACCGTATCAACCTGACGCTTTACAGGCTTGACCAGGTTATGAACGGCGACCTTGACGAGATAATCGACGCGCTCGCTGCGGCGGACCAGGCAGAGAGGCTTAAGGGCGACACAGAGTAAATATATAAAATCTCTTATTGTATGGTGAGGATAAGCTATGAATATTTGGCATGATATCGACCCTCAGTACATCACCCCGCAGGAGTTCATGGCAGTCATCGAGATACCGGAGGGCAGCAAAAAGAAGTACGAGCTTGACAAGCGCACAGGCATACTCAAGCTCGACCGCATTCTGTACACGGCAACTCACTACCCGGCCAACTACGGTTTTATCCCGCGCACATATGCCGATGACCGTGACCCGCTTGACGTGCTTGTGCTGTGTTCTCAGACGCTTGACCCGATGATAATGGTAAAATGCTACCCCATCGGCTGCATCCGTATGATGGACGGTGACGACTATGACGACAAGGTTATTGCGATACCGGTCAACGACCCGACGTGGAATTTTTATCAGGATTTGATGCAGCTTCCGCCGCATGTGACGACCGAGATTGCCCACTTTTTTGAGGTGTATAAAAGCCTTGAGAACAAAAAGACAGCGACAAACGACGTGCTGGATCGCGACGGCGCGATAAAGATCATCGAAGAGGCGATAGACAGCTATAAAAGGCACTACTGCGGCAAGCTTGACTGACCATGAAAACACTGCGACTCGATGCGCATAAAGCTGCCGACGTCGCCCTGGCGGGGGAAATCCTGCGCGGGGGCGGCGTTGTCGCCGTTCCTACCGAGACGGTCTACGGTCTTGCGGCCAATGCCCTGTCCGCCGAGGCGGTCGCCAAAATATACGCCGCCAAAGGCCGTCCGGCCGACAATCCGCTGATTGTCCACATCAGTCGCTTCGAGCAGGTATACGAGTTGTGGACGAATGTGCCGCCCGCCGCGATAGCGCTGGCGGACGCGTTTTGGCCGGGGCCGCTGACGATGATACTCGGCCGCGCCGACGCCGTACCGGCGATAGTCTCCGCAGGGCTTGATACGCTGAGCGTCCGCATGCCGTCGCACGAGGCGGCGCGCGCTATTATCGAAGCGGCGGGCGTACCGCTTGCGGCGCCCTCGGCCAACACATCGGGGCGGCCGTCGCCGACAAAGGCGCGGCATGTCATCGAGGATATGGACGGCAGAATAGACGCTGTTGTCGACAGCGGGGAGTGCGAAATCGGCATAGAGTCGACTGTCGTCGACATGACTGGCGATATACCTGTCATCTTGCGCCCCGGGGCGATAACACAGCAGATGATAGAGGGCGTACTTGGCGCGACGCAAAGCGCCGTGAGGCACGACGGAGATATTCAGGCGCCGCGTTCGCCGGGGATGAAATACCGCCACTACGCGCCAAAGGCGCGGCTGCATCTGTTCACTGGCGCGCCGGACGACACATTCAAAGCGGTTGCGCGGTCGGCCGGAAGCGGCGCCGGCGCGATATGCTTCGAAGAATACGCCGGGCAGCTTGATGCCGATGTGTTTTCGTTTGGACCCAGCTGGAATCATGCCGCCCACGCGCACCGTTTGTTCGACCTGCTGCGCGGCCTTGACGGAACCGGGCTTGAAGATGTTTACGTGCAGTGCCCGCGCCGCTGCGGCGCCGGAGCCGCCACCGCCGACAGGCTTATACGCGCGGCGGGCGATGCCTCATGCGAGGTGACAGGCCGCAGGATAATAGGCATCACCGGCATCTCGGGCAGCGGAAAAGGAGTGCTGTCCGCACGCCTTGCCTCGCGCGGCATTTTGGTGCTGGACGCCGATAAAGTGTATCATTCATTGCTTGTGCCGGGCGGAGAGCTGGAAAAATCCATACTTGCCGCCTTCCCGCAGGCCGCCGCATATGACGGCACTTTGGACAGGCGCGAGCTTGGGCGGATTGTCTTTGCCGACGGGCCGGCGCTGCTCGCGCTGAACGGCATCACTCACGGCTATGTGGCGCAGAGTATAAGGCGCGCCGTGGCGGAAAACCCTGGGCGCGACATCGTGCTTGATGTGCCGCTGCTGTTTGAAAGCGG
>JAVBMB010000055.1:0-19402 GCA_031552995.1 Oscillospiraceae bacterium
AGGAGGATAACGCGATGCACAGACGAAAAGGGTTGTTTAAGGCGCTGATACTTCCGGGGCTAATATTTCAGTCGCTTGTGATATCCGGAGGGTACGGAACAGGGGCCGAGCTTAGCGAGTTTTTCTTCCCCTACGGGCCGATGGGCGGCCTGCTTGGGCTGTCTCTTGTCACGTTCGGTATATGGGCGCTTGTGTGCGCCGTAACATTCGAGTTTGCAAGAAAGCACCGTACATTCAACTACAAGCCGATGATGCGGGGGCTGCTCGGCCGCGGGTGGATACTGTTTGAGCTGTGCTATGTGGCGATGCTGCTGCTTGTGTTGGGCGTTATGGCGGCGACGGCGGGCATAAACCTGACGTATCTTCTTGGCGCGCCCGGATGGGTTGGCACGCTGCTGGTGTCGGTTTGCGTCATAGCGCTGGTGCTGGGCGGCACAAAGGCCGTCGAGGATTTTTTATCCCTGTGGTCATATGTGCTGTACGCAGTATATTTTGTGTTTTTACTTGTCTGCTTTGTCAGGTTCGGCGATACAATAGCCCATCACCTTGTGCATTCACCTCAGGTTGAGCCGGGCTGGGTAATGGGCGGCGCGAAGTACGCGTTTTACAACCTTGGCATAATACCCGCAGTGCTGTTTACTGTGCGCTATGCGCAGTCCCGCCGCGAGGCGGTAATGGCGGGGATTATAGCGGCCGCGATTGCGGTTGTGCCGGCCATACTGCTGTTTGTGGCCATGACAGGGCTTTACCCGCATGTCGCTGCGGCGCAGGCGCCGGTAAACGAAATATTTTCGGCGTTAAATATTCCTTGGCTGAATGCGATATTTCAAATCGTACTGTTCGGCACGCTTATCGAAACCGGCAGCGGCATGATAAAAGCGTTCAGCGACCGCTTTGAGGGCGGATGGAGTGAGCGCGGCCGCACACCTCCGTTCTGGCTGCGCCCTGTCGTCACATCTGGCAGCGTGATACTGGGCATATGCCTGTCGACATTGGGGCTGACGCCGCTGATTCAAAAAGGCTACGGTACAATATCCTGGGGGTTCTTGGCGGTGTTCGTCGCGCCGATGCTGACAATCGGGGTGTACAAGATGGCACGCCGAAAGCGATAATTAATTCGCCGCAAAAAAAGGGATGCCAAAAGGCATCCCTTACAGCTTGTCGAAAAACCAACTCCGTTGAGGGTTTTCGGGCAATTTTAAATTTTGATAAAAATTCTCGTGAAATGAATTCCCGGAATTTTTGATTATAAGCGGGGGTTTTAGGAACTTTTTAATCACGTTACTTTTCATGCAAAAAACCTGAACACCTTTCTTTGACAGCCTAAAAGGGATGCCAAAAGGCATCCCTTAATTTATTCCGATACTTGCCGTGTCATCTCACGTCAATCGCGCTGTTTAGCGGCGTATCCCAATCCTTGATGGTAAGATACGAGAAATTGCCGTCGCGGATATGCGCCAGCACGCCGGGCAGCGTGTCAACCTCGAGTTTTGTCGGCCGAACGGCGACGACGGATGTCTTTGTGGCGTTGTCAAGCGCCGTATTCAACCTGGATGTCAGCGTCGAAACCTTTGTCACATCGGTCGGCGCGAACACCGTTGCATCCCACATCCTCAGGCCCAAGTTGATTACCGTGTCGCGGCATTGCTGGCCGGCGGCCTCGCTTCCGCCTTCAAGGCACACCAGCCGCGCCTTCGTCATCACGGCGTCGCGCAGAGTGTTGTTGCCGTCTTTTATCAGCGTCTCAAGGTCCTCGGGGCCGTTAAACCCCGAGATATACAGCCCAAGCGTGTGCCCCTGCGCATAAATCTGCCGCACAAGCCCGGCGTGCTGCAAAATACTGTCCGGCGTGATAAAGAATGCCGCCTTGCGTCCGACGCTGTCCAACGCATCCAGCACATTTTGCGTATACTCGTTTATCGGGCCGAAATATGCCACATACACCAGCTTTGCAGGCTGCCGAGGCGGCACGGTTGTCACAGGCGGCGCCGTCGTCTCATTCGGCTCGGTAGGCGTAGGGATAAACGAGTTCTGATACTCGTCATACAGCTCTCTTAAAAAACGCGAATGCCCTTCCAAAAATAAGCTGTCGGCCATTGGCGACTGGTCTATCTCTATACGCAGCACCGGCGCCGGGGACGCGCCCGGTACATACGAATAGTACATGTCAAATCGCTCACACACCGTCCTGGCCGGAAGATACACCTTGCCGTTGTGCCATTTTGCAAGGCTGGTGTACATATTGCCGGCATCGTCGTATGTCTGGTTGTTCGACATATCGAAAAACAGCTTTTGATTGAGGTTGAACACAACCGCCTGCTGCAGACGGGAGTTGTAAAACGCGGTCAGGTTGTTGAAATATGAAAAATGCCCGTAGTATACGTACACATAGCCGTCCTCAACAAACGGCATCGTATCCTGCGCAATGCGGGGGGTAGCCGTCTTATCGCGAACGATATTGTTCTCGAACACCATGAATATCACCGGCTCGTCGGCCGCGCCAAGCTTAATTCCGGTTATCGCTAAGACAAAAGTGAAAACGCATAGCAGGCAGACGAGCTGTCTCATCACGCGCCCCATGGCCAGCCTCCTCTCGGCGCAGTTATTCTCTGTGCGGCGCGTCAGGCGCTGCCGGCAGCCGAAGAATTAATCAATCAGGTAGCGGTACGATGCCGTTATTATACCAAAAAACAGCGAATAACGCAATAAGCGACAGCAGCCGACTAATCATCAATGTCATCGACACTAAGCTCGTCGATAACAGGGGTATCCCGCGTATCGGCGCCGAACACGGCCTCGAATCGAAGCGCAGCCGAAATAAGAGTCAGCATACTTGAGACAGACAGTAAACGCAGCGGCGTTTCATCCTCGCTACCCCTCATATATTTATAGTCAAGCGCCGCAAACACGGCGCTTGCGGCAAGGGCAACAACCGCGCGGATTTTTGTCGAGCGCATCAGGTATTCGGTGTCCGCCGTGTAATCCGGGTCACGCTGCTGACGAAGATGCATCATTATCGCCTGCAACGCGGTGGCGCCGATGATGAGCATCGCCGCCGCCGCCGCAAGCTGAAGCTCATAATCCCCACCGCTGATTGGCCTGCCTTCCGCCATGACATCACCTCCCGCTTTATATCAATATACGCGATACGCGCAATTCATGCGGCTTTGCGGTGGTTGCGTGTGAGGCGCAGATGTGGTATACTCACTATATCTGGGGTTCTGCCCCTGCACAAAATCACCCTATGGGGAGGGCATGCTGTGGAGGACGCTGCTAAGAAGCTAGAACGCTTTTTTATGATGTTCTTGTTCATCAATCCATTTCTTGACATAATTGGCGGAATATACCTTAAAATTGCCGAGAGCGTAAGTCTGCCATCCGTGACGCCGAGCCTGCTTGTGCGCATGGGCATGCTTTTGCTGTTCGCGGTATATATTATCATGCGCCGCAATTGGCGCGCCGTGCTCACAATCATACCTGTCGGCGTTGTGTTTGCGCTGTCGCTTTTGGGCGAGCTGATGTTCTACTATTCAATTGATTTCTACACCGACATCAAATACATCATACAGTTTGCGTTCAATATAACGGTTATCATGGTTTACGCGACGGTGTTCCGCAACACGGCCCTAAGCAAAAAAAAGCTGTTTGAATATCTCAACAAAACGATATCATTCGCCGCGCTTCTGTTGTCGTCGACTATTTTGCTTTCTTACGTCACCGGCGTCGGCTCAAGCACGTATGGCGACCGCTTTGGCTACCGCGGCTCTCGCGGGTTCTTTTACTCGGGCAACGATATAACGGCGGTGCTGATGCTTTTGCTGCCGATTACGTTTGTCGTCGTCTATCAGCTGGCAACGCACGGCGTAAAGCGCCGGACATATATATTTTATGTTCTAGCCCCGGCGGTGACGATTGCGGCGCAGTTTCTCATCGGCACAAAGACATCGTTTATGGCGGCGGCGGCCTCAGTCGGCTCTATGCTCGTCTACGCCGCGGTAATTTACATTAAAAAGAAGGACAGCCTGCTCATCAAGAGGTTTGTGATAATCATGCTGGCGGCGGCGCTGTCGTTTGGGCTGCTTATGCTGCTTACTGCCTCGCAGTTCGCAAGGGATATAAAGGCGTCGCTGTATCAGCCGGGCGTCGTCATGGATGAATCCGGCCTGAGCGGAGCGCTGTTCAGCGGCAGGCTGGGCAAGCTTGAAAAGGCTGTCGGCATGTGGAAGCTGACGACGCCGTATTCGGTGATATTCGGCGTCGGGCGCGGCACTCAGGCAAAGATAATCGAAATGGATATTTTCGAGGTGCTGCTGTACTATGGGCTGTTCGGCGGGATAGTTATGCTGTGGCTGTACCTCAAGCTGGGCGTCGGGTTTTTGCTGCGATGCTTCGAGAAATTTGACCTGACCGGACTGGGGCTTCTTGTTTCACTCGGGCTGTGTGTCGGATATTTCGTCATGGCAGGGCATGTGCTGTTCAGCGTGACATCCGGTTTCTACTTCGCGTTTATGCTGGTCTACGCGCATCTTTACTACGCTGTCTCGCCTAAAAAGCTTAAAGTAATCTGACGCAGCCTTGCCGCGGCATTTACCGTTTCACAGCGCGATGCGAAATAATATCCGGCGATAATAACGATATCGGGCTGTAAACCAAAACGTCTGCGCCGGGATACCTCAGCGCAGACGTTGCGTTAGTACAATAAGACTATTGATTCATCCTCGTTGCAGCGTTGCGCTGATACAATACTATAACGTGCGTTTTTCACTATCCTGCCTTAAATAGTCAAGAAGAGCCGCCTCCATCAGCCGCACGGCGGCCTGCATATCGCCCAGTGAAGAAAAATATGCCCTCATCGCCTTGTCGGCCGCGCATATGTAGCCCAGTATCGTTTCGGCCTGTCTCACCTCATCGCCGCCGGCATCATGCGTAAGCTCAAGGGTGCGCGTCATGGCGCACGAGTGCCATTCGCCGCCGGAGGCGCGTCCGTACGCCCGCTCGATATGTGTCCACAGCTCGAAAAACCGCGTGATATCGCGGGCAAGCTTACGGCTTTGCGTCCGCAGCGTGACGGTTAATGTATACGCTTCGCCGTCCGGAATTATCATATATTTAACTGTAGGGCTGTACTTGACGCCCAGCGAGGCGCAAAGCTCAAGCGCGCCGCCAAGCTCATGAAGCGCAAAGCTGAGGTTGCCGTCGCGGTCCAGCGAGGCGGCGATAGCCACGGCCAGCGCGGATAGGCGCGCCGACTGCGTGACAAACGCGACATGCTGCGCCAGAACTTCATCCGCCAGCGCCGACCGGCTAAGCCCGCGTCTGGCGGCCATCCTGTCAAGCCGCGCCACAACCTCGTCATGCAGCACAAGCGAATATATGCTTTTCTTCATGTCATCCTCCCGCATGCGTGGGGATACGTTCCAAGCCGCTTGCCGTTTCTGTGTCGCTCACGCAATACATCTGGCATGCACGGTAAATAATTCCTCCGTCACGTCCGATTGCGCACTGTATATATACTAAGTATAGCTGTTTTTTGATAATCGGCAATGATAATTAAAGGCTTTTGCCTGAAAAAGCTCTGTTTTTTTATTGTGTTTGCGTTGATAAAAGCCGGCTGCAACAAAAATACCCGGGCAGAGCGAATTAGATTGACAGACCGCCTGCTTTTATAATATAATACAAGATGCGTCAATATAGCATGTCTTGTTTTCGCGCCTCGCCGCGGCGTACTGTTTCGCGCGGTGCGGGCGCAATACGGAATGCTTTGATTGTTATGAATCGCGGTATGCAAAATTGCTGCGATAGCTCACTTTCGGGAGGTGTAACTCATGCTTCGTACCTATCAGCCCAAAAAGCGTCAGCGCAGCAAAGAGCATGGCTTCATGAAACGTATGAAGACACGCAGCGGCAGAAAAGTCCTTGCAAGGCGCAGGGCAAGAGGAAGAGTCCGTCTGACCCACTAAGCCGGAGTTATTTCGGTTCGCTGTTTTGTCCGCCGCCGGCTAGCGGGTATCCGGCCGTGCGGCTGTGCGGAGCAGAGGGTGGAATCAAAATAAGGCCGCGTAAGCGGTCTTAAATTTTTTAATCGCGCGCGATTAAGTTTGCCCGCCGGTCGCGCGCACCGGGGCATGTGCCATAAAAAGCGGGGGTGTTCGCGCGCTTATGCAAAAAACCGTTCCGCTGACCCACAATCACGAGTTCCGCGCCCTCTATAGCAGGGGCAAGTCTTCCGCGCGGAAGACAATGGCGGTATACACAAAAAAAGGCCGCCAAAAAACGGTGAACAGACTGGGTATCACCGTATCGGTAAAGCTGGGCGGCGCCGTGGTGCGAAACCGCGCCCGCCGCAGGATTAAAGAGGCGTATCGGCGCAGCGAGCATCTGTTTTGTCCGGGTGCGGATATCGTCATCGTCGCGCGTCACGGCATACTCGATGCCGAGTTTTCGCGTATCGAACGCGAGCTGCTTTCGATTGCGAAGGAATTGTCGCTTCTTGGAGATGACTTCAATGGGTAAGCTGATGATTTACCTAATACGGCTTTATCAAAAATATTTATCCGGCCTTAAACGCATGCCGACATGCAGGTTCATACCTACATGCTCCGAGTACGCGGTCGAGGCCATCCGGCGTCATGGCGCCCTTTGCGGCGGAGTGCTGGCGGTTTGGCGGGTTTTGCGCTGCAATCCACTGGGCAAAACCGGCTATGACCCTGTTCCCGAACATATTTTGTTCAAACGTAAGGAGAAAAATTGATGGGCAATTTGTTTACATCGCTTTTCAGTATTGTGGCGGTGCCTTTCGGATACGTCATGCGCTTCATCTACGAGTTTGTCGGCAGCTACGGCCTGTCGATATTCCTGTTTGCCGCGCTGACAAAGGTGCTGATGATACCGCTGACTGTAAAGCAAAAGCGCAGCATGCTTAGAATGCAGTCAATCCAGCCGAAGCAGCAGGAGCTTCAGCGTAAGTACGGCAAGGATCAGCAGCGCTACAGCCAGGAGCTGCAGGATCTCTACGCCCGCGAGGGCGTTTCGCCGATGTCCGGCTGCGGGTCGACATTGCTGTCATTCCCGATTATGCTCGGGCTTTACTATGTCATATCGCAGCCGCTGACATATTTTATGCAGCTGACAGCCGACCAGATTGCGCAGATTGCCGAAAAACTTGGTGTGACAATGTCGGGCGGGTACGGCGCTCAAATAGCGCTTGCCGGCGAGATATTTAACAAGTATGACCTTGTCAGCGGAATATCAGACAAGATTATGAAGGTGGACTTCAACTTTTTGGGAATAAATCTTGCGGCCGTCCCCAACTTTAGAGAACCCGGGTTGCTGTGGGTTATCCCGATACTGTCGGGGCTTACGGCGCTCGCTTACAGTCTGTTCACCCAGTGGTCGACGAAGCGCAATAACCCTGCCGCATCAAATGACCAGGCCGCAAAAACCAATATGATGATGATGCTGATGTCTCCGCTGATGTCGCTGTACTTTGGTTTCGTCCTGCCCGCCGGCCTTGGCGTATACTGGATATCGAACAACATACTTATGATTGTCACCGATTTGATTGTCATGAAACATATCTACAAGCAGGACCCGCCTGTCGTCGACGGCAAAAAGGTGAAGAAAAAGGATGAGTTGAACTGACGGGAGAGGCAGCTGAGTAAGGAGAAGGATTTGCATCATGCTTAAGGTTATAGAGTCAAAAGGCGATACTATAGAAGCCGCGGTCGAAAAAGCGCTGGCCATGCTCGGGATGGAGCGGGATGATGTTTCGGTAGAAGTACTGCAAAGCCCGAAGTCCGGGTTCCTCGGCATAGGTAAGGAACCTGCGATTGTCAAAGTCTCGTATGAGACCTCGCCCGCCGAGCGGGCAAGGGAGTTTGTTGACGGGCTGCTGTACAGGTTTGGCACGCCGGCGACCGTGACGGTTAAAGAGGACATGGCGAACAAGACGCTTGATATTGACCTGTCGGGTGCCAATATGGGAGGCATAATCGGCCGCCGGGGCGATACGCTCGACGCTATTCAGTATCTGACAAGCATCGTCGCCAACCGTGACGAAGACGACCGCTGGCGCGTGACGGTCGACACCGAAAACTACCGCTCAAAGCGGGAAAGCACACTTGAGAGCCTTGCCGTCAAGACGGCGCAAAAGGCGAAGAAGTATAAAAAACCGGTAGCGCTTGAGCCTATGAACCCGCACGAGCGCCGTATAATCCACACGGCGCTGCAGGGGGTCGAGGGCGTCACGACCCACTCGACGGGCAGCGAGCCGAACCGCAAGGTTATCGTATCACCCACAGAGGGCGGCAAGCCGATTAAAAACGGCGGCAGCCACAGCGGCAACGGCGGCAGCGGCGGCAGTTCTCAGCGCCGCCGAAGGGGCGGGCAAAACCGCGGCGGCAGCCGCCCGGGTACACCAAATAAAGACTGATCCGTTCTATAAAGAAACAGCCTGACGAAATGTAATCGTCAGGCTGTTTTGTATCCAAATTGTCACCGGCAGGCGGGCAAATATCTGCCATCGCTCCCAAATGCGTATAAATATAGGCAAATACAGGCAAATAGGCTGAAAATGCCGCCAATCAAAATAACTGGAGTTATGCAAAAAATTTCAATTTAATCGGAAAAAAAGACCACAATATTACCGCAGCATGGTATATTGGCATTATAGCAAGTATAAAAGTAAGCATTTTATCGGTTTTCCAATAAACGTAACGCCGGTTATATTATGCGAACGCCGTCCATCAGCTCTTTTTCAAACTCGACCCTGTGGTGCGGGGTATACAGCCCGTACATGCCGCCGGTATGCAGGAATATGACCTTCTCGCCCTTGCGAAGCTTCCCCTCCGCCGCCATGTCACACAGCCCGGCAAATGCCTTGCCTGTATAGCACGGGTCAAGCAAAATCGCCTCGGTGCGCGCCATGTCGGCTATAGCCTTGCGCACATGCTCGCTCGGCAGGTTGTATCCTCCGCGGACGTAATCCTTCTCAATATCAAACTCGCATTCGTCAATGCTCATTCTCAGCCCAAACGCGCTCTTCGCCTCGGCAAAATACGCGGCAAGACGTTTTTCCTTCGTCTCTCCAAAGGGCGATATGGCGATGCCGGTCAGCCTCAGGCCGGAGTGATTCTCTTTAAACCCGCAGCACAGCCCAAGATATGTGCCCATACTGCCGACGCCGCTTACAACACGCGCGTCGCCGATTCCCATCGCGCGAGCCTGCGCGTCGATTTCCATCGCGCACTCGTAGTAGCCCAGCATGCCGACGATGTTGCTGCCGCCGACGGGTATCTCGTATACCGTCTCTCCCAGCGCCTCGTATTCCGCCTTAAGCTGTGCGGAAAGCTCGGCATTTTGGATATCCTCACTGCGTCCGTCGCTGTGCTTTATTACAACATCCGCGCCCATAAGCCTGTCCAGCAACAGGTTTGCGCCAAGCTCGCCGGGGTATTCCCCTATGCAGGCGATGACGCATTTCATGCCGTATTTTGCGGCTGCCGCCGCAGTAAGCCTGCCATGATTTGTCTGCACGCCGCCAAGGGTCAGCAGCAATGTCGCCCCTTTTTGCTTAGCGTCGCAAAGCAGATACTCAAGCTTGCGCAGCTTGTTGCCGCCGCCGCCGAGCGGCGTAAGGTCGTCACGTTTGATATACAGCTCAATTCCAAGCTTGTCCGACATTGCAGGCAGCAGATGAAGCGGTGTCACGCCGTCGAGAATCGAAATCTTGTTGTGGCCAAAAAGCATAGTGTACCTCCATAAAGGCCGGATAAAGTGGTTCGCCCGGCTTTTTGTTCTTCTTTTTCTATATTACCTTATTTTTCGTAAGATATAAAGCGTAATATATAATAATAGAAATATTTCGCTCTCTTGCTACTCGCGGATGATATCGCGTACTCTGCGCTCGGTGAGGCCGTACTTTCGGGCAAGCATTTTTATATTCGCGCCGTCATATTCCTGCTTTATCGCTGTACGGCGAAGCGGCAGCTCTATAGTCTGCCTTTTCGGTATGTACAGTATTTCGCCGCCGGCGGTATCGATTATCCGCATGAAGGTGTCGATGCCGACGATATCGCACAGCCACGCGATGTCCTGCGGCAAATCCTGCGGCCTGATATCGAATCTTCCCATATAATCCCCCCAGTTCTGTAAATTATTTTACACTTGAAATCCTAAGTAAAACACAATACAATTAGAACAAATGTTCGAATATAGTTTACTTCAATTGTTTTGAAATGTCAATATTATTTCGATAATTTCGAAACACAGTGGACTCGGCGAGCATTCGACAGGAAGGAGAGAGTTTTTTGAGTCTAGGGCAAAGACTGAGACAAGCCAGGCGCGAAAAAGGCTATACACAAAAAGAGCTTGCGGCGATTATCGACGTAAAGCACAACTCAATAAGCAACTGGGAAAATGACCAGAATAAGCCTGACCTTGAAACCGTCAAGCGTATTTGTGAAACCCTTAAAGTAAGCTTGTCGTTTTTATTCGAAGAAAGCACAGCCGGCAGCATGTCTGATGATGACCTCGACCGCATACTGTCGCAGACGGAGTTTGCGCTGCTGGGCGCGGTACGTCAGCTTACCGAAGAGGATAAGATGGACGTACTCGATTTCGTGCTGTTCAAGGCAGGTCAAAAGGAAAAAAGGAGAAAGGAATGACCACGCTTACGGGCCTGTACACACAGGCTGAGGCGCAGGGGATAGAGGTCTATTACTTCCCGCTGAGGGCAAGCAAGGCACTTTCGACGCCTGACATGGATATCGCAATCGATGTGGACAAGCTGGATACCTCATACGAGGAGGTCGTATGCCTCGCTCACGAGATGGGTCATTGCGCGACGGGCAGTTTTTACACCGTGGGCAGTACGCAGACGGTCATAGGCAGATGTGAGGAGCGCGCAAATCGCTGGGCATATAAGATGCTTGTGCCTATGGAGGAGCTGATTGCCGCACTAAAGGCCGGCATAACCGAGAGTTATGAGCTGGCCGAGCTGTTTGACGTGACGGAGGACTTCGTCAGCGAGAGCATCAGATACTACGGCGCCGCCTGCGCGTGGGGCGGGGACAGGCTGAGCTGAATTATGGCAAAACATACTTAAGCATTCCCCGGATATTTGTATCCGGGGAATGCTTTTTTTAACGCCGCGCTCAGCTCAATCTGTCTGCCAGCAGCGCCTGCTCGGCGCCGGACAGCTTGGGATAATCACGCAGTATGTCTTCAAGCGCCTCGCCGGCCGTCATTCGGCGGGATGCGATGATAAAAATCAGCATCAGCTTTGCGTTCACAGCGCGTCACCTCCGAATAATATATCGGCAAGCAGCTCTTCAAGCAGTGTCAGCCTGGCGTCGATGCGGGGGTTGCGCAGTTCATATTCGGCGCGAAGCCGCTCGTCGACGCCACGGGCGGAGGAGAGCTCCCACCGCTCGTCCATAGTTATCGTGCCGCCGTCGGCGTCGCAGATGACAGAGGCGTTGTAATACAGAGCGTCTACCTCCAGCACAGGTTCAAGCGTAATTTTGTCATACACAAACAGTTGCATAGGTTCCCCTTTCAATTAATGAATACATAGCGTCAGGCAACGGCCTCGCCCTGGGTGCTTGTGCCGCTGACCGAGCCGGAATACAGCGCGTGGCAGCCGCCCATGGTGTATGAAGAAACAATGCCCAGCAGCGTCGCCACGGAATCGCTGGTGAACTGCAGAAGCACACCATAGCATGAATGGTGCAGGTACGTGCAGTTTTCGGCGGGCCTGCCTGTGAAGCGCTTGCAGTAAATACGCGCGCCGTTATCCCCGCCCAGGCAGGCGTATCGGTTTTTGGCGTAAACCTCGTTCAGGCACATCTGGCTGCCCTCTGCGGCGTAGAACCCGACGCCGGTCTTCGCGACGGACGGCTCGGTCACGGTGATATTGCACAGCTCGACAGTGCCGCGGCAGGATTTTATGCAAACGGCGGCACCTGTAAGCCCGGCCCTCGCCAAAGGGTAAAGCGCGCCGGACAGCGTGAACCCCTTCAACGTCATATAGCCAAGTGCGCAGCCCTCAACAAGGATATATCCGTCAAGCGTTATCCGCGGCGTTTGCGCCTGAATTGTAAGCGTGCCGGGGCCGTAGAAGCCGCGCAGGATGATATTGCCCGACAACGCGCCGCCGGTGACGGTTATGCCTATGTTGCCGCAAATAAGCTTCGGCAGTGAACCAATCAGCCCGGGCAGTTCGCCGGCGGCGCAGGAATAGCTTCTGTCGGCAGATGTGTCGATGACTGGCAGCCGGTCGGTCACGGCGGAGAAGTTATCGAGAGTCAGGGCGCCGGCTGGGTCGACCGTAACCGTAATATCCCTGTTTTGCGCGACCGTGTCGCCAAGATAGAAGTTTGCCGTCATCGAGCAATCGGGGCTGATGCTGATGACCTGACTCGGCCTGTACAGCTTATAGAGTATCTCGCTGCCGCCGCTCAAGGCATACAGGCCGATTTCGCGCAGTGCGTATCCGGCGGCGGCGTTTGCCGATATCAGCCGCGCCGGATATGTGACCGTATTGCCGGACACCTGTTGCGGCGCAAGAGTCAGCGCCTGCCGTTCGGCCAGCATTGCGGCGCTCGAGCCAGGTGTTGCGCAGTCGCCCGCGGCGCAGCGTGTGATGACGAGCGCGCTTTGCCCGGCCAGCACCTTAGCCGCCAGTTGCGCCCCGCCCGTTGTATATTCGCCAATAAGGTTCATTTTGCCCTCCTATGAATAGATGTTAAGCTCGGCGTGGCCGTGCAGGCAGCCGCGCGGCGTCATCTCGGCGCTAAGAAGTCCTTCGGCCGAGACAACGCAGGTCACATGCGCCGGCGCCGCCTTCGCCACGGCTTTAAGCGCCGAGGGAAGGTCGGACGGGATTTTCCCGCCATGCGAGCTAAGCGATATTGTATACTCTGCCGCGCTTTCGATGACGCTGACCTCGCCGTTCAGCATGTCCGCCAGCATTTTTGCCAGTTTTTGCGGTGTGCATCGCCAAAAGAAGCTGAGTGCCGTCAAAATAAGCCTGCGGCGGGAGGCATCATCCATGTCGGCGCGCCTACTCAGGCCAAGCTCGCGCTCCCACTCGGCAAGGCTTTTTGTCGCAAGGTTCGCCGCCGCCTGACTGCATTCGTCACGCGCCGCAAGCTCAAGCAGGTTAAGCTCTGCGGATATAGCATCCAGTATGTCGCTGACGACGCCAAGCCCGGCCACGCTGCGCGGCAGTGATGTCTTGATATCTGTCATAGCGTCGCCGCCCTCGTCATCGATAAGGCTCCGGGCACGCAATATTTGCCGTTCGGCACGACATAGCTTGTCGCGGCTCCCTCAATAGTGAGGCAGTTTGCGTCGACGACACCGGTGCAGTCCATAAGTATACCGGCGACGCGCGTAAGGCTTATAAGCCCGCCGTATTCGGTCAGCGCGATACTGCGCAAATACGCGTCAAACGCCGCGCCGAACTCCGAGCTGACGCTGTCCGGCGTAGCGCCGTTTGCCAGTGTAAGCTCGGCGGCGACCGCCAAAGCCTGCGGCTGGGCGTAGTGTACTTTGACATCAACGCATACCGGCCGCAGCCCCGCGATATGCGCCGATACCGCGTCGAGCAGCGCCTGCCCGGCGCTCTCGTCGGCCGGACGGATATACACGTCGACAGTCCCGGGTCCGCGCTGCTTGCCTATGGCATAAGCGGCGGCAACGCCGTCAAGCTCGGTCGCCCACAGGCGGTAATGCGCCTCGTTGCCGCTAGATGCCTGCATCCGCACAAGCGACAGTGTTCTGGCGCGCAGCTCGTCGTCGCTCTCATTCTCCTTTCGCGCCATGCCGTAGTCGGCGCACGCGGCGTCAAGCCACTCGCCGGCCGCGCTGGTGACAAACGCGCGTGCCGACATTGTATCAATTTCCTGCGAATACACCCGGGCAAGCTCATTTGCAACCGCCTGCAAAATGTCACCCGCAAATGTACCCTCTATAACGCTGAACCTGCCGCCAAGCGACTGCTTCATGCGCCCCAATATTTCGTCAAAACTGTTCAAAGCTCAACCTCCTCGCCTGTGAAGATAAAATCCCCGTACACGCTGTTAACGCTGAATGTCGCCGTGACGCCGGACTTGCTGTATGCAAACGAAAAACCATAGACGCCCGTGATGTACGGGTTGACCTCAAGCGCTGAACGTATTATGCCGCCAAGGCGGCTCTCGGCCACAGTGCGCGACGCGCCGGTCAGCAGCGACAGCTCGTTGCCGTAGCTTGCGGTGTGCGCCGGATAGGCAAAGCGCGCGCTGTCAAAGTGCAGCGCCTTGCGAATCCATATCGCCAGGGCGTCAAGCCCTTCGGCATACACAACATCGCTGCGCCCGTCGGTCAAAAGCCTGCCGGAAATATAGTCCGGCACAGGCTCGCGGAACATCGGAAGCGCCTGTGCGGCGCTGTCCGACACCGAAAAAATTGCCATAGACACCAAACCTTTCTCTGCGCGCTCACAGTGTATCCAGCCGGCTCAGGATTATATATCCGTCCTCAACCGGGCAGCAAAGCGCCGCGCAGCCGTCGTCATCCCCGGTCAGCGCCATTTCGCGCGGGCGGTATATCGGCCCCGGCAGCGCCTCGCCGTCGCGGTACGCGGCAAAAGCGTTCTCGTCGCCGTGCAGCGTCACAAGGAAGCAGTCCGACGACTGCCTCGCGGCTTGGCCGCGCATAAGGGCGACAATCTGATAATACGGGTTCTGACTGTCAAAAAAATCGAACATCATCTCACCATTCCAATCTCGGTTGTAAAAACACCGTCGCTGACGTTGTGGCGCACCGATGCAACCATATACTCGCCCGATAAACCCCACGCCGCAGCATCGAACACCGCAATCGCGCCGCAGGTGACGGCGGTGTTGCCCGCTACAGTCGCGGCGGCGCGCGTGACAGGGGAGACAATGCCGCTTTTTGCCGTCGTAACTGCCGTGCCGCGCGCGCCTTGAAGCGACATATAACGCCGCCTGAGCCCATATGCGGCAATACTGGCGCTGTCATTTGCCACGGCGTCGGTGCGCCCCTTGTAGCCTATGACCTCTACGCTGTTCACGATATTCTCGGCGGAATCCTCCGCCGTAACGCCGAGAAGCAGCGCGCTTTTCAGCGCGACAACCTTGCGGCGCGGCTGAGAGACGCATACGCGCCCGTCTACGGCGTCGATGACGCAGTTGCCGCCATATGCTTTTTTTATAGCGGCAAGCGCCGTCAGCCCGGTCGACGGCGGAATAAACAGCTTGCCGCTTTTTTCATAGATTGTACCGGCCGGCAAGCCGGCAAGCCTGCATACCGTTTTTGTTATGCCGTCTGCCGTGCCGGTCAGGGCCGCGTACACCTCGTTTTTCGCCAGCCTTGACGCGATATCGAAGCAGACGATAACTATGCTCAGCGTGTCCGAGGAGAACGCGACGCGCTCGACCGTGCCGCGAAAAACCCGCTCGCCGTTAAGCTCAACATCCACGCGCCTGCCGCACACTGGGTTTATCCGCGGAAGATAACGGTCTGGAGGCGAACAGATGACGGTCACTGTCGCTTGCATACCGGCGGCCGAGATATTTTTTTCGACGCTGCACGCCGTGACAATGCCGGTGATGTCGGCGTCATTGTAAATTACACGGATCACAGCGTCAGCACCTTTCCTATTTGCAGCTTTTTCGGGTCTTTGACACCGTTTTTCGCCGCGATTTGGGCCCATTTTGTACCGTCGCCGTAGTATTTTACTGCGATAGCCCACAGCGTATCGTTTTTCTTTACGGTATGCGTTGTTGCGCCCGGACGCTCGTCTGCGCGCGTAGACAGCCCTCCGGCTGTCACCGGGGAAACTGCGCTTTCAAGCGTGATAAACTTGTACTCTTTCAGCGCAACCTCAATGCCGATATCGTCGTCACCCTCTGTGATTGTCTGGCTGATTGATGTGATAAGAAACGAGTCGTTTATATCGGTGCCCGAAATTATCAGCCGCACCGGGCGCCTTGTATCCTGCCAGCGCTTCAGCATCGCAAGCGCGGAGGCCGGCGGTGTTCCCGTAAAGAAGCGAGAGAGCTCGCCCGGCAAAAATGTCCGCAGTGTCACGCCTGTAAGCCCGCGCCCCTTGGAGGTGTTGACCGCCTCGCCGTCCACAGTGATGAACTCTTTTGTGTACTGCGGCCTGTGCAGCGTGATGTCGCGCGGGTTGACCGCGAATGTCAGCCTCTCGGTGTCGTTATTGAACCAAATTAGCACGGTTCTCATGTTCTGTGCCATTGTCTACGTTTCATCTCCTCTCGGCAGCGTTCACATATTCCCGGCGGCGTCCTTCAGCCGCGCGGCGAATATCCGCGCCAC
The DNA here is from genome assembly GCA_031552995.1 of Oscillospiraceae bacterium. Lineage (GTDB taxonomy): Bacteria > Bacillota > Clostridia > Oscillospirales > Butyricicoccaceae > JAVBMB01. The sequence continues at coordinate 16,351 of JAVBMB010000055.1, forward strand.
GCTGTCGGCAGTCTGCCACTCGTCACCGGGCGGTTCGGGTGAAATCTGCCCGCGCGGCAGGATCTCCCTCTCTTTCGGCGCGCTGCTCAGGTCGCCGAAAGAGCTGTCCGCACCGCCTCGCCATCCGTATGTAAAATCACGTCCCGGCGTGCTATCCGCTATAATGCGCTCCGCCGGTTCGGCATACGGCATTGCCGCCGCGGCCGGTGTCTGGCCGAATATCTCGGCGGAAGCAGTGTCGGTCTCTCTCGGCGGCAGCACGGCGGCGGATGAAGCGCTTTCGCCGAGAGCCGCGACGGCTGCGGCATCGCTTTCGTCATCGCGCAGCAGGCGAAGCATATGTCCGCCCCCGCCCGATATCGACAAAATCACGCTTGCCGCCGCCATTATGTCCGAATATGACAGCCTTTCGGTGATATCGAACGCCGAGCTTATACAGCCGCACTGCCTCAGCTGCTCGCCCGCGATACGCAGCGCCTCGCACGACAGATACAGCGCGTAGCGCGCTCCTCGCTCGCCGCCGATGTCGGCGCACTCGGCGATTTCGCCGGCGCTGAGAGGGCGGCAGTGCGCCACAAGACGCTGCCGCTCGAACAGAATGCGCATTGGCGCCCCGGCGGCGGCGCCAAGCGCCGCCGCCCATTCTCTCGGGCCGCTCATCACGCTGTCTCCGTCACCGAAATGCCGGACAGGTTACGCATATCACCCGGCATAAAGCGGAACTTAATCGTCTGCTCGTTGATTTTGCCTGTCACGTAGTTGACAAGCGGCAGGTCGTCCAGCGCCACATTTGCCACGCTAAAACGCTCCTCTTCTCCGCCCGAGCTGTCGGGGTCTTTCAGCGCCGTCGTTATTGTCACACGCACATCCTTGCCCTTGCCGGCGGCTTGAATGATATCGAAAAACCTCGTAAACACCTGACGCAGCTTCAGCTCGCCCTCGCCGCGATAGCCTGTGATTTTTGAATCAATGTCATTTCCGATCTGCACGTCGGCTCGCTCGACCTTGACGGCCAGCTTTATCGCGCTCGCCTCGGCCACGCGGCTGCCGTTAATCCAAATCTCGGCGAACGAGCCTGAAAGAACGCGGTTTGCCATAAGTTTAGACATATCCTCTGCCTCCTCACATTATCACGCTGAAGGTAAAATCCTCCATGGCGTCCACAAAGCGAACCTTAGCGCCGAGGAATACATGGCTCGCGGTGTTTGCCGCCAGTATTTCGGTGTCGCTCATCGAATCGGTATCGACGCCGCGGCTAAGCAAAAAAGCCCGCTGCGCGTCAAAATCAACATAGGCGCGGTTGTCATACGTGCGGTCAAGCACCGTCCCGGCCAGCCCCGCAAGGTAACCGGTAATGGCCGAGCAAAGCAGCAGCTTGCTGTCGTAGTCGTTGACCACCTTGCCGATGTACTCCTGCTCGAATGTGTTTTTTATGTCGCTTTTTATGATGTCGACCGCTTCGGCGATTTTGATTTTTTTCAGCTCCGGCCCAGCCCCGCCGGCTGCGGTAACAAGGGATGTAACCGCCCTGCCAAGGCGAGGGCCAGTCTGGCTGCGATAGATAATCAGCTTGCCGGCGTCGATGCTTTCGTCGGGCGTTTCGTCGACGTCAAACGAGACAAGCTCGTCAAGCGGATAAAATGTAGCGCTCTGCGCAAGCCCGATTCCGGCTAGCACGCCGGCGATGCGGCATATGTAGTCGGCGGCGCTGATTTCAGCATCATCCTCACCGTCGAGGATACGCAGGCTTGACGCGCAGAAGTTCACTATTCCCTCGCAGTCCGGCGCAGAGGCGTTCGCGACGACCGCCTTAACCGGCGCCCCGGCGGCGCGCCTTGCCTTGACAAAGCTGACGACTGTGGCGGGCGCAAGCGCCGGCGCGCAAATCCAGCCGCCGGCGCTGTGTGTTTCGGCAAGTGTCAGCGCGGCATCAATGTCCTCGCCGCAGGGGACAACCGTCACGCGGGACGGCACACCCATAAAGCACAGCTCAAGCAGGCGTTTTGAGGCGGAGTCAACCTTGCCCTCCGCCTGGCCGAAGCTTGTAAATGCCATGGTACCGCTGACACCGGGCGCTATGATTGCCACCCGTCCGCGCTGGCTGCGGCGAACGGCAGTCGCCCCCGCGTTTGTAAAGTTAATCATTATCTGAGGTAATCCCATACCATTCTCCTTAGTCCGTGTTGTTGCCGTCGGCGCCAAGAGAGAGCGCAAGCTCATCCATCAGCGCGGACGGCACAGTCTGTTTTTCCGGCGGCAGGTCGCAAAACTCCAGCGAGAAGCGCAGCACACCGTCATCATCCGCCATAAGTGCGATCGGCGCAAAGCGCCGCCCGGTCGCGGGGAAGCTGGGTAAAAACACGCCGTAAAGCAAGTGAAGCCCGGCGCGCGTCTCGTCATCTCCTCGCGTCCTGTCAGGCGCGCAGCGCACCGAAACTTCGATGTGCCGCAGAAGCTGCCGCCCCCCGGCGACAACCGTCGTGTTCTTTTCGGCGGCGCCGACATAGTAAGACGGATATACCGTCGTTTGCAACCGTTCGTCAATGGCGAACACGCCGGTCTCGGCGTGAATCAGCGCCGCAATTGCCGCCGTAAGCGCCGAAAGCTCAATCATGCTGTTTCACCTCCCGTATTTCCGCAACGCACACGCTGTGTGACGGGTAACCGATGCTTCCCGACAGCGAGCAGGTGAACACCTGCCCGTGGCGCGTTATCTCGGCCGTGTCGCCGGCCAGTGTAACAGTCCCGGCCGGCATGTGCAGGCTAAGGCGATACAGCGGCTCGGGCATCGGGCTGCGCAGTGCCGGCGCGTTGGGTGCCGCTGTAATGGCAGTACGCGACAGCGCGCACGGAACACCGCGGTATATCACCCGTTTTTCGGCGCGCCCGTTTTCGATTGTCTGCCTGTACAGCGTCATCTTGTCGGTCATCGTTTGCAAAAGAATGTCGCTCTCGTTCATATCCATATCCTCCCGGCCCCGCGGGCCGCGAAAGCACGCCCCCGGGGGGGCGCACCCCGCCGGGCGCCCCGAGATAAAAAGCCCCAAACCAG
>JAVBMB010000120.1:0-2718 GCA_031552995.1 Oscillospiraceae bacterium
GGTTAAGATGATTTTCACCGCACATGTCCGCGGACTTCGCGGCGGCAGGTCACTCGGCGTGCTCCTTCTTCCAGCGTTCAATCTGCTCCATGCGCTCCTTTGCGCCGGCCTCGCGCCCCTGCGTCGTCGGTATATAATACCGCCTGTCAAGAAGAGAATCGGGCAGGCAGCGGATATTCGTCAGCTTGTCCTCGGCATCGTGGGCGTATTTGTACCCCTGGCCGTATTTCAGGTCGGCCATCAGCCCTGTCACGGCGTTGCGGATGACAAGCGGCACAGGCTCGGCCAGCATATTCTGCGCATCGGCTCTGGCGAGAGAATATGCCTTGTCCAGCGCGTTGGACTTTGGCGACAGCGCCATAAACACAACGGCGTGCGTAAGATGCACGCTGCACTCCGGCATCCCGATAAAATGGCATGCCTGGTACGCCGCGACAGCGACCTCCAGCGCGCGGCTGTCGGCCATGCCGATATCCTCGCTGGCGAAGCGCACGACGCGCCGCGCGACATACAGCGGGTCCTCCCCGGCCTCAAGCATCCGCGCCAGCCAGTATACCGAGGCGTCGGCGTCGCTGTTGCGCATAGACTTGTGCAGCGCAGAGATTATGTTGTAGTGCTCCTCGCCGTTTTTATCATAAAGAAGTGATTTTTTTGAGATGCACTGCTCTATTATATCGCGGTCGACGATGGTTTTGCCCTCGTCGCGCCGGCCGTTGAGAATCACCATCTCAAGCGTGCTCAGCGCAGTGCGCGCGTCACCGTTGGCAAAGGCGGCCAGCATCCGCAGCAGGTCATCGGGGAAATCCAGCTCGAGCTTGCCAAAGCCTCGCGGGTCGGCAATGGCGCGGCGCAGCAGCGAAAATAAGTCATCCTCGGTAAGCGCGTTGAGAACAAACACCTTGCAGCGCGACAGCAACGCCGAGTTTATCTCGAACGAGGGGTTTTCGGTCGTCGCGCCGATAAGCACGATGCTGCCCTTTTCGACATACGGCAAAAAGGCGTCCTGCTGTGCCTTGTTAAAGCGGTGTATCTCGTCGATAAACAATATCGTCCGTTCGCCCATCAGGCGGCCTTGCTCGGCGCGGGCCATGACATCCTTTATCTCGCGTATGCCGCTTGTGACGGCGGAAAAATCTATAAACGCCGCCTTTGTGCGCCCCGCGATGATGCGGGCAAGCGTCGTCTTGCCGACGCCGGGCGGGCCCCAGAATATCATTGAGGCTATCATATCGCTGTCGATGAGCTGGCGCAGCACCTTGCCGGGCGCCAGAAGGTGCTTTTGCCCGACATATTCCTCCAGCGTGTTCGGCCGAAGGCGCGCGGCAAGCGGCTGGCTCATGCCGCGGTCGTCAAACATCGATTGCTGCATGTGCGGTCCCCCCTGTAAACAGATTCTGATTGTGCGAAACATATGTACTATTATAGCATATTTACTGCAATATTCAAGGTGCCGGCCGGGACGCTAAAGACCAAAGCAGCGCCTTATGTCGGATGCCGCATACAGCGAGCCAAACGCGCAGACAACGCCGCCCCCGCCCGCGGCTGAAACCGCCATATCGACGGCCTGCGCGGCGGAATCCGCCGGAAAGGCCGAGTAGCCGAACGCGCGCAAAACAACGGAAAGCGAGACGGCCGGCATGGCGCGGGGGCTTTTCGGCGTCAGGCACAGCACGAGCGCGCCGGCAGGCATGGCAGCGCGCGCCGTCGATTCGATATCCTTGTCGCGCAGCGCGCCCATGATGAACACCGGCGCTGCCCCCGGCAGATACTGCCGCAGCGCGTCGGCCAGGGCCGCAGCTCCGTGCGGGTTGTGCCCGCCGTCAAGTATAAACAAGGGATTTTGCCGCAACACCTCGAACCGGGCGGGCCAGCGCGCGGCGCTTAGCCCGGTGCGGACCGCATCGTCCGGGACATCCCAATTTTGCAGGCGCAGCGCGTCGATAACCGCCACGGCTGTGGCGGCGTTTTGAAGCTGGTGCCCGCCAAGCAGCGTGATGCGCAGGCCCTTTCTCCGCCCAAAATCGAAGCTCTGCCCCGATAAATCGCGCGTCAGCGGCGTGACAGCCGACATATCGACGCGCGTCAGCGGGCAGTCAAGAGCCCGGCATACGCCGTCAATCACCGCCATTGCCTCGTCAGGCTGGGGGGCGCAGACGACGGCGCTGCCGCGCTTGATTATCCCGGCCTTGTGCGCCGCTATCTCATGAAGCGTGGCGCCGAGTATATCGGTGTGATCGAGGCTGACCGGCGTTACGGCGGCGACAAGCGGCGGCGGGATGACGTTCGTAGCGTCGCCGTCGCCGCCAAGGCCGACCTCGATAACCGCGATATCGCAGCGCTCGTCACGGAAATACAGCAGCGCTGCGGCGGTGAGCAGCTCAAACTCCGACGGGTGGTCGGCCATGTCTTCCGCGGCGCGCGCCGCCGTTTCGGCCGCTTTGGCCAGCCCGCCCGTGACGCCGGGGGAGGGCAGAATACAGACGTTGTCGTCGATATCGTCCAGCCACGGCGACGTGAAGCGCCCAACACGGTACCCGGCGGCCGAAAGCATCGACGCCGACATGGCGCACACGCTGCCCTTGCCGTTTGTGCCGGCCACATGAACACAGGGCAGCCCGATGTGCGGGCTGCCCAAAAGACGCAATAATTCTGCTGTGCGGGCAAGGCCGAGGCGGCTTTTTTCCCACCCGCGGCCGAGTATATGCGATGCGGCGCTTT
>JAVBMB010000088.1:0-6472 GCA_031552995.1 Oscillospiraceae bacterium
GGTATCGAAACAGAAATATCTGACAGGGCAAGGCAGTCGGCGACCGAGATGTGTTCTTTCGTCGCGTTTATCAGCGTCATTCTGGCGTTTATGTACCTGCTGCCCATCCCTGCGCTTGACGGAGGAAAGATACTGTTCCTGATTATAGAGGCCATACGGGGTAAACGCCTGAACGCAAAGATAGAGGGGTATGTTTCTCTGGCCAGTATGGTATTGATACTAGGGCTGTTTGTGTATGTGACCTACAACGATATCGCGCGGATTGTGGCGGGCTGAAATGAGCAGGAGGATTTATGCGGGAGGCCTGCCGATTGGCGGCGGCGCGCCGGTTGTAGTGCAGTCGATGACGAATACAGATACGCGCGATGTTGAGGCAAGCACCGGGCAGATTGAGCGCCTCGTCGCCGCCGGGTGCGGGCTTGTGCGCCTTGCCGTGCCGGATATGCAGGCCGCAGCGGCGCTTGGCGAGATAAAAAAGCGGGTCAATGTCCCGCTGTGCGCCGATATTCATTTTGATTTTCGCCTGGCGCTGGCATCGCTTGAGGCCGGGGCGGACAAGATACGCATCAACCCCGGCAATATTGGGGGCGAGCCGAATATTCGCGCCGTTGCGAACGAGTGTAAGGCTCGAGGGGTTCCGATACGCGTCGGGGTAAACGGCGGTTCGGTGGACAGGGATATACGCGAGCGCTGCGGTGTCGGGCCGCAGGCGCTTTGTGAAAGCGCTAAGCGCAACATTAGTGCGCTTGAGGCGTGCGGCTTTGACGACATATGTGTGTCGGTCAAGGCGTCGGGCGTCGCCGACACGATTGAAGCGAACCGGATGCTCAGCCGCATGACCCGGCATCCGATTCATCTTGGCGTGACCGAGGCCGGGACCGAGTACATAGGTATCATTAAATCGGCCTCGGCCATCGCGCCGCTGCTGCTTGAGGGCATCGGCGACACTGTACGCGTATCGCTTACGGCAGACCCGGTGCGGGAAGTTAAGGCCGCGATAGGGATACTTAAAGCAATTGGCTTAAACAGCTGTGGGGCGAATATTATATCCTGCCCCACATGCGGAAGGACTCAGGTGGACTTGTTGCCGATTGCGCGGCAAATTGAGGACAGGCTGGCGGGCCTGAAGACAAAGCTTGATGTCGCCGTTATGGGCTGCGCCGTCAACGGGCCGGGCGAGGCACGCGAGGCCGATATCGGAGTGGCTTGCGGCAAAGGCGAGGGATTAATAATCAGCAAAGGTGAGATTGTGTGCAAGGTGCCGGAGGATGCGATTGTCGACCGGCTTATTGGGGAGATAGAGATGATGACAGGAGAACGGCTGTGAGCGGGCCGGTATTCGGGCAGCTGTTCCCGGCGCTTGACGGCGCCGGGAACCCGGTTTTTAGCTGCGATGTTGCCGAAATACGTCAGAATGACAGGCGTCTTGTCGCCAAGCTTGTGGCGAAAGAGATAGTTGACGATGAGTTCCTCGGCGCCGCGCGGGAGCTTGTTGCCGCGCAACCGGGAGGACAGGAGCTTGACCTCGAAATCCGGTACGCGCTTTGTGAGCTTGATGAGCGCGCGTGCGAGCTGCTTAGAACCGCGCTGGCGGCGAAGTACCCCTCGGTGTCGGCTGCGATTGCCGGCGCCGAGATTAAAGGCGAGAACAACAAGCTGCATATAACACTGAGCGAGCGTTTTTCGGCCGACAGAATTGAACATCTTGCCGAGACGCTTGAAAAAGAGGCGCACGGCTTGCTTGGTATGCATATCAAGATAAAGACGCATGTGCGCGGCGACAATGCCGTATCGTTCGAGGAGGAACGCGAGCGTTTGCTTGTTGATATCAGCAAGCGTGCCGCTGCGGAATCCTTGGCGAATGCCGGTGCGCCTGCCGCGCAGAACCCCGGTGAAAAATCGTGGGTCAAAAAGAAAAAATCCCGCGCGGGCGGGATTACATTCAACGCCGGTGACAAGACGGCGGTATACGGCCGCCCGGTGGCGCGCGCGGTGGATAAAATCGGGGAGTTATCGGTGGAGTCAGGCAAGGTGTGCGTCAGCGGAGAGGTGTGCAGCGCCGAAAAGCGCAAGCTGAACAGCGGCGACAAAAGCGTGTTTTCGTTTGATTTGTATGACGGCACCGGGACGATGAGGGTGACAAAGTTCTTTGACAGCGAAGAGGCCGACATGCTTGAGGAATCCGTGCTGCCAGGGATGTGGTTCACCGTGCAGGGGCAGGTAGCCTATTCTCAGTTCGAACGGCAGGATTACATAGCGCCGACGGCTATAGTTCCTATGGACAAGCCTGTGCGCCGCGACAGCGCAAAGGAAAAGCGCGTCGAGCTGCATTTGCATACAAAAATGTCGGCTATGGATTCGGTGTGCGATGTGCAGAAGGTGATGGAGCTTGCCGCAGATATGGGGCATCCGGCAATCGCGATAACCGACCACGGCGTCGTTCAGGCGTATCCCGACGTGGTGAAAGCTTTGAAAAAGCTGAAAAAGGCGGGCAAAACAATAAAGCCGCTTTACGGCGTCGAGGCGTACTGCATAAATGATATCCGCAAGGACCTTGTCGTCAAAGGCAGCTGCGAGCGAGGTATCGACGATGAAATCGTCGTCTTCGACCTTGAGACGACGGGGCTGAACCCGCGCGAGTGCGAGATAATTGAAATAGCGGCGCTTAAAAGAAAAAACGGCGAGACGGTCGGCAGCTTCCACAGCCTTATAAAGCCGAGGAACCCGATACCGCACAAGATAACAGAGCTGACCGGCATTTCGGACGCGACGGTAAAAAGCGCCAGACCGGTTGATGAGGTGCTGCCGGAGTTCCTGGATTTTATCGGCGGCTGCCCTCTGTGCGCGCACAATGCAGATTTTGATATCGCGTTTTTGTCGGCGGCGTGTGCCGCGCTGGGCACTGCGCGGCAGTTCTGCTCCATAGATACGCTGGGGCTGGCGCGCGCAATGATGCCTCAGCTGGCAAAGCATAGGCTGAACGATGTCGCCGCCGCGATGGGGCTGACGTTCCGCCATCACCGCGCCGACGAGGACACCGCTGTGCTTGCCGTGATATTTGCGCGGCTGATGGACATGCTGACAAGCGGGAGGCAGATTGAGAAAATCAGCGAGATAAACGGCGCCGTCAAGGCGTCGATGAGCGGGCTGACGCCCGCCGGCGAGCGGGCGCATCCTTACCACACGATTATTCTGGCAAAGAACAAAGAGGGGCTGACAGCGCTGTACCGCATGGTGTCGGACGCGCATCTAAAATATTACAGCTCGAAAAGGCCTATTATACCGATGTCGCTGCTGGCCGGCTGCCGGGAAAACCTTATAATCGGCTCGGCGTGCGAGGCGGGGGAGCTGTTTTCGTCCATAGTTGCCGGGGCGGGGTTCGATACATTAAAGGATATCGCGGAGTTTTACGACTTTTTGGAGATTCAGCCGATTGGCAACAACAGGTTTCTTATTGCAAACGGCAAGGCGTCGGGCGAAAAGCAGCTGATGGACTTCAACCGTACGGTCGTGCGCATAGGCGAGCGGCTTAATAAGCCGGTGTGCGCGACGTGCGATGTGCATTTCCTCGAACCGGAACATGCGGTTTATCGCGAAATACTGATGACGGCAAACGGCTTTTCCGACGCTTCGAATCAGGCGCCGCTGTACTATCGCTCGACGGATGAAATGCTTAAAGAGTTCGACTATCTCGGCCGTGACAAGGCGTTTGAAGTTGTTGTAGCCAACACAAACATGATTGCCGGCATGTGCGAGGAAATTGAGCCCCTTATGCAGGGCACATACCCGCCGCGCGTCGAAGGCTCGGCAGAGGAAATCGAGCGCAGGGCGAGAGAGCGTGCGATGGAGCTGTACGGCGTAGACGGCAAGCTGCCGGATATCGTTGCCGACAGGCTTGAAACCGAGCTGACGCCGATAATTAAAAACGGCTTTGATGTTATGTATGTAATCGCCCGGAAGCTGGTTGCGCTGTCGAATGCCGACGGATATGTCGTCGGGTCGCGCGGGTCGGTAGGCTCATCGTTTGTGGCGTTTTTGACGGGCATAACCGAAGTCAATGCGCTTCAGCCGCACTACAGATGCGGCAAGTGCCGGCATTCGATATTTGAAGAGCAGCATACCGCGCGCACCGGTGTTGACCTGCCGGATATGGTCTGCCCAGTCTGCGCGGAGAAAATGATTAAGGATGGGTTCAGCATACCGTTTGCGACATTTTTGGGTTTCGACGCCGACAAGGCACCGGATATAGATTTGAACTTTTCGGGCGAATATCAGGCGCAGATACACCGGCAGACGATAGAGATGTTTGGCGTCGAGCAGGTGTTCAAGGCCGGCACTATAAGCGGTATTCAGGACAAGACGGCATACGGATATGTAAAGCATTTTGCCGAGGAAAAAGGCATAGAGCTGACAAAGGCGGAGAGCAACCGCCTTGTGCAGGGCATTTCGGGTGTCAAGCGGACGACAGGCCAGCACCCCGGCGGGCTGATAATCGTGCCGCAGGGGCGGACGATATACGAGTTCACTCCGGTGCAGCACCCGGCGGATGACGCCGACTCGACTATAATCACGACACATTTCGACTTTAATGCCATACACGATAACCTGCTTAAGCTTGACTTGCTTGGGCACGACGACCCGACGATGCTGCGCAGGCTTTATGACTTGAGCGGTATAGACCCGACTGCGGTGCCGCTTGACGACAGTGAGACGATGAGGATATTTACCGAGCTTGACGCGCTTGGCATAGAGACGGATGACATACTTGAGAGAACGGGCTGCGCCGGCATACCGGAGTTTGGCACAAAGTTTGTCAGGGGGATGCTTACCGAGACAAAGCCGCATTCGTTCGACGGGCTTATCAGGATATCCGGCCTGTCGCACGGCACAAACGTCTGGCGGTATAACGCGCAGGACATTGTAAAAAAAGGCGTCGGTACGCTGGACGACCTGATATGCGCGCGCGATGATATCACGCTGTATCTCATTGAGATGGGGCTTGAGCCGAAGCTTGCGTTCACGATATCCGAAACGGTGCGAAAGGGCAACCGCCTTATGCCCGAATGGATAGAGTCGATGCTTGAAGCGAACGTTCCCGAGTGGTATATAGAGTCGTGCAAAAAGATTCAGTACCTCTTCCCCCGGGCGCACGCGGTGGCCTACGTCATGATGGCGTTCCGCATTGCGTGGTTCAAGGTACACAGGCCGCTGGAGTTCTATTGCGCGTATTTTTCGGTTCGCGCGCCGAAGTTTGACGCGCTGAGCATGATTTATGGCGATGAGGCGGTGTGCAAGCGGTACCGGGAGCTTAAAGCGAAGTCATCCTATGTTGACGCCGAGACGAATGTAAAAGAAAAGCTGACATCGGCCGAGGAGGATACGCTGATTACGCTTGAGGTGTGCCACGAGTTCTATAAGCGCGGGTTTACTTTTGCGCCTATGGACATATATAAGTCGGAGGTCAAAAACTTTTACATCGAGGACGGACGTATCGTGCCTCCGCTGATGGCTGTGCCAGGGCTTGGCGAGGGCGCGGCGCAGGGCATAGAAAACGCGCGCAGGCGCGGGCCGTTTACATCGGAGGAAGATATCCTGTCGCGGTGCGACAGGCTGTCGTCGACAAACCTGGACAAGCTTAGAGAGTGCGGGGCGCTGAGCGGATTGCCGAAATCTGAACAGTTAGACCTGTTTGATTTGCTGGGTTTTTGAGCAACACTACCGAATATTACATAATACAACGTAAATGTGTTGTCTGACAATTGACGCTGCACGATTTTTGATGTATTATAAACTGCATATGGGTGAACATATCCCAGAGCTATACATTAAGGAGATACTTATGAGCGACTGGAAAGCATCATACGCAGCCAAGCTGACTACGGCGGAGCAGGCTATAAAGCTGATAAAATCGGGCGACAATGTTGTTTTATCTCAAAGCGCCTCTGCGCCGAAGCTTATCATTGACACACTGGCAAAACACAAGGACGACTACACCGACGTCAAGGTGTTTAATGTGCTTAATCTTGGGGACATGCCGCTTACTCACGCCGAGATGATGGGGCATTTTCGCCACAGTACAATATTTGCGGGCGCGAACCGCGCCGACATCAACGACGGATATTCAGATTACAGGCCGATACACTTCCACAAGGTGCCGTCGCACGTCGGCGGCGCAATCGGCTGTGATGTAGCGGTGCTTGGCATGACGCGTCCCGATGAGGACGGCTATTGCAGCCTCAGCCTCGGCGTTGATTACTCTATAAAAGCGGCTAAGGTGGCGAAAATCGTCATTGCCGAGCTTAACGACAGATTTCCATACACATACGGCAACAGCAGGATACACATTGACGAGGTCGACTGCATCGTCGAGAGTTCTTATGACCCGACGGTGATGCCGGCGCCGGTTATCGGAGAGGACGAGCTTGCTGTGGGCCGGCACTGTGCAAAGCTGATAAACGACGGTGTCACGATG
>JAVBMB010000021.1:0-5325 GCA_031552995.1 Oscillospiraceae bacterium
TTAGGCTGTCAAAGAAAGGTGTTCAGGTTTTTTGCATGAAAAGTAACGTGATTAAAAAGTTCCTAAAACCCCCGCTTATAATCAAAAATTCCGGGAATTCATTTCCCGAGAATTTTTATCAAAATTGAAAATTGTCGAAAACCCTCAACGGAGTGGGTTTTTCGACAAGCTGACACCCCGGCCTTTTGGCCGGGGTGTTAGGCTGTTTGCGTATATGCAGGCGGCTTTTGACTTGTCCGCCGGGAGGAAAACCGGTATGTACCGGTTTGCGTTAACCACTCAGACGGTTTTCTGCGGACATTTGTATCATCTCTATTGTATTATGATAAGATTCGATGTATCATATGTATACACCGTGTATGGTTTTGAGACGCGACTCAGCGTGCCATGCGTCTTACATTCTGAAAGAGGGCTGTTTATAATGCTTTCAAAAATCAAAGAGGACGTGCTTAAGCACGCCCAGGTTATCTCGAACACGCTTGATGTCGATGTGCTGATTATCGACAGCGATTACAATGTTGTCACGGCGACGCGCAGGTATTTTGACTCGTACGACAGCATCGGACCGAACACGCTTATCGGCAGCACAATCCACAACCGGCGCAATGTCATAGTGCGTTCGAGGGCGGATGTAGAATCGTGCCGCATATGCGGAGCGTATGAAAAATGCAAGATGGACGGGTTTGTCGGCGTGCCCGTCTATTTGGACGGCGACGTTGTCGGCGCCGTCGCCCTTGTCATGCCAAGCTTCCGTGCGGACAAGGTGTTTGAGGACGAGGACGGCGCAGTCAGGTTTATCGAGAGCATGGCCGAGCTGCTTGCCGGCAAGCTGAAGGCCGGCATAAGCATCATGCAGCTTGAAACGACGCGCCGCGAGCGCGAGATTATCATGGACACACTGAAGGACGCGTATGCCTTTACGACGGCGGGCGGCGTTATTACATACTGCAACAGAAAGTTTAGCGAGGTGTTTTGCCCCGACGGGCAGACGGCGGCAGGCAAGTATCTCGGCGCCGTCATAGCCCACCCGCGCATAGACGAGCTTGTCTCGGTGCAGCAGGATATAAAAAACCAGATTATTTTTTACGAGAGCCATAATGTATCGTTTTACGGATATCTGTCGTGCATGCAGGTGGCTGCCGGAGGGGTGCGCAGCGGCATGACCTTCCGGTTTAAGGCGCTTGCGGAGGACGGAGGAAACGGCAAAGGCGCACATGACCTTGAAAAAGGCGTAACGTTCAACTGGCTTGGCAGGGGCTTCTTCCCGGAAAATGTCGTGCACGAGGCAAAACGCCTGGCAGTGACGGATAAAAATATCCTGATTTGCGGCGACGAGGGCTCGGGCGGCAAGCTGCTTGCCAAGTGCATACATAACTACTCCAACCGCAGCGACAGGCCGATTACCGTCATCGAGTGCCATCGCATATACCGCGATAATCTGCCGTTGTCACTGTTCGGCATCATCGGCAGGCTGCACGGCGCGCAGGACGGTACGGTTGTGTTCAGCGATATCGAGCGCATGCCGATGTCTCTTCAGGTCGAGCTTGTCGATTTCCTCAAGCGGCCGGCCGGCCGCGGCTCTGCCGACATGGTGGACACCCGATTTATCTATCTTACCCAGCGCAACCTGCAGGAGTGTACCGAGCGCGGGCTGTTCCTTGACGAGCTGTACTACCGTATTTCGGAAAATGCCGTCGAAATCCCGCCGCTGCGCGAAGAGCCCGAGCTGCTGCGCCGCCAGATAAAAAACTGCATTGAGTTCTATAAAAAACGCTACGGGCGGCCGGGCTTTTCCGTCACGGATGAAGAGCTTGACAGGCTGTGCGCCTGCCCGTGGTACGGCAACATCCAGCAGGTGGAGGAGTATTGCGACTGCATGGTGTTCTCCGGTTCGGTGGATATTGCCCTGTCCGAGGTGCTCGTCGGGCGGCCGCCCGTTGTCGCGCTGCGCGACAACAACCGCACGATAAGCGATATCGAGCGCAAGATGATATCCGACATGCTTCAAGCGAGGGAGAGCAAGGAGAAAATCGCCCAGATTCTCGGTATTTCCCGCGCGACGCTATACCGAAAAATTAAGAGCTATCAGCTGTGAGGAGGCAGGACAATGATTAAGAACGAAAAGCACGACAGGGGACAGCATATCGAGGATATGCGCAACGCGTTTGAGCACAGAGCCGTGTGGTTTTACAACCTGATTGATGAGGCGGTAAAACGGGGGCTGGATATTGACTTTGCCCGCGCCGCCATCACGGAGTGCGGCTGCTTCCACGGCAGGACAAAGTACACGCAAACCGACAATATCGAGGCGTTTGCCAAGGAGTTTGCAAACAGCAATGTCGTGGATATTTTTGAGATGGATGTAAAGACAGACCCGCGCGAGATGAATATAGAGTTCCACTACTGCCCGCTTGTGTCGGCGTGGATGAAGCTGACAGGCGACGAGGAAAAAATCGCGACGCTTTGCGACATCGCGATGGACGGCGACCGCGGCATAGCCAGCGAGTTCCCGGCGTTTGAGTTTTCGCTTGGCAAGACGATTGCCAAGGGCGACGGCGTGTGCCAGGTTAAGTTTATCAAAAAATAGCGCGAAAGTTCGAAGCATCATCTGCCGGGGCGAAATCCGGCAGATAATGCTTCGCGGCTGTGGTTATTCTTGAGGTGTCGGGCGCCGCCTGCCGTGCCTGACATATGCCGCCGGCTGAGGTGTAATTAAACCCGTGTTATCCGGATTATTTTGCCGGGCGGGGTTATACAGCCAACGCCGGCATGTCAGGAAAGGAAGCTTCGATGGTCAGGATTGCGTTTACGGCAATGGCTTTAGCGGGCGCGGGGATTATGGGCTTTGCCGCTGCCAGATACATCACGCTTGTCAGGAAGATACGCGGTCTTAAAAGCACGAGAAGCAAGCTTGACACGGTGATGCAAAATGTGTCGGTTGTGATGATGCTATTATTTGTCATCGGCTACCTGATAGGCGCGAACGATGTGTGGCGCCGGGATGTGGAGCCAATCTATTATTTTGTCATCATTATGTTCCTGTGCGGCGCGGTATTTATCGCGCTGCTTGTTGAAAACATACGCGTGATGGAGCTTGCTCTGCAAAAGTCGAACGACGAGCTGAGGGATGTGTTTGACGAGGTCGAGCGGCGCAATGTAAAGCTGCAGGAGGAGATTGACCGCCGCGTGCAGGATATTGTCAACCAGGACAGCCTGCTTCTGATGCTTAACAATGTGGCGGCGATGCTTCTTGCCGCCGGGGTAAAGGAGTTCCGAAGCGCGCTGATGACCAGCTTTGGGCTGATGGCCGAAAGCGTCGGGGCCGACAGGGTGTATCTGTGGAAAAACAGCCTGCGTGACGGCGTCATGTACACATCGCAGATATATGAATGGTCGGAAGGGGCGGTGCCTCAGCAGGGCAACGCGCTTACCGTCGATGTGTCGCTTAGCGACATGCCCGGCGGATGGAAGGACAAGCTGTCGCGCGGGGCAAGCGTCAACAGCCCGGTAAGCCGCCTTACGCAGGAGGAGAAAAATCAGCTGGGGCCGCAGGGCGTCCTGTCGGTTCTTGCCGTTCCGGTTTTTTTGCGCGGCGAGTTCTGGGGCTTTATCGGGTTTGACGACTGCCACAGCGAGCGGTTCTTTTCGGGCGAGGAAGAGCGCGTTTTGCGCGCCGGCGGTATGCTTGTCACAAACGCCGTGCTGCGTAACGAGGCGACAATCGGCCTGATGGAGGCGCGGGAGGAGGCGATGAGCAGCAACCGGGCGAAGAGCGACTTCCTGGCGAATATGAGCCATGAGATACGCACGCCGATAAACGCGATTACCGGCATGGCGGTTATCGCGCGCGGCACGCAGGATATAGGTAAAATCCACGACTGCCTGACGAAGATTGACACATCGTCGCGCCCGCTGCTGGCGCTCGTCAACGACATTCTGGACATCAACAAGATTGAGGCGAACCGTCTGGAGCTTGCGCACGAGCCTTTTGCGCTTGACGCCGCCGTCGACGGCGTCATCAGCATCATCGGCGTGCGCGCCGCCGAAAAACAGCAGACGCTGAGCGTCGACATAGCGCAGGGCGCGCCGAAAATCGTCATCGGGGACGATATGCGCCTGTCGCAGGTGATGCTCAACATCCTGAGCAACGCGGTAAAGTTCACGCCGGAACGGGGGGAGATTCATTTTTCGCTGCGGCCTGTTGCGGAGAAAGACAACATGCACGACATCGAAATCTCGGTCACCGACAACGGCATCGGCCTGACGGAGGAGCAGATAGGGCGGCTGTTCATCAAGTTTGAGCAGGCCGAACGCGGCACGGCGCGCCGTTTTGGCGGAACCGGGCTCGGGCTTGTAATCACGAAGAATATTGTAGAGATGATGGGCGGCAAAATAGCGGTAAAAAGCCGCCCCGGCGAGGGCAGCACATTTACGGTGCGCGTCAGGCTGGAGGGCGGCACATATGATATGCTTCGCAAACAGGCTGCGCCCGGCGCCTGCTCGTATGACTTCAGCGGGCGCAGGGCGCTGCTTGTTGAGGATATAGAAATCAACCGCGAGATTGTCATCGAGCTGCTGGCGGAAACAGGGCTTGTGATAGACTGCGCCGAAAACGGGCAGCAGGCGCTGGAAATGATTGAGGCCGCCGCCGGCGCGTATGATGTGGTGTATATGGACGTGCAGATGCCGGTGATGGACGGGTATACCGCGACGAAAAAGCTGCGCGCGTCCGGCCGCCCGTGGGCCGGGACACTGCCGGTGATTGCGATGACGGCCAACGCGTTTTCGGACGATGTGGAAAAGTGCCGTCAGGCCGGAATGAACGACCATGTGGCAAAGCCGGTGGACATCGATATGCTGCTTAGGAAAACCGACATGTATTTGGCCGGCGTCCGGTGACTGTTTTCGGCAAAAAAACATCGAAAGCGGCCGAAAAACAGGGCAAAATGTTTCACGTGAAAAAACCGGATGTATTTTTGACTTGAAAATATACAGAGTGGAGCGCCGCACGGATAAAATCCGCGCGGCGTCAGCTTGCCCGAAAACCCACTCCGTTGAGGGTTATCGGGCAATTTTTCATTTTTAATAAAAATTCTTGGGAAATGAATTCCCGGAATTTTTGATTATAGGCGGGGGCTTAGGGACTTTTTAATCACGTTACTTTTCATGCAAAAAACCTGAATACCTTTCTTTGACAGCCTAGCGCCGCGCGGATGGAATCCCCGCGGCGTTTCAGGTATTTAGCCGGCTCCGGCCCGCGGGCCGGATTCCATCCGTTTTATGCGTAAAAAAGGGCGGGTTAAGATGATATTAACCGCACCTGTC
>JAVBMB010000098.1:0-8829 GCA_031552995.1 Oscillospiraceae bacterium
CACCCCCTAGTCCTTAAGCTTCGGGTCAAGCGCGTCGCGCAGACCGTCACCAACGAGATTCATACTGAAAACCGCCGCCATAATGGCAAGGCCGGGGACTGTGCACAGATGCGGCGCGTCGCGCAGGAAATCGCGCCCGGTGGACAGCATGCTGCCCCACTCCGGCGTGGGCGGCACAATACCAAGGCCGATAAAGCTCATGCTGGCACACGACAGTATGGCTGAGCCGATGCGCAGCGTTGCCTGCACAATAATCGGCGCGAGGCAGTTGGGCAGGATGTGCTGCGTTATCAGGAAGAAATCGTTTGCCCCGGCAGCGCGTGAGGCCTCGACAAACTCCTGGTCGCGCAGTGACAATATCGATGCCCTGACAAGGCGGCAATAGCCCGGGATACTGGAAAAGCCTATGGCGATCATGACATTCTGAAGGCCGCTGCCCAGCGCCGCAACTATCGAGATATTCAGCAGAATCGTAGGGATGGACAGCAACACGTCCATGACGCGCATGATTACATCGTCAAGCCTTCCTCCATAGAAGCCGGCGACAGCGCCAAGAGCGACGCCGCCCGTAAGCGATATTATTATCGCTATCAGGCCGACAGACAGCGATATGCGCGAGCCATAGACGATTCGGCTGAATATGTCGCGCCCAAGCTCATCCGTACCGAACCAGTGGGCGGCCGACGGTGTCTGCAGCCGGTTCACAAGGTCCTGCTTCACGGGGTCATACGGCGCGATATACTCGGCAAATATGGCGAAGACGATAAGCAGTATCACGATAAACGCACCGAGCAGCGCGCCTTTGTTGCGCTTGAAACGGCGCCATATCTCCTGCCCCTGGCTGCGCTTTTTATATGTGGTGCTCTCTTGTTTCTTGCTCATTATAAGCACCTCCCCTACTTGTACTGCGAACGGATGCGCGGGTCGATATACGCATACAGTATGTCAACAACAAGGTTGACGATGCTGAACGCCAGCGCAATGACAAGAACGCCGCCCTGCACGACCGGGTGATTCCTGGCCTTGATGGCGTCGACCATCATTTTGCCTACACCGGGAATGCCGAATATGGATTCGACGAGCACAGCGCCGCCCAACAGAAGACCGAACTGCATTCCGATAGTCGTTATGACCGGAATCATGGCGTTTTTAAGCGCGTGGTGAATCGTTATATTCCATTCGGTTTGCCCTTTTGCGCGGGCTGTGCTGATGTAATCCTGACGGATGACCTCAAGCATACTCGAACGCGTCATACGCGTGATTGCGGCCGCGGAGTGGGTACACAGCGTAAAGGCGGGCAGTACCATCTGCCTGAAGCTGGAGAACCCGGACGCCGGAAACCATTTAAGCGTCACGGCGAACAGCAGCAGCAACAACAGGCCCTCCCAAAATGTCGGCATCGCGTTCAAAATCATCGATATACCCATCGCAATATTGTCAAATATTGAATATTGCTTGACAGCCGATACAATACCGAACGTCAGGCCTATTGCAATCGCCAGCACAACGGAAAGGCTTGCCAGCTTAACCGTGTTGGGAAATGTCTGCGCAATGCGCGTCGTGACATTCTGCTTTGTCGCATAGCATATACCCATATCTCCCTTTAGCAGGCGCGAGATATAGTTAAAAAGGCGCTCGAAATAGCCGCCGTTAAGCCCCAGCTCCTGACGCAGTGCCTCGCGACTTTCGAGTGTTGAGTTTTCACCCAGTATCGAGTCTACTGGGTCACCGGGTGTTATATACATGAGAGTGAATACAACAAGAATGACGCCGAGCAGCACCGGTATAAGCATAATAAGACGTCGCGCTATGTATTTTAGCACGTGTTCTGCCTCCTTTGCAGGAAAATAGAGTGCTTTATCATCGCACGGCCGGCAAATGCTGTCGCGTTCGCCGGCCGTGCGATGTTCAGCTAATTTACATTATTGCTCGGCAAAATAAAGCTTGGAGAAATCGTTTCGGGTGTACAGAACAACATCCCAGCCTCTGACATCGCTGCGCAGGCCATAGACCTGATACGCGTGGCAAATGTAAATCATCGGCACAAGCTCCTGCACGCGGATCTGGGCATCGAACACAAGCTTGTTGCGCGCTTCGGCATCGGTTGTCTGCATGATTTGGTCGAGCTGCCTGTCGAGCTCACCGTCGTTGAGCCATGTGCGGTTGCTTGTGCTGCCGCGGCTGGACGAGTGGAAGAAGGCATACATCCCCTCGCCGGCGTCACACAGCTTGAGGTTGCTGCCGAAGTTGCCGATTTCGAAGTCTCCGCTGTTGAGCGCGGTAGACAGAGCGCCCGATTCCATCGGCTTGAGCTCGAGCTCGATGCCGACAGCCGCCCACATCTGCTGAATCATCTCGGCGCACATGTTGTTTGTGGAGTTGGACAGGTATGTATAGCTTGTTTTAAAGCCATCGGCAAACCCGGCTTCGGAAAGCAGGGCTTTTGCAGCATCGGGGTCGAACTTGTACTGTGTTAGCTCCTCGTTGCGGCCGGCGAACCCCGGCGGAACGGGACTGACGGCAGGAGCGGAGCTGTTTTCGCCGTAGATGACCTTGCGAATCGTCTCGGTATCCGTGGCCATAAACAGGGCCTGACGCACTTTCTGGTTATCCATTATCGGCTTGGACGTGTTTATGCCTATATAGCGGATGGAGTTCTGCGGGCCGCTCATGACATAGGTCTCGTCAGCGCTCTCTATGCGCTCGATGTCGGATACCTGCATCATCATAGCAACATCAATGTCACCTGTTTCGAGGTTCATGGTTCTTGCGGTGCCCTCGGTGAGAATCTTGACATAGACGGTCTTAAGCAGGGCCTTCTCGCCCCAATAATTATCATTGCGGGTAAGGGTGATTGTGTCGCCGGCTTTCCAGTCGGTTACAATGAACGCGCCTGTGCCGACAGGGGCGCGGCCGTGAGCGTCCTCACCAACGTCGTTGATGGCCTTCTCGTTGACAATGCTGAAAACCGGCTGGCAGAGCATAGCCTCGGTAAAGGCGTAAACAGACTTAGTCTTGAGGATAAACGTAAAGTCATCCGGCGCCGAGCAACCGGCGAGATCGATATATGTCATCTCGGTTGCGCCGTTGTTTGTGCCGGGCAGACGGTTAAACGAATACAGGACATCCTTGGATGTAAACGGCTCTCCGTTTGTGAACTTAACACCCTCGCGAAGCTTGAACTCCCACGTCAAATCGTCAAGCTGCTTCCACGATGTGGCGAGGCAGGGCTGCGGTATGACATTTTCGTCATACTTAAGCAGTGTGTCGAGAACGTTTGCCATGATGGATTCCGCTATTGTAACCGTAACGCCGCCGGGGCTGAGTGTGGCGGGTTCACGGTCTGCGCCCAGGGTTATGGTGTCTTTCGAGGACACCTTTTCCCCCGCCTGTGTTGTAGGGGCCTCGGTTGTTGTCTGTCCGGGTGCTGTTGTTCCCTCTGTAGTTGTAGGGGCTGTGGTGCCTGTATTGCCGCCACAGGCTGCAAATGTAAGGGCCATGCACGAAACCATCAGCAGCGCGATTAGCTTTTTCATGTACCTACCTCCGATTATTTCTATATATTATCAGGGCTGTCGCCCGGATAAACGTTTTTTCGCTGACTTAGTCCGATATCTCGCGCTCGTACTGCGCCTTGCGTGATTCAAACTCCTCTTTAACCTCGCGCATAAGCTGCGGCTGCTCTATCAAGTCAAGCGCCGACAGCGCAATCAGCTTTGCGCCGAGGGCTATTCCATCATGCGCCTCTTTGCTTTTGCCGTAGTCGAGGTAAATCTGCGAGTGCGAGGGGTTGCCCTCCGGCACAAGAGGAAAGCGCGATACCGCTCCGGGTAAAATGTGGGTGACATTGGCGAAATCAGTGCTGCCGGTGCGGTCGCGGAACGGCAGTATCGACGGCGCGTTTAAATAGGCGGCGTTGTCCATTATTATCCTGTTGAGCGATAATGACGGAATCTTACCGAGCGTCCGGGCGATTTGCCTTATCTCCACGGCCGTCTCGGTCATCTCGGCGGCGCCGCGGAACACCTTTTCGAGGCGGCGTGAGATGAGCGCGACATCGGCGGCCTGATATGTGCGGAACGAGAAGACACCGACGGCGAGCGTGTTGTTAGTGTGGCCCGGCATGCCGTGGCACGCATTGATTTTGCAGAAAAACTTGACATCCTCGCGCACATGCCCCCGCAGGAACTCTACGCCCTGCATGGCGAGAATAAGCGCGTCAAGGCCACTGCGAACCTTTTCCGGCGCAAGCGACTCGTGCGCCTGAACGCCAGTGTATGTAACCTCGAACTCCGCGCCGGCGTATGACTTGATGTCAACCGTAGTATTCGAGGCGGCATGCGTCATCAGCGACACATCAATGTCCTTGAAACAGCCGGCCTCTATCATATCTTTTTTGCCGCCGAAGCCCTCTTCGGCGGGCGTGCCGTATACAACGAGCGTGAACGGCTTATCTATTCCGGCAAGGCGCAGCGCCTCGGCCGCGGCGAGGATAATCGGCCCTTGCAAATGGTGCCCGCAGGCATGGCCCATAGGCAGCGCGTCGTATTCGGCCAGCAAGCCTATCGACGGGCCGCCCTCGCCGTTTTTGTATTCGGCGCGAAACGCGGTGTCTAGACCGCCCGTTCCGGTCTCTACCTGCCAGCCCCTGGCGCGCAGCCAGCCGCACAGCAGCGCAGCCGCCTTGTACTCTTTGTAACCCGGCTCGGGGTTGTCAAATATCTCATCGGCAACCGGCACCAGCTCTTTGCAGATGCTGTCGACAAGGCCGCACAGCTGTGACCTCTCCGCCATCAAACCACTCCCTCATGCTTTTGCCGCTATTATATGTTATCAATAACAATTTGTAAATACAATGATTTTAATAATTATAATAGTTATATACTATAATTAATAGTATTGATTTGAAAAGTAGGCGTTTTAGGCTAAAACAATCATTATCTGCGCAAAACCAGGAAAATAATAGCTAATATATATAGATAATTTTTATTGAATATGTCTATTTCAATTACTGTTGAAACGGATAACTCATAAATATCTAGCGCAGCATATTGACATCTTAAGTTTTTTTGATACATTAGAATTATAAATATAGTCATCAATTATTAAAATGGGAGGTGATTCATTATGAATCTGCGTGACCAGCAATATATCTGCGCTTTAGCTCAGACCGGCAGCATTACTGCCGCCGCAAGGCTTCTGAATATATCTCAACCGACGCTGAGCGTATTTGTATCCAACCTTGAGGACAGCTTGCAGGTCAAGCTGTTCGACCGTATAGGCAAGCGTTTTGTGCCGACATACGCAGGCGAGCTGTATATAGATGCCGCCAAACGAATGCTTGAGATTGAGGACACATTCAACGCCACCATAAGCAGCATTGTGGCTCATCAGCGCGGGCGTGTGCGCGTCGGGATACAGTACTTCCGTTCCTCCCGCATTGTGCCGAACATATACAGCGATTTCACAAAGGCGTATCCGCACGTCAGCCTTGAGGTTGTTGAGCTGAATCTTGGCGAGCTGAGCCAGAAGCTGCACGACAACACAATTGACCTTTTCTTCTGCAATACGCCGGTAAAGCAGAAGGACTGGGAATACATCACAATTTTTCAGGATCAGATGATGTTTTTGACGAGCCAGGACCATCCCGAGGCGCTGAAATCCGGCGGCTCTGCCGGCAATTATTCGTGGGTAAACCTGAAGGCGTTTGAAGATGACCAATTTATCCTGCTGGCGCCGGGTTCCAGCCTTAGAAGCTACTCCGACCAGGTGCTTGCCGCAAATCACATCAAGCCTGCCAAGACGATGTCTCTGCACAAAATCGAGACAATAATGGACATGATAAGCCGCGGGTTCGGCGTCGGCTTCTGCCCCGAGAGCTATCAGCGCTATATCTCTCTTAAAACGCCGCTTCGCATGTTTAACGTCGGCGTGTCACCGATGCCGATTGATTTTTCCGTCGTATATCAGCGGGGCCGCTCGATGCCGGTGTACACGCAGCACCTTATTCAGATGATAAAGGATGTAATGCACACGACATAGCCCGAGATTCGGCCGTAAAAAATCAGCAGGCCTCCTGAAATCAGGAGGCCTGCTTTATTGATTGGCTGATGCGGTTACGAAATGCCGTTGATCGCAAGAAGCACGAAATTGATAATGAACAGTGCCGACGCGCCGTACAGGATAGGATGGACTTCTTTGGCTTTGCCCGTGCAAATCTTGACGATGCAGTAGAAAATGAACCCGGCGGCGATTCCGTAGGATATGTTATAGGCAAACGTCATTATAGTGACGACAAAGAACGCCGGGAGTGATTCTTCAAGCTCGCCCCATTTGATATTGGTAAACGCTTCGCTCATCATGATGCCTACGATAATGAGCGCCGGTGCGGTGGCCTGCGCCGGAACGATACCGAACAGCGAGGCAAACGGCAGGCAGATGAGGAACAGAGCGGCGATGAAAACGCTCGTCAGGCCGGTACGCCCGCCGGCGCTGATACCGGCCGCCGACTCGACATATGTCGTTGTATTGGATGTGCCGAACAGCGCGCCGACCGATGTGGCAGTGGCATCCGCAAACAAAGCCTTGTCCATCCTGGACTTGAAGCCGGTGCTGCTCTCAAGGGCCTTTTCATCTGCCTCATCAAATATGCCCGACTTGCGGCCGGTTCCGATAAACGTGCCGATTGTATCGAATGTGTCGGACAGGCTGAAAGCGAATATAGTTATCAGCGCAAGCGGGATTCTGCTTGGGTCGGCAAACAGCGTTTTGATGCCTGTTTCGCCGAAGAACGCAAACGCGACGTCTTTTATACCTCCTACAGCGCTGACATCAAGCAGCTTGCCCTCGGGTAAAGCTGTTACGCCAAGCGGGATGCCGATAATCGTCGTAGCGACAATGCCTATAAATATGGCACCCTTTACCTTCATCAGAACAAGTACGACCGTGATGATAAGGCCGATGAGCGCAAGGATGACGGCGGGATTGTCAAACAGCGACAGCGCCGGCGTTGTGCCGGCACCGGCTGCGATACCGGCTGCGCCTTCAGGCAGGATAAAATACAGAAAGCCTGCATTCTTGATGCCTATATATGCGATGAACAGGCCGATTGCTCCGCCTATCGCCATCTGCAGGGAACGCGGGATTGATTTGATTATCTGCTTGCGCACTTTTGTGACAGTGATAATGATGTTGATGATGCCGCAGATGAAAACCATCGCAAGCGCCTCACGCCAATCGAAGCCAAGGCCAAAGCATACGGTGTATGTGAAGAACGCGTTGAGGCCCATACCGGGGGCTGTCGCGTACGGCACATTGGCGACAAGACCCATGATAAGCGTGCCGACGGCGGCGGCGATTATCGTGGCGACAAATACGCCAGACCAGCTCATACCGGTCGCCGACAGGATACTGGGGTTTACAAATATAATGTAAACCATAGTGAAGAACGTGGTCAAAGCGGCAAGGAACTCGGTCATTACGGTGGTGCCCGCTTTTTTCAGCCCGAAAAATTTCTCCATTTGTTCTCTCCCTTTCTATTCCCTTTTACCCGTTTAACAGGACGTGGAGACAGTGTGATACGGCGTTGCTAGTATCTATAACTGTGGCACGCGTTGCCCCGAAGCCTGTCAACACTGTGTCATTATACCAGCTTTAGACATATAATTTCAAGTGGTACAAGCCGGAATATGGCTAAATTGTAAACATTTTTTGATGGCGTTCGCACTGATTTCGACTGCCTCACGACGCCTGTTTCATGCCGAAACACTGCAACCCGCCCCGTAACGACGGCGTTACGGGGCGGTTGTTCAGTGCTTACTCTATTGGATACTCGCAATACTGCCGAAGCCGTCAGACAACAACCGCCTGAATGAATATCGCGGCATTGACCGTATTGGGCAGCTGGCCGTCCTCTATCCTCGCATCCTGGTGGTTGTCGACATTGCGCAGTGAGAGACTTACGGGAACCTGTGCCGCCGTAAGCGCGAAGAACGCGCGGCCGTTCACGGCCTCCGATGCCGACGGGGAAGTGTAACGCGAGCCCAGAATCTCAGTCTCGCCAAGGAACATTGCAAGGGTTGTATTGGCGGTTTTGGGCAGTGCGTAGTATTCGACGTCATATATCCCGGCATTTGTTAGCAGGATATCGCCGGGAGGAACGAACGCCATACCAAGGACCGGAATCGCCGGAATTGTGTGTTCAAAATGAACCTTTTTGCCGGGCTTAACATTCTGTTCATCGAAGCCGTAGATATAGAGACTTCCTACCTGCGAGCCTGGTGTGCCCTGGAGGCCGGTCGAGCCTGTCGGGCCGGTTGGACCTGTAGGACCTGTCGGGCCTGTGATGCCGGGCAGTCCGTCGGCTCCGGTCGGGCCTGTTGCGCCTGTCGGACCGGTCGGGCCTGTTGCGCCTGTCGGGCCGGTTACGCCGGTTGCGCCTGTCGGGCCGGTTACGCCGGGCAAGCCGTCGGCTCCGGTTGGGCCGGTCGGGCCTGTGATGCCGGGCACGCCGTCGGCTCCGGTTGGACCGGTCGCGCCTGTCGGGCCTGTAGCGCCGGTCGGGCCTGTCGGGCCGGTTGCGCCGGGCAGGCCGTCGGCTCCGGTTGGGCCGGTGGCTACGCTCATTTATGCTCAAACGCTGAAGGCCTTTGTTTATAAGGGTCTAGAGCATATCAAGACTAACGTGTTAATCGTATAACCACAAGAAAACGCTATCCCAAAGGCAGACAAGCCTAACGGATGGCGTTTTTTTATGCCCATTTTCGAGAAAGGAGGGGTTTCAGGTGGCAGTATTCCGAGTGGAAAAGACCAAAGATTACACGGTCATGG
>JAVBMB010000052.1:0-34301 GCA_031552995.1 Oscillospiraceae bacterium
CATCGGCGAACAACGCAAACAACATTCACCGTGTCAGAATCATGCAGCACGAGTTATCCCATTTGTTTGGATGCAGGGATCAAGTATGCTCCGGCGACAGACCATGTGTTATGAATGGCGGGACGGATGACCGACCGCTTAGCTTACAGGTAATCTGGTGTACCACCTGCTATAATGATTTTAGCGCATATACCCATTAAGGAGGTGCTAATAATGAAAAAAAATGTAATTTGTATCTTGCTACTCTCAATGGTGCTTATTCTGTGCGCCTGCGCCGATCCAATGGCAGGAATGGTTCCAATGTCCGCCGATACTTTCCATATGTTTGACAGCGTAGACCAGCTGAAAGATTACCTTGAGAAAAACAAGGAGAAGCTAAAAGTGGATATAGCGTATTATTACCGCCCGGTAAATACACTCGATGAAATGAGCAGTGGCAGGTTTGCTTTTCGCGATGATACTTACCTGAAATATGAATACTTCATAGACACCGAAGCGGGCTATGACAAGGTTGAGCAGGAATATGAATATCAAAGTATGACGACGGCAAAATATATTCTTACTCTGTTTAACAGTGGGCCAGAGTTCCTGAAGACCGGGTTCCTCGATGTGGGGTATAAACTCATCGAGCTGGAGGGAAAGGAGTACTGCTACTTCCCGGAATACAGCAATGGCAAACTTATTGCCCATTATCTTGGATTTCTCTATGAAAATGACGTTGTAGATGTCATTCTGCCCGCCATCGCCCCGCTGGAGGAGATGATTAAATACGCCGAAGTCGAGCGGGTGTATATCAAGTAATGCGGCACAATGCCAGGGGGGGCTTATGTCCCCCTGGCATCACCCGGGCAGGAGAGAAAATCATGAAGAAAATGATTGCTTATGCGCTGCCCACCCGCATTACAACTACGACCGCTGCTCCAGATGCAACGGCACGCGGCGCGCCAGCGGCACCAACTACATGTCCAGCTGCGCCACCTGCAACCCGCCCCACACCCACAATTACTCGGGGCGGAACTGCACATATGGCGGGCAATGCAGCTGCGGTGCATCGGGCACGCCCCTTGGGCACAGCTACACCGGCAGCACAACCTACAGCGACGAAGACCACCCCCACGCCCAGTATAAGTTCTGCGCCAGAACAAACTGCTGGTACAAAAACTATCTGGGCACCAACGCCGTCAAAAACCACGGCAGCGGCGCAAGCGGCAGCGGAACCTGCCCCGACTGCGGGTCGTGCACCAGCTTTACAACGCCGCAATACAGCGACACACACCCCCATAATGGCACAAAAGATTGCGTGGACTGCGGCGAAACGCACAGCGCGGGCACAACCACAATGTCCAACTGCCAAACCTGCAACCCGCACAGCCATGCGCATACATTGGGGCCGTTTGATGAAGCCGCCCATCCGCATAGGGAGTACATGCAATGCACTTGCACTGACAAAAGCTACACCGGCGCTCAGCATAACGGATGGGTGACACAATCGACAAGCTCATCGCATCCGCATACTTCAGCTCAAAGTTGCAGCTACTCAGGATGCGGCACGACGCGAACACTAAATACGTACCCGGCATATGCCGGATGTGCAACTTGCTTCACCGGATATGATTTGGATTTGGAGCACTATGTTGATTTGGCCTATGTCGAGCGTTTTTCCAATAACGGGCTGCCCAAAACAACAATAATCCAAAGAACTGAAGCGGCGAGGGATCGATTTGAGTCTATTCTCAATCTTTCGCTGAATTACTCAAACACAGTTTCCGATTGGATATCATCCGCGGATGAGTGCAAGGGGGTAGAAAATGGGGAACTCACTACCAATGACTACCATTCGGCATGCAGTCATTCGACTAACCATCAGGACAGCTACAACATTTTAAACCATGCGACCAGTAGTGTAGGCGCAGGAACGCGAACAAGCAGCAAGCTGTTCTGGACAGGACACACCCTGTACGATAATGACGGTGATGTTATCAGATCCAATTCTTGGAACAATGCTTCGCCCGGATACTATTCCGTCATTATGACGCCATATGCTTATGTCAATTTAACTACCGGTGCAACAAATAGCCAGAGTGCAATGGACAGCCGTGCGCGTTTTGAGATCATGCATGAGTTATCTCATCAATTTGGCGCACCGGATGATCCCTGTAACGCCCCTGGACTTACGCCGTGTTCAAATGTCAATTGCTACTACCACGTAAGGAAGTTAGAGACTCCACCCAATTGCATCATGATGTACGAAAAGGATCCGGGCAGCAGTATCTCCAATCAAAATATATGCTGTGAGTTCTGCCTGGATTGGATGCGCGCACATCTTAACAACCACCATTAAGGAGGTAGATCATGAAAAAGCTGTGGTTAATCATAGCCGTTCTCTTTCTGTCAGCCAGCATGATTGGTTGTGCGGTGGAGAAAGATAACGGTTCAAAGGGAACAATGCCAGATGCTGCTATAACAGACTCGGATGGGTCTGTGACCGGGAGTTGCAATTTTGAATCGCCTCCCCTTAATATCACGCTTCGATATCCGAGTCAGTATCGTCAATTAAGCGAGGCCTTGGATACTTTGGATGATGCTGCGTTTGAGGCTTTCTTGGAAGAAGAGCAGTTGCATGTCGCCGGGTTTTGGACAAAAGAAGAGGTAAGGGAAATTGTTGAATGGCTTGACCGACTGCATATTCCCTATCCCATACAAAATGCCGCTGTTGGAGAAGACATCTGGTTCGTTATCTATATATATGAAAAGGTAATTCATACAACCATCGACGTGGCAAATGGGCGGCTGGTGTCCATTGGCATTTGTGAAGCATTGGGAGATGACCAAAGCAAGCTATACACAACCGACGGAAAGCTCATTGGCGTTGCCGAGATGCGACAGGTGGAGTATGTTGATGAAAGCACACTAAACAAAGATGAAGCAGGGTCATCCGGCCCCCAGAATGAGACAAGACCGATAGAGCCCGGTGAGCAAATACAGGTACTGCTTGAGCTTTATCAATTGGAAAGCGGAAAGGAATACGCTTTTTTGAGGGTTGAGAATACGGATATGCTCATTATCAACACCAATGTAAACACAATTGGTATAATGGTTAGGCGCACTGCATTCATGAATCATTCTGGAAGCGTGCGATTCGAGGATATGACAGCCTTTAGAGAGGCCACCGATGTTGAGGTTCAGCTTAGTAAAGATAGGAATAATCTAATCAACGAGTTGAACCGTGCCAAGCAGATCAAGCGAAATATTACCGAGCCAGAAGATGCTAAGTCTGAAGATTACGGAGGGAGAGATATGAAAAAACTGCACTATGCCGGGGTTATTGCGTTTTTAGTCATGGCATTATTAATATCGGGCTGCGCCGTCAACGGCGCATTGACTCAAGAAAACACTACGCCTGATATTACTCAAAGTGAAACGCCGGCAATGCCGTCTGCATCAGTCAGCCCGCTGTATTTTGCCAGCCACGACGAGCTGGTGAAGTATCAAAGCGAGGTGGAAGAGCATCATATTGCAGACTATTACTATCAGCCGGTATATCTGGTTGAGAATGCTGAATTTAGAACGATTTCGGCCAGACCCATAGGATATATTGCTGTTTCATACAGCATTGAATCGGAGCTGAACAAAAAATACGAAAAGGGCACGTATGAGGAATATCGAACATCGTATGCGGTTTATCAGCGGTTTTTATTTGGTGATCCCTATCAAATATTGCAAGAGGGATACATTGACAAAGGCTACGAGCCCGTTGAGTACGACGGAGTAACATACTACTACTCCCCCGAGTATCGCTTCGAAGTGAAGGGTGATTCCATCGAGTTTACCGACGAGCTTATCGGCCATAGCATCGCCTATATCACCGAGGAGGGCGACAGGATGTATATCCACCTCCCCGCCATCGCCCCGCTGGAAGAGATGATTAAATACGCCGAAGTCGAGCCTGTGTATATCAAGTAGCATAAAGGCCGGCCATATTAATATTTGATAAAAGTTTATTGATGCGGCGAAAAAACAGTGATAATCCATAAAAATCAGATAAAAAGTGAATAAATTTTAGAAAAACAACAAAGTCCTTGACAGCGGAAGCGTGGAGGGGATAGACTAAAAATAGTGAATAGAAAAGGGTGATACCAATGGGCACATTGAATTGCTTTTTCGGGTTACTTTGCAACGGGTGTATTTAATTGGAGAATATCCATGAAAAGGAATGTTATAGTCAGCTTTGCTTTATTAATTGCACT
Source organism: Oscillospiraceae bacterium (assembly GCA_031552995.1). Taxonomy (GTDB): domain Bacteria; phylum Bacillota; class Clostridia; order Oscillospirales; family Butyricicoccaceae; genus JAVBMB01. The sequence continues at coordinate 4,248 of JAVBMB010000052.1, forward strand.
GATTGTATCGCTGCTCACTGTTCACGCGGAAGATCAGGTCATAATAAATAATTGGAATGAACCAACCCCGGAACAAATCGAGGAGGCTGTTCGAAACAGAATGCCTCTGCCTGAGGAATATTCCGGCAGAAGTTTTGGGATACGCTCGGCATCGGATGCCACTACCAGAATATATACAAATGTGCAGTTTACCTATTGTGAAATCAATGACAAATACAATCCAATCGGTTATGCAACATATCGGAATAGGAGCGGCAGTAATGTTACGCTGCCATATTCTCAGAATCGAACAAAAACAACCGCATGGAATGTGACAGCAAATATAAGCGGCAATGCATCGATTATAGCGTCGGCTATTGCCAAAATCCAAGCCGCAGTCGGAGTTCCTGTGGGGATTTCGGCCACAATGAGCCAGTCTTCGGCGGAAAACGCGACGATGACGGTTCCGTCAGGCAAAACGGGTACAATCTATGCCTACCACAGTGCGGTCGAAGTACAAGGGACTATCAGCTGGGCCGACATGGACGGCGGCGTAATAGTTGGCGGCGGCATCGAAAATGTTGGCGGCGCGTTTATTATAAGCGGGATTTATTTTGAGAATGAAGAAAGTTAAAAATATACTGTACAGACAGCTGATGGGAGAAATCCCATCAGCTGTTTTTGGAGGCAATATGAAAAAGTTTTATTCCTTAGCGCTAGCCTGTATCCTGCTTATGACACTTTGCTCGTGTGAAGCAAAAGATGAAAAGCGGGCAGAGTTGATATCGATGACCTGTGTACTTCATTACTTCTAAAAGCTACACAAACGGCGTTTACGACGCCATAGCAGAAGAATACAGCTCGGTAATATACTATGTTGGGGATAAGGGGCTTGACAGGGAGCTGTTGGAGGCGGAACGGCAAGTTTCATCCCAAAGAACGGCAATCTTTACGTTATCGGACGCTTCTTCCGTGTACATAATAATCGGCGAGATAATGGCAGATGTTACAATACCGAAAGATATAGTGGTGGAGTTCAATCAGACTCCAATCGGCGAGGCGGATAATGCGTATTTTAATAATACTGTCTATGCCTTTTTCCGTTTCGGGAACAATCGCCCTCCGGCACAAAAAGACCTCGTCATCGCATTCGTGCTTGTGCATATGATATTCGCCCTCGAAATATCTCTTCAGGGAGGCGCTATCCCACGAAAGATAAGCAAATGACCTTCGTAACCCCGGCATACCAAAAAACAAAACGCTGTCGAGACGTTTATACGTTTCGACAGCGTTTGACAAATTTTGGCGGAGGATGAGGGATTCGAACCCCCGTGGGGTTGCCCCCAAACGGTTTTCAAGACCGCCGCGTTATGACCGCTTCGCTAATCCTCCATATTGAGAACCGTGAATTATTGTACCACAGCAAGCCTGGAAAGTCAATTGAGGAGATGAATCCGCAAAGCGGCACAATCCGCCAATAATTACCAAATATTTACAGCGACATTCATCATTTTATACTATTTCCCTGTGATATTCTTATTCTAAAGAAGTGAATGCCGCAACGGGTAGAAATAAATAAGTATAGGCAGCTATATATAGTATAGCATGCCGATGCAACCAAAGGAGGGACGGAAATGGCAGTTGACGACCACGTCATCCAAAAGGACAAGCAGGCGTTCAAGCGAATACCGATAGAGATGATATCAAAAAACACAAACCAGCCGCGCCGTATATTTGACGCCGACGGCCTTAAAGAACTTGAATTGAGCATTCGGCGATACGGTGTGATAACGCCGCTGACGGTCAGGAAAAAAACCGGCGGTCACTATGAGCTTGTCGCCGGCGAACGCCGTCTGCGCGCGGCCAGAATGGCGGGGCTTGAGGCCGTTCCGTGCTACATAGTCTCGGCAAGCGAGGAGGACAGCGGCCTGATGGCGCTGGTTGAAAACCTGCAGCGCCGTGACCTTGACTTTTTTGAGGAAGCGCTTGCCTTTCAGCGGCTGACCCGTATATACGGCCTGACGCAGCAAGAGGCGGCCGAGCGTGTGGGAAAAACCCAATCGTCGGTGGCGAACAAGCTGCGATTGCTGCGCCTGTCTCCGGAGGTCATGGGCATCATCCGCCAATATGCGCTGACCGAGAGGCACGCGCGGGCGCTGCTTCGCGTCGAAGACGAGCAGAAGCAGACTCAAGCCGCAACCTATATTGCAAAAAACGCGCTGAATGTAGAGCGCGCCGAGGCCTACATAGAAAACCTGCTGGCCGAGCAAAAACCGAAGCAGAGCAGGATGGTTGTTGTCAAGGATGTACGAATATTCATAAACACGGTCAACAAAGCGGTAGAAATGATGCAGCGCTCGGGCATTATGGCCAAGGTGACGCGCCGACAAGAGGGTGAAGATATGATACTGACGCTGCAAATCCCGGTCGGCTTGACCTCGAATGTGTCACGTGAAACATCAGACGCCGCGCCGCATATCGGCGGAATATAACGCAAAAGGCTTTGGCGGCAGGCAATAAATCTGCCGTCAAAGTTTAAATATGAGCAGCGGAATATATTCCGCTGCTCTTTTTCACTAAGCCATCCATGACACTTTAAGCGCAAAGGCAAGAGGGCGGTGTTTCACGTGAAACATCCCGGAGGGAAGGCAAAATAATTTTACACAAGCGGCCCGCGCAAACATTGCATTTGCAGTGTGTAATGTTGTATAATGATAGATATCGAAAAAACGCACTTTGCGGCGTTCGCCATCCGAAACAAGAGACGGACGCATCGCAATGACTATCTTAGGCTGTGCGAGGTGATAATATATGGGCAAGATAGTGGCCGTGGCCAATCAAAAAGGCGGAGTGGGCAAGACGACTACGGCTGTCAACCTGGCCGCCTGTGTGCAGGCTATGGGCAAAAAAGTCTTGCTGTGTGATTTTGACCCGCAGGCAAATGCGACGTCGGGCGTCGGCGGACAGGCCATGCCCGGCAGGATGGTGTACGACATGCTTATCGGAGGAGACAGCGCCGAGGGCTATGTTTTAAAGACGAAATACTGCTGGCTTCTGCCGTCCGATATCCGTCTGGCCGCGGCCGAACAGGACCTTGCGCCGATGCAGCAGCGGCAGACTCGTCTGCGCGGCTGCCTTGAGTCTGTCAAGGACCGGTTTGACTATATATTTATTGACTGTCCGCCGTCGCTGGGACTGCTTACAATAAACGGGCTCGCTTCGGCCGACACCGTGCTGATACCGATGCAGTGCGAGTATTTCGCGCTTGAGGGGCTTAGCCAGCTTGTCGCGTCCGTCAGGACGATTAAGCGCTCGATTCAGCCGAATATCGACATCGAGGGGATTGTTCTTACGATGTACGACAGCCGCACAAACCTGACGATTCAGGTGAGCGAGGAGATAAAAAAGCATTTTGGTTCAAAGGTATACAAAACCGTCATTCCGCGCAATATCAGGCTGTCCGAGGCGCCAAGCCACGGTCTGCCCATAATAGGATATGACAGATTAAGCCGAGGCGCCGAGGCGTACACGGCGGTTGCCGCCGAGTTTTTGAAGAACAACGCAGGGTAACCCCCGGACTTTGCACCACAGGTGAATGAGAGGTAACATAATGGCAAAAAGCAGAGGGCTTGGCAAGGGACTGGACGAGCTGTTTGGTGAAAGCAGCGCACTTGAAAACGTCACCGGCCTTAAAATCAGCTCAATCGAGCCGAACCCCGGCCAGCCAAGGCGCAACTTTGACGAATTGGCGCTGGCCGAGCTGGCCGACAGCATAAGGCAAAGCGGCGTTATAACGCCGATTGCCGTCCGTCAGACGGGTGACACATATCAGATAATCGCCGGAGAGCGGCGCTGGCGGGCATCGCGCATGGCCGGGCTGACACATATTCCGGCGGTCGTGCTTGATGTGGACGCCGATACGGCGTTTCGGTTTGCCATGATAGAAAACCTGCAGCGCGAGGATTTAAACCCGATTGAAGAGGCCAGGGGATATCAAAAGCTGATGGATACATTTATGCTGACGCAGGAGCAAGCGTCGCTGCAGGTCGGGCGATCCCGAAGCGCGGTTGCCAACTCGCTTCGTCTGCTTGCCCTTCCGGCGACCGTTCGCGCAATGGTGGAAAACGGTGACCTCTCCGGTGGGCACGCCCGCGCGCTGCTCGCGCTTCCTTCGGCTGATGATATGGAAAAGGCAGCCCGTCTTATTATCAGGGAGCGCCTTAGCGTCCGCCAAGCAGAGGATTTGGTGAAAAAGCTCTGCAAAAACAAGCAGGAAAAGAAGCAGTCGCCTGATGCGATGTATATCCGCGACCTTCAGCGCGAGATGGAGAGTGTGACCGGGCATAAGATTGCAATCGCGCACGGCAGAAAAAAAGGAAAGCTATCGATAGAATACTATGGCAACAGCGACCTTGAAAAAATCTGTGAGGCACTGAAAAAATTGTGATTTTTGGATTGGTATAATGAGGAGAGAATTATGATAGATATCAAGCGCATAAAGGACGACCCGCAGCATGTTATAGAGCTCATGGCGCGCAAAGGCTGTTGCATCACGGAGGAAATAGAGGAAATCTTGGCCCTTGACGCCCGGCGCCGCTCGCTGATTGGCTCGGGCGAGCAGCTTAAAGCCGAGCAGAACAGGGTGACAAAGCAAATACCCGAACTTAAAAAGGCCGGGCAGGACGCATCGGGCGTTATGGCCGCTATGAAGGAGATAAGCGACAAAATCAAGCAGTCTGACGAGCAGCTGAAGGCCATCGAGGAGCAATATCGCACGCTGATGCTGGGGCTTTATAACCTGCCGGATGAGGATGTAGCCCCGGGCGGCAAGGAAAATAACGAGCAGGTGCGTTCGTTCGGGCAGCCGCATGTGTTTGATTTTACGCCTAAAAACCACGTCGATCTGTGTACCGAGCTGGGACTTATCGACTATCCGCGCGGGGCAAAGCTGTCGGGCAGCGGGTTTTGGATATACCGGGGGCTTGGCGCTCGGCTGGAGTGGGCGCTGCTGAATTACTTCATCGACACGCATATTGCAGACGGATACGAGCTTGTGCTGCTTCCTCATATGCTGGGGTACGAGGCGGGGCTTGCCGCAGGGCAGTTCCCCAAGTTTGACGCCGATGTTTTTTGGCTTGAGAGCGAGGAAAATGAACGCCGCAGGTTCATGCTGCCCACGGCGGAGACCGGCCTTGTAAGCCTTCACCGCGACGAGCTGCTTAAGGAGAGCGAGCTGCCGCTTAAATATATCTCGTATTCTCCGTGCTATCGCAAAGAGGCCGGCAGCTACCGCGCCGACGAGCGCGGCATGGTGCGCGGGCATCAGTTCAACAAGGTGGAGATGGTGCAGTACACAAGGCCGGAGGACAGTGATCGCGCGTTTGACGAGCTTGTCGGCAAGGCCGAGGCGCTTGTCAAGGGGCTCGGCTTCCACTTCCGCACTGTAAAGCTTGCCGCGGGAGATTGCTCGGCCGCGATGGCGCGCACATTCGACATCGAGATACACATCCCGTCGATGCAAGGTTACAAGGAGGTCAGCTCGGTATCAAATGCGCGGGACTATCAGGCGCGCCGCGGGAACATAAGATTTAAGCGTGAGGATACCGGCAAGCCGGAGTTTGTCAACACGCTCAATGGATCCGGGCTGGCGACAAGCCGCATTCTGCCGGCGATAGTCGAGCAGAATCAGCAGGCCGACGGCAGGGTTGTCGTGCCGGAGGTGCTGCGCAAATATCTGGGCGGGCTTGAAATCATCACACCGGCCGGCAAAAAGTAAAAATAACGCAGTGAGGTATGTTGTATGCGTGAGATGAGAAGAAAAGATAAACAAATGCCAGATGCCGACGCATGGAAAGCGCTTGCCGAAGCGGAGAGCATGACGCTGTGCCTTGCGGATGCCGGAGGCAACCCATACGGTGTGATACTGTCATACGCGCTGATTGGCAAGGTGTTATATTTTCACTCAGCCAAGTCGGGGATTAAGTGCGATTTATTAAACGTCCGCCCGCAGGTCTGCCTGACGGCGCTGCGATACAGCAAGAACCTCGGCGCCGCGTTCGATTTTGACTTCATCAGCGTAACGGCGTTTGGAAAGGCGTCGCTCGTGCGCGACGAGGATGAGCGGGTTCGCGGTTTTATGGCCATCTGTGAAAAGTACAGCCCGGGCACAGCTGCCGCCAGCGCCGAGTACATCGGCAAACACGCCGCCGCGGCGCTTGTATACAGGGTTGATATTGATACGCTCTCCGGCAAATGGCAGGTGTAAGGCTAAGGGTGCATCAAAGGTATTCCGCAACAGATTGACATAATACTAATTGTATTATATCACGATGACAATACAATATAGAATCAAATCTTGCCATGCATCCCCTGCTGCCTGAACCGTGGAGCGCGGGGGTTTTGCATTCGGCGCAAACGGGCGGGCAGTCCGCGTTCCGGAGTATTCTTCACAATTGGAGGGCATATGGGTTCAACAATCGCTGCGTATTCCGGCGGCGCGCTGCCGGCGGCAATCGGGATTATCAGACTGTCCGGGGATGACGCCGGCAGGATTTTGGACAGTATTTTTAATACGGCTGGCCTAGCTTCGCACACTAAACGTATAAATAAACAATTATATTACGGTAAGTTGTCAGATAAAGACGGATTTGTCATTGATTTGTGCATGGCATCATTTCACCGCGCCCCGCATACATTCAGCGGAGAGGATATGGCGGAGATATATTGTCACGGCAGCGCGGCAATTGTTTCGTCTGCGCTGGAGCATATATTCGCGCTGGGCGCGGCCCCGGCCGAGGCGGGAGAGTTCACGAAGCGGGCGTTTTTAAACGGCAAGCTGGACTTGACCGAGGCCGAGGCGACAGCCGATTTGATCTATGCCCTCTCCCCTGCCGCGGCGCGCGCCGCTGCCGGGCAGCTTATGGGCAATATCGGCGGCGCTGTAAAGCAACTTCGGCGCGGGCTTGTCGGCCAGCTGGCACATTTTTACGCCGTGTGCGATTATACCGATGAGGAAATAGACCCGTATGAGTACGACAGCGCGCGCGAGGTGCTGGAGGCTGCGCGGCGTGAGCTGACCAGCCTTTTTGATGGGTACAGCCGGGGAAGATACATACGCGAGGGTGTGCCTGTGGCGATAATCGGCCGACCGAACGCCGGGAAGAGCACGCTTTTTAACGCGCTTGCCGGGTTCGAACGCGCTATTGTCACCGACGAGGCCGGAACGACGCGGGATATAATCGACCATGTTATCACTTGCGGCGGCGCGGCGGTGCGCCTGCTTGATACTGCCGGCCTGCGTGCGCCGCGCGGCAAGGCCGAGGAAATAGGCATAGAAAAAGCGCGCGGCGCGGCAAACGCCGCGCTGGCGTCGCTGTGTGTCATCGACTGCGCCGCGCCTGTGGCCGCTGAGGACGAGCAGGCGGCGCGGCTGGCGCTTGGCGCGCCGCTTTCCGCGCTTGTGCTTAGCAAAGGGGATATTGCATCAAGCGGAGATGCGCAAAAGCGCATGGATGAGCTGCGGCAGCGCGGGGTTTTGACGAAGGATGCGGCCGGGTTTGACGCGGTTTTCGAGATTTCGGTGCATAAAAACGAAGGCATCGACGCCATTGCGGCGTGGCTGGGCGCTATTGCGCCGCAAGGCGGTGCTGAAATCCTTGTCACATCCGCCCGCCAAGCGGCGCTGCTGCAAAAGGCGGCCTGCGATCTCGCCAGCGCCATTGACGGCGCGGCCGGCGGCGTGACGGCCGACGCATTTTTAAGCGATGTCGAGAGAGCGATTGACACGCTGGGCAAAATAACGGGTGAGACAGCCGATGACGAAATCGCGCATGAGATTTTCAGCCGGTTTTGCGTCGGCAAATAGATAAGCGCCGCCTTGTGGAGGCGGTGCGCCGGGACGGCACTTCCCTTGCTGGGCAAACACCTGCCGCCGCGGCAATTTTTGCCGGCCGGCGCAAGAAATACGGCACGCTGCAGCCTGACGCTTCATATGCGTCCGGCAAGCGGTAATCAGATACTAAGCGATACGGAGAAACCATGACATTTTTTGCGGGTGAATATGATATTATTGTCGTCGGCCTGGGTCACGCCGGCATTGAGGCGGCGCTGGCGGCCTCGCGTCTTGGCATGCGTGTCGCGGCGTTTTGCACAAACCTGGATGCCATAGGTAACCTGCCGTGCAACCCGTCTATCGGCGGCACGGCAAAGGGGCAACTTGTCAGGGAAATCGACGCGCTGGGCGGTGAAATGGCGCGCGCCGCCGATTTTGCCAGTATACAGTTCCGCATGCTTAACCGCGGCAAAGGCCCGGCGGTGTTTTCGCCCCGAAGCCAGACAGACAGGCTTGTCTACCGCGCCTATATGCGCCGCGCGCTGGAGGCGAGGCCGGCGCTGCAGATTATCCAAAACGAGGTCGCAGGTGTGCTTGCCGAAAACGGCGCGGCGCGCGGCGTCATAACGGCGGGCGGCGCGGAGTACCGCGCAAACGCGGTCGTTTTGGCCACCGGCACATACCTTGCGGCCAAGACATTTTCGGGCGATGTCGTCAGGGAATCCGGCCCGGACGGGCTGGTTGGAGCGAATATGATGTCAGACTGCCTGCGCGCGCTAGGGCTGCCGCTCCGGCGTTTTAAAACCGGCACACCGCCCCGCATCGACGGACGCACGGTGGATTACAGCAAGTTCACACCGCAGCTTGGTGATGAAATGAGCGGCAGATTTTCATTTGACGACGGCGATTTGGCCGGTAACGGTTCGGTATGCTGGCTCGGTTATTCAAATCAGGCGGCGCACGATGTTATACGCGCCTCGCTCGACCGCTCGCCGCTGTTCAGCGGCGTTATAGAAGGCGTGGGGCCGCGATACTGCCCGTCAATCGAAGACAAGGTGGTAAGATTCAGCGACAAAACAAGGCATCAGCTGTTTTTGGAGCCGTGCGGCGCCGACACGGTCGAGCTGTATGTTCAGGGGCTGTCAACTTCTTTGCCCGAGGATATACAGCTGAGGGTCGTGCACTGCATCGAAGGACTTGAACATGCCGTCATCATGCGCCCGGGGTACGCAATCGAATACGATTGCATTGACCCGCTGACGCTGGACGCCACGCTGGCGGTGATGGCCCTGCCGGGGCTTTTTGCCGCGGGGCAGCTGTGCGGAAGCTCGGGCTATGAGGAGGCTGCCGCGCAAGGGCTTGTCGCCGGGATAAACGCCGCCAGATTTGTAAAGGGGCTTGTCCCGTTTACGCTGTCGCGCAGCGACGGGTATATAGGCACGCTGATAGACGACCTTGTAACGCGCGGCACCGACGAGCCGTACCGGATGATGACGTCGCGCTGCGAGCACCGGCTGATAACGCGGCAGGACAATGCCGACCGCCGACTGATGGGCTACGGCTTCGAGCTGGGGCTTGTGCCGGAAGCGCGTGTGATGCGGATGAAAGCCGAGTATGCCGCGGCGGACGCCGAAATAGAGCGGCTGAGTAAGACGGTTGCGCCGCCCGGCGATGAAGTCAACACGCTTTTAGTATCTCTTGGCACAGCGCCGCTTGCGCTGTCCGGCGCCAGCCTAAAAGACCTGTTGCGCCGGCCGGAAATCACTTACGATGCGCTGGCTTCAATCGACCGCAATCGCCCCGCTCTCAGCCGCAAGGCGACAGAGCAGGTCGAGATATCCGTCAAGTACGAAGGGTATATCAGGCGCCAGATGAGCGAGGTCGAGAGCGCCCGCCGCATGGAGGACAGGGCGTTGCCCGGCGGCATCGACTACATGTCGATTCAGTCAATCCGCACAGAGGCGCGCATAAAGCTGTCGGCCGTGCGCCCGGCGACGCTGGGTCAGGCGTCAAGGATAAGCGGAGTTTCGCCGTCCGACATCGGCGCGTTGATTGTCTGGCTGGGCAACGCAAAAAACAGTTAAAAACCCACCGGAGGTGAAAAAATGATAGAGACTATCGTCCGCGGAAGCTATCGCTGGGGCATCGCGCCGACACCGGAAGCGCTGGCAAGAATGGAGGAGTTCGCCAGACTCGTCATAGAGAAAAATAAGGTTATGAATCTGACGGCAGTCGTCGAGCCGAAGGAGTTCGCCTCGCGGCATTTTTTGGACTGCCTGTATCTGCTTACGTGCGCGAACATGCCGGGCAAACGGATACTCGACGTCGGAAGCGGGGCGGGCTTCCCTGCCGTGCCGCTGCTTTGTTACGACCCGTCGCTTGACATTACGGCGCTTGACAGCACCGAAAAGCGTGTCGATTTCATCGGGGAAAGCTGCATGCGTCTTGGGCTGAAAATCAATACAATCTGCGCGCGCGCCGAAGAGCTTGCGCTTAAGCCCGGTTGCCGCGAGAGCTTTGACATCGTCATTTCGCGCGCTGTCGCGCCGCTTGGCATACTCGCCGAGCTGTGCCTGCCGTTTTTGAAGGTCGGCGGGCAGTTCCTTGCGCTTAAGTCGGAGAATGCTCAGACAGCCGAGGAGGCAAAGCAGGCCGTCGGCGCGATAGACACGCTTGGCGGCAGAATCGCCGAGTATCTGCCCTACTCGATTCCGGATCATGAGGAGCGCCATCAGGTGATAAAGGTATACAAGGTGCGCCCGACGCCGGACGGATATCCGCGCAGGTTTGCAAAAATACAGTCAAAGCCGCTGTAAGGCCGTCAAGCCGAAAAGCTTTACAGCTTTGATATCGTAAGGAAAAGCCTCCGCGGATTTATCCGCGGAGGCTTTAAATACAGCTTTCGACCTCCGCTGAGAGGCGGAGAATAGACAATACGTCTGCCAATGGTTGCGCTGCCCGGCAAAGACGGTTTGCCCGGTTGCGCACATCGCCGCAAGTGATGAGGTAGTCAGACCTTCGGCGCATCTTTAAGTTTGCCGGGCTCGTCAGGCTTGTCCAAAAGCCACGCGTTCAACGCGATGTTTTGGGATATTTCCCGGCTTCGCATAATCACCGTCAGGGGCAATCGATACTGCGGGCATGTAACCGACAATAACCGATAGAGTATCGGCAATAAATGATTACCAATAGTATATTAACTGTGAAATACTACAATTGTTTATCGGTTTTAGCGGCGCATTTCGCCACAAACGCCGCGCTGTCCACAATAAATCGCTCATGTGTTCCGGTGCCGATAACCTCGCGTTCGTCGCGCGCCATCACGTCGAACACAAGCTTGCGCCTGTCGACAGCGGTCAGAGTGCATTCAAACTGAACGGACATGCCGACCGGCGTCGGCGCAAGGTGGCGGATATTCAGCATCGTGCCGACTGTCCCCTGCCCCGCTTCAAGCTCTTTTGCCGCGCAGTCGAAGCAGCAATTTTCCATAAACGCTATCATCCACGGCGTCGAAAAAACATCGAGCGCACCGCTCTTCATATTTCTTGCGGTCATATGCGGTTCGACGGTCATTTTAAGCGAGTGAGTCATACCGGTTTCAAGCATAGCGGTCTCCTTAATTAAAATCAATTGATATGCAATATTACAGTTGCTATCTGGAAGTAGAACAGCAGTGCCACGGCGTCGACAATTGTTGTGATGAACGGGCTGGCCATGACAGCAGGGTCGAACCCGATACGCTTTGCCGCCATGGGCAGCACACAGCCGACCAGCTTTGCAAAAAACACCGTGATGACAAGCGTAAGACAAACTGTAATCGCAACAGGAAGCGCAACGCGGTCGAACAACATCAGCTTGCCAAAGTTGGCCACAGCCAGTGTGACGCCGCACAGCAGCGAGACACGGATTTCCTTCCACATGACGACGGCGATGTCAGAGAACTCTATATCACCCAGGCTGAGGCTGCGGATGACCGTGACAGAGCTCTGGCTGCCGGAGTTACCGCCGGTGTCCATCAGCATCGGGATAAACGCGGTCAGCACTACCTGCGCCGCAAGCGCATGTTCGAAGCTTGTGATTATCATACCGGTAAATGTAGCCGACACCATCAGAAGCAGCAGCCACGGGATGCGGCTTTTCCACAGCTGAAAAACGGTCATCTTAAGATACGGCTTGTCGGTTGGGGTGATAGCCGCCATCTTTTCGATGTCCTCGGTCGCTTCCTCCTGCAGCACCTCGATGGCGTCATCGACGGTGACGATGCCGACGAGGCGGTTCTCCTGGTCGACGACCGGAAGCGCGGAAAAGTCGTACTTATAGAACATCTGCGCCGCGACCTCGCGGTCGTCAAGCGTCTGCACAGATATTATGCTTGTCGTCATTACCTGCTCAATTATGTCCTCCTCATCGGCCAGCAGAAGGTCCTTTACCGATACAAGCCCCTCCAGATGGCCGCCCGGGTCGGTGACATAGCAGGTATAAATCGTCTCTTTATCGACGCCGGTCTGGCGGATGCGGGCGAACGCCTGCTGGACTGTCATAGTCCGCTTCAGGCTGACATATTCGGTCGTCATGATGCTTCCGGCGCTGTCCTCGGGGTAGTTGAGTATCTGGTTTATAGACTTGCGCGTCTCGCTGTCGACACTGCGCAGTATGCGCTTTACAACATTTGCCGGCATCTCGCCGATGATATCGACGGTGTCGTCGACAAAAATATCGTCCATGACCTCCTTCAGCTCCCTGTCACTGAAGGCCTTTATCAGCTCATGCTGCATATCGGCTTCCATATCGACAAATGTGTCGGCCGCAAGCTCCTTGGGAAGTATGCGGAACAGCACCGGCAGTTCCTCCTGCGAGATGAGCTCCTCATCAAACAGCTCCTGCAGCTGCTCAGCTATATCGGCCGGGTTCATCTCCTCAAGCAGCTCGCGCAGCTCTATGATTCTCTTGCCGCGCAGCAGTTCAAGGAGCTGCGCCGAGATTTTTTCAAAATCGTTCATGGGTGTTTCCTCCTTTCGGCCGCGCGCAGGCGGCATAATGCCCGGCAGATTTACACAGGCGCAGCGCGCCATGATGTAAAAAAAGCCGTGCATCTGACGGAAATGGGCAAAAAACCCTGTTCCCGACAGGAAGTCACAGCACCACAGATGAAGCATGCAAAAACACCGGCCCGCAGTGGTTTGCGGCGGGCTCCGGCAGGCTATAGCGTCATTTCAGGCAAAACGGCGAAAAAGACCCTGCAGCCCCACGAACACGAGACGCGTACTTGGCGGCTCGGGTTCACGGTTGTTCTCCATCTGTCTCGCGCCGTTGGTACTCCCCGCGTCCATCGTTTTCACCTGCCTTTTTTTCTGGTTTATGATAATATTCGTACAGTAATAGAGTATGACTTTTCTTGCGTCCTGTCAACAGTTTTGTCGTGTTAAAGCAAAGCAAATATTGGCGGCCCGTTACATCAGCCCCAATGCCTTTATGCAAAACAGCCACAAAAACAGCGTGATGCACGAGAATGTCGACGTGCTGATAATAAGCTCGGCCGCAAGCGGGCCGTCACTGTCCATCTGCTCGGCCATCGGGTACGAGGCAATGGCAGTCGGCGCGGCGAATGCCGCCATGACAGTTGCAAGAGATATACCGCGGAAGCCGAATAAAATAGCCAGGGGTATCGCCAAGCCGGGCAAAAAAACCAGCTTGCCAAGTGTGCCCCACAGCACATATTTTTTGTTGTTGCGCAGCTGGGCAAAATCAAGCGATGCGCCGAGCGTGACGAGGGCGAGCGGCGTTGTGACGCCGGACAGGCTCTTTATCGCCGACGCGGCGACGACAGGCAGCCGCACGCGAAGAAACAGCATGACGATGCCGAGAAGCGAGGCGACTATAAGCGGGTTTGTTACCACGCCGCGCAGCAGCCGGACGATATTGACCTTGCCGCCGCGGAATGTCTCCAGCGTGACGACGGCCAGTATGTTGAGCAGCGGTACAAATATCGTCGCCGTGATGCCGACGACGCCCGCCTGCTCTGGCGGGAATATCGACGTGACGATTGGCAGGCCCAAAAGTACGAAGTTGCCGCGGTATATTGCCTGAATCAGCGCGCCGCGACGCGTGTTGTCCTTTTCCAGCTTTGTCACGGCAAAGAATGTCGCGCCGTACAGCGCAAGCAGGCAGACCGGCATAAATATCAGCAGCTTAACCGGAACTTCATCTGCCGAGCTGCCCGAGCTGTAGATGTTGTTAAACAGCAGAACCGGCGTAAACAGCCGGAATACGATGTTGTTAACCGGGCTGATAACGCTCTCGGGTATCACCTTGATATACCGGCACAGCAGGCCGGCCGCCATAATGAGAAACATCGGGAAAACTGCGTTGAACGATACGGTAAAGCTCTCCATAACAGCATCGCGCCGGTGTGCGGAAGAGTCCGGCTGCGCTCCTTTCGCGCGGCTTCCCTGCCGCGCATACATGTTGCGGGGAGGCCGGTTATTTTCGTCCTTTAAGCACGGGCGAAAGCTTTTTATACACAAGGAAAACGAATATAGATACGCACAGGCACTTTACCGCGGTAAACGGCGCGTTGAACCATATCAGCGCGTCCCAAAGCGTCTCAACATTCGGGTTGAGCGTCTTGTACACGCCGATGAGAACGTCCATTGGCATAATCAGCCTGGCGTATACCGGGTAGACGATGTAGTAGTTGGAAAATATGCTGACGACAGCCGCGGCAGCCGAGCCGGCAACCGAGCCGATTGCCGCGCCTTTTCTGCCGCCGAGCTTGCCGTAAAGCGCGCCGGCGCAAAAGACAAACACCGAGCCGATCAGGAAGTTAGACAGGCTGCCGACACCCATTGTATCGGTGACGAGCAGGTGCAGCATGTTCTTGATAAGGCAGACGGCGACACCCCACAGCGGGCCGAGCGCGAACGAGCCGAGCAGCGCCGGCAGGTCGGAAAAATCCATCTTGATGAACCCCGGCATGACAGGCACGCTGAAGTCGACGAACATCAGTACGAACCCGACCGCGCCCAAAAGCGTCGCGGTGATGAGCTTGCGTGTTCTCGTGTTTCTCATAAAAACCTCCGTGACTATAGACTTCAGGGAGGCTAAAACGCGGATATTACACATAAATACCTGACGATTCTCCGCCGTCGCCCAAAAATGGCGCCGGAAGAAACCGTCAGGGAATAATATCGCCGCTCTTCTTCCATCCAGACTTACGGCATATGCCGCTTACTGTCGGTACCGGAATCACACCGGTTCTGCGCTGACATGCCATGCGGCACATCAAAGCTCGCGGACTTGGCATCAGCCTTACCGCCGGTCGGGTTTTTCACCCTGCCCTGAAGATCTGTAGTATGATATTGTGGCAGATAAAAGCGCGGGAAAAGCGCAGACCTGCGCAATTATTTTACACCACATATTAATATTTGTAAAGAGGCGGCAGACATTGACACAGGCATATAAATGGAATATCCTTATTATATATCGGCGTGTGGCCGCGACTACGGACAGGTTGCGGAAATCTGCCGCGCCCGGAGGTTTGAGAATGTACGATATCATCATCAAAAACGGAGAGGTTGTCGACGGCACCGGCAAGCCGCGCTTCAAGGCTGACGTCGCGATTAAGGACGGCAAGGTCGCCGCAGTCGCGCCGCAGATAACAAAGCCGTGCGCAGAAACTGTCGACGCAAAGGGCCTCATAGTCGCCCCCGGCTTTATAGACGGGCATACGCACAGTGACTCCCGCGCGGTGCACGGAAGCGACAGCTATAACCATCTTGAGCAGGGGACGACAACGCAGATTGCAGGGCAGTGCGGCAGCTCTCCCACACCGTACTATTCCGATGCGATAGAGGGTGTGCGGCCGGCGGACGACGAGAAGCGCGAGGCCGAAATATGCGCCACGCCGGCCGGCTTTATGCGTCACGCGCTGACGATGAAGCTCGGCACGAACATGGCGTTTTATGCCGGGCACGGCCAGCTGCGCGCCCACGCGATGGGTTACAGCGACGCGCGCCCGACGGCGGCGCAGATGGACGATATGAAGCGCAACCTTGTCGAGGCGCTTGAGTGCGGTTTTCTGGGATACTCCTCCGGGCTGGTATACGCGCCGTCGGTGTATGCCGACACCGAAGAGCTGATAGAGCTGGCAAAGGTCATGGCGCCGTATAAGGGCGTCTACACCAGCCATATACGCGGCGAGGGGGACAATGTCGAGGCGTCGGTCGCCGAGGCGATCCGCGTCGCCGAGGAGGGCGGAGTGCCGCTTGTGATATCCCACCTTAAGGTGGCGGGCAAAAAGAACATCGGCAAATCGGTAAAACTTCTGCAAATGCTTGATGATGCCGCAGCGCGCGGCGTGCGCGCCTATGCCGACCAATATCCGTTTTTGGCCGGGTCCGCCCCGCTCGTCAGCCAAATCCCCGCCAAGTTCCTTGTCGGCGGGCGTGGCGAGCTGCTTAAGCGCATTAAGAACCCCGGGATACGCGCCGAGATCGAATACGCGATATTCAACCTGTCCGCCGAGTTTGAAAGCTCGGTCTATCAGGCGGGGTACGAGGGCACGCTTATCGCAGGCGCGCCAAAGACGCCGCAGTATGTCGGCATGACGATGGCCGAGCTCGCCGCAAAGCAGGGCAAGGCGCCTATTGATGCGTTCTGCGACTTTTTGCTTGAAAACGACGCGCAGGGTCAGGGTATATATTTCTCAATCAACGAGGATGATATGCTGCGCATAATGGCGCATCCGCGCATAACCGCAGGCTCCGACTGGTCGGATTATCAGACGCATATCGACCCCGAGCAGCAGGCGGGAGGGCATCCGCGCGGCACGGCGACGATGACGCGCCGTTTGGAAATCTGCCGAGACAACAACCTGCGCACGCTGGAGGACAGCATCCGCAGCATGACGGCGCTGACGGCGCTGTCGGTCGGCCTGTCCGATCAGGGGGTGCTGCTTGAGGGGCGCGACGCCAACATCACGATATTTGACTATGAGGGTATCAGGTCGCACGCCGACTTTCTGCATCCGTTCAGGCGCAACGAGGGCATATGCACCGTTATTGTCAACGGTGAGATTGCCGTCAGAGAGGGGCACGCCACCGGCGTACGCGCCGGGCGCGCGCTGAGGCGCAGCTGACAGCGCCGCGCCGCCGTAAAAAGCACAGTTTTCCAAAATACTACAGGGAGGCAGCACATGGATATAGCAAGGATTCGGCAGCTTGCACAGCAGAATGAGGAAAATGTCATATCGCTTCGCCGTCAGATACACAGGAACCCCGAGCTGGCCGACCGGGAGTTCAAAACATCGGCGCTTGTGCGCGCCGAGCTTGACAGGCTGGGCATCGAGTATATTACATACCCCGATATGACGGCTGTAGTCGGCATTGTCCGCGGCGCAAAGGACGGGCCGACCGTCGGCCTGCGCGCCGACATGGACGCGCTGCCGCTTGACGAGCGCACCGGCCTGCCGTTCGCATCCGAGACACCGGGCGTTATGCACGCCTGCGGACACGATTCCCACACGGCGATGCTTCTCGGCGCGGGATACGTGCTGCAACAGATGAGAGACAGCTTTTGCGGCAATGTCAAGCTGTTTTTCCAGCCCGCCGAGGAGGGCAACGGCGGCTCCATGCGCATGATAGAGGCCGGCTGCATGGAAAACCCGCACGTCAGCGAGGTGTACGGCACGCACATAGGAGGTAAAGACCTGGGCACGCTTGGCACGAAGCCGGGGCCGACGCACGCCTTCAGCGACGAGATTACCATAGTGATTCACGGCAAAAAAAGCCACGGCGCATGGCCTGTCGGCGGCGTCGACGCCGTGCTTGTGGCAAGCCAGGTCGTCGTGGCCACCCACACACTGCCAAGCCGAAGGGTGAGCGCGACCGACTCGATTTGCATAACCGTCGGCGCCATTCACGGCGGAAAGGTGTCGAATATCGTGTGCGACCGCGTCGAGCTTGAAGTCATGTTCCGCACTTTGGATACCGAGACGCGAGAACGTGTCGTCAAAGAGTTTGAAGACCTTGTTCACGGAATATGCGCCGCCAACGGAGCTACAGCCGAGTTCATCCGCTCGAAGGGCTATGACGGCCAGGTGAATGAGGAATACCTCGTCCGTCGCCTTGAGTGCATTGCCACAGAGATACTTGGCCCCGGCAGCTTTATCGAGACAAAAACCCCCGGCCTTGGCACAGAGGATTTTTGCTATTTCGGCCAGGCTGCGCCGTCGGTGTTTTACCATCTGGGCAGCGGCTCCGCGCCGGGACACGAGCCGGCGCCGGGACACAGCTCGGAATATACAATCAATGAAGCGGCGTTTATAAACGGCGTCATGATTAACTGCGCGCTGGCCCTCGACGGGCTTGAGAGGCTTAACGCCAATCAATGACGCGCTGTGCGCGGCATTGAAACGGAGGGAGAGATATGGAACAATTATTCACGGTGATTTTTGTCCTCTTGCTCGGCTATTATGTATACAGCAAGGTGAAGAAAATCCACGCGGCGGCAAGCGGGCACCGCCGGCCGCGCGCGCCCGGCGGTGAAGACAAGCAAGACGCCTCAGACGAGAGCGGGCAGCTGCTCGAAGCCGAGGAAACAGACGCGCTGTATGAAGAGAGCCTGCAAAAGACCGACGGGCAGGACAGCTGATACGGCTGACAGAAAGCATGAAATCGCCCGTCCTGATATTCAGGACGGGCGACGCGCTTGTCGAAAAAGCAGGGCGCGTCCTGCTTTTTCGTGAGCCAATAGATTTTCTACGGACATGTGCCGGGGAAAATCACCATAACCCGCCCATTTTTACGTATAAAATGGGCGAAATCCGGCCCGCAGGCCGGAGCCGGCTAAATGCCTGAAAACCCCGCAGGGTTTTCAGGCAGACTAATCGCCCGTCCTGATATTCAGGACGGGCGACGCGTTTTGCTCTTGTTATTCCGTTTTTTCGTTCAGCTTTATGTTCAGCTCGGCGATTAGCTTCATGTTGGCCGGGATGTCAATCCCTTGCGGGCACAGCGGCACGCACGCGCCGCATTCGATGCAGTTGTGCGCCTGCTTGCTCTCACCCATCAGCTCGTAATTACCCTGGAAGAAATGCGGAATCTCCTTGACCTTGTAGTCGTTGTAGATGGCGAAGGTCTTGGGGATGTCGACGCCCGCCGGGCAGTCCATGCAGTACCTGCAGGCGGTGCAGGGTATCGTGCCCGTCTTGCGGTATGCCTCAAGCGCCTCGTCGATTGTGACGCGCTCGGCATCGCTAAGCGGCTTAAACGGCGTCATCGTCTTGACATTGTCCTTCACCTGCTCAAGGGTGGACATGCCGCTGAGTACAGTTATCACCTCGGGCAGCGACGCGGCGTAGCGCACCGCCCACGATGCGATGCTGGCGTCGGGGTCGGCCTTTTTAAATATGTCTATCGACTGCTGGCACAATGTCACAAGCGCGCCGCCGCGCACAGGCTCCATAATGACAACCGGTATGCCGCGCGACTTTAATATCTCATATTCGCGTTTGGCGTCCTGAAGCTCCCAATCGACATAGTTGAGCTGAATCTGCGCAAAATCCCACTCATATGTGTCCGTAATCTCCTCAAGCAGCTCCGGCGTGAAGTGGAATGAAAAACCCAGCCTGCGGATTTTGCCCTGGCGTTGTTTTTCTTTAAGCTGCTCGTATACATTATACTTTGCGACGTTCGGCCAGCTGTCGTCAGACAGAGAGTGCACAAGGTAAAAATCAAAATAGTCGGTCTTGCAGCGCTCAAGCTGCTTGCCGAAATACTCGTCAACATCGGCCTCCGACTTAAGCAGCCATGTCGGCAGCTTTGTCGCAAGCTGATAGCTCTCCCTCGGATACTTCGTAAGCACCTGCCCGGCAAACGGCTCGCTAAGCCCTTGATGATACGGCCAGGCGGTGTCGAAATATGTCACGCCGTGCCGGTAGGCGTAATCCACCATCTCGGCGGCGGGCTCAAAATCGATGTCCGGCTTATCAGGGTCAACCTTCGGCAGCCTCATCAGCCCAAAGCCGAGAAGCGATACGTCCTCTTGCCCTTTGTATTTGCGTTTTTCCATATATGTACTCCCCCTCGCATCCTGCCGTAGACGGCAGTCAAGTATAATCGTAATACATTAATCCGATATGTCAAGCTTTACAGTTTGACGGGGATTTCATTTTACAGTCTCATTTTGACACAAACCGGGGCGATAATAGTACATTTTAAAACAATTTTTACACTTGTGTGCCGATATGAGTATAAAAGAGTGATAAAAATAGCAATACGAACAAATATATTTCACTTTTTATGCATATCTTGACCAAAATTGTTAATTGTGATAAAATTATTCCACTTAAATTGTTTATAGCTTAATCACTGGAAATCGGAGGGGATGGCCGACAGTATGGGGAAGTATGTGGTTAGGAAGCTGTTGATGGGCGTCGTGACGATTGTATTGGTTATGACGCTCAACTTTGTGCTGATGCACGCGGCGCCGGGTGATCCTGTCACCTATATGCTGGGTAAAAACGCGCAAAATATTGAACTTAAGAATGCCCTTATGGAGAAGTACGGGCTTAATGACCCTGTGCCTGTCCAGTATTTCAGGATGCTCAAGCAATATGCGTCGGGAGATTTTGGCACGTCTATCGTCTATAGCCGTCCGGTAATCGATGTCATAGCCGAAAAGCTTGCCTCGACGCTTGTGCTGGTGCTGACCGGGTCACTGCTGGGGCTCTTAATCGGCGCGGCGATGGGTATAACCGCCGCACGGAAGGAGGGCTCTGGCATCGACGCAGTATATTCCGGCTCGGCGTACATATTTAACGCCATGCCGGGCTTTTGGGTCGCGCTTATGCTTATCGTCATATTCGCCACAAGGCTTAAGTGGCTGCCGACGCAGGGCATGGTGGACTTGCGCGCGGGGTACACCGGCTTTAAGCTGTATGTCGACATCCTTAAGCACATGGTGCTGCCCATAGCGACGCTTGTTATTGTCGATGTGCCGTACTACTTCAGGATAGCGAAGTCGGCCGTGCTTCAGGTGAACAGCGAGGATTTTATCACGACATTCCGCGCAGCCGGCATGGATGAGAAGAAAATATTCCGCAAATATGTGTTTAAGAACGCCATTTTACCGGTTGTCACGGTGTTCGGCATCACAATGGCATACCTGATTGCCGGCGTTTCGCTCATCGAGATAGTGTTCGCATGGCCGGGCACCGGCCGCGTCATGATGAACGGCATTACCCAGAGGGACTATCCCGTGCTGATGGGCATATACCTTATCATGTCGGCCATGGTGGCGGTGACGATGATTGTAATCGATATCATCTACGCCGTGCTCGACCCGCGGATACGGTATTAAGGGGGTGGCGTCATGAAGAGGAATCCGCTTAAAAAGGCGTTCACCACCATTGTGTCGGACAGGCAACTGTGCGCCGGCTGCATCGGCATACTTGTCATCATATTCGTGCTTATCGCGGCGCCTGCCATCACATCATACGCGCCTGATTATTTTGGGCCCCACCGTCTGGCGCCCCCGGGGCATGCCGAACACTGGCTGGGCAGCAACAAGCTGGGTCAGGATATCTGGTCGATGATAGTATACGGTACGCGCACATCGATAAAGGTCGCCATTGTGGCGGCGTTCATTTCGGGCGCAATCGGCGTCATTGTCGGCGGTGTTTCCGGCTTCTTCGGCGGCAAGGTAGACGCGTTTTTTGCCGAAATCATTAACGTGTTTATGATGATACCCGACTTGTTTTTGATAATGCTCGTCGTGTCGATGTTTGGCAACAGCCTGACAAATGTCATGATTGTTATCGGCCTGACCACATGGCCGCGCAACGCCAAGCTGATGCGGGCACAGGCGCTGTCCCTGCGGGAGCGCACATTTGTCAAAAGCGCGCGCGCCATGGGCGAGACACGGCTTCAGATGCTGATGAAATACATCATTCCAAACGGGATATTCCCTGTCATCGCAAACACGACGATGAACATGGCCTACGCGATAATATCCGAGGCAAGCCTCGCGTTCCTCGGCCTGGGCGACCCGACGGTTATCAGCTGGGGGCAGATGATAAACGAGGGCAAGGCGCATATGTCCACCTCCCCGTGGGAAATCATGTTTGCCGGCCTTGCGATAGTGGTTGTCGTGCTCGTGCTCAACCTGGCGGGCGATGGGTTGAATCACGTCCTCAACCCCAAGCATATCAAAAGGGGTGACAGATGATGGAACGTGTGCTTGACGTAAAGAACATGTCGGTGACATACCGCAATAAAACGGCAAAGGTTTATGCCGTGCGCAATGCGAGCATGACGATAGACCAGGGTGATTCTATGGGAATCGTCGGCGAGAGCGGCTCCGGCAAATCCACAATGGCTATGGCCATACTGCGCCTGATACCGAAGCCGGTCGCCGAGATAACAGGCGATGTCAATTTCATGGGGCGCGACCTGCTGGGGATGGAAAAGAAAGAGCTTGACTCAATACGCTGGCAGAACCTGTCGGCCGTGTTTCAAAAATCCATGAACTCCTTCAGCCCTGTGCACCGCATAGGCGCCCAGATAGAGGACATATACCGGGTGCATCGCCCGAATGCGGGCAAAGAGGAGATATTTGACCGCGCGACCGCGATGCTGCGCCTTGTGAACCTGAACGAACGCGTATACAAGCTGTACCCGCACGAGATGTCGGGTGGTATGCTGCAGCGTGTCACCATTGCCGTCAGCCTGCTGCACGAGCCGAATCTGCTGGTCATGGACGAGGCGACGACGGCGCTTGATGTCGTGACGCAGGGGCAGATACTTGACGAGCTGAAGAGGATGGAGAGCCAGCTTAAGACAAGCCGTATAATCATAACGCACGATATGTCGGTTGTCGCTGCCTCGTGCAACAAGATAACCGTCATGTACGCCGGGATAATTGTCGAGCGCGGGCTGGTCAGCGATATCATGACAAAGCCGGCTCACCCGTATACGACCGGCCTGATAAACTCATTCCCCCCGCTTAAGGGAGAGCGTATTAAACTGCAAAGCATACCGGGGTACCTGCCCGACCTGTCGGTCGACCACAAGGGGTGCATATTCGCGCCGCGCTGCGCCAGGGCCTTTGAAAAATGCCACAGCACCGCACCCGCGGATGTTGAGCTTGGCAACGGCCACACGGCCGCATGCCATCTTGTGGGAGGTGAAAGCTGATGGAAAAGGGATATATCAAAATTGAAGACATATCGATGTTTTACCCGGTTAAGGGTTCGGGTACGCTGTTTGGCGGCGCCGCCAGCCGCAAGATTGTCAAGGCGGTCAACGGCGTAAGCCTTGACATGGCCAAAGGCGAGGTGCTGGGGGTCATCGGAGAGTCCGGCTGCGGCAAGACTACGCTTGGCCGCTGCCTCGTCAGGCTTGAGACCCCGACGAGCGGCGATGTCTTTATCGACGGTACGGCGGCGTCCCAGCTGATAAAGCAGGACACGCGCGCATTTTACCGCATGGTGCAGATTGTCTTCCAGAACCCGTTCGACACATTTACCCCGCGCGATACAATCGAAAAGATATTGATGCGTCCGCTTAAAAACCACAGGATAGGCAAGACGGATGAAGAGCGCCGCGACATGTGTATCAAGGCGTTGGAATCGGGCGGCCTGCGCCCGGCGGAAGAGATTATGCAGCGCTTCCCTCACGAGCTTTCGGGCGGCCAGCTTCAAAGGATATCCATATTGCGCTCTATGATGCTTGAGCCGAAGATAATCGTGGCCGACGAGCCGGTGTCGATGCTTGACGTGTCGGTTCGCGCCGATATCATCAACATGCTGCTGGAGCTGTCGGCAAAACAGGGCGCAACCGTCATGTTCATCAGCCACGATATAGCGCTGACGCGCCATGTGTCGGACAATATCGCCGTCATGTACCTTGGCAGAATCGTCGAATACGGCGCGGCGGACGAGATAGTAAAAAATCCGTCCCATCCATACACGAAGGCGTTGATATCGAACTGCGCGTCTATCGACCTGAACGACAGGCAGGAGCCGATAAATATCAACGGCGAGCCGCCTACGCCGATTAATCCCGGTCCTGGTTGCTTTTTTGCCGACAGGTGCTATATGGCCAGTGAACGCTGCTTTGCCGAGTACCCTGGCCGAACCGACCTTCAGGGAACGCACTGGGCGACCTGCTGGAATTTATAATAACAAAACGTATTATTGCCCATCAAATATACAAATTGTAAAAAGGAGAATTAAGAATGAAGAAGAAAATTGCGCTCTTCCTTGCCATGGCGATGATATTCGCGATGATATCGGCATGCACGCCGACCGACACGACCACGACGACGGCACCGGGCGGGACGACAACCGCGCCGGCAAGCACAACCACCGCGCCAACCACGCCGCCCACCGAGCCGGCCGGCGAGCAGGTTCTCATCGTCCGCGCGTGGGGCGATCCGCTCTCCATGCAGCCCGACACAATCCCGGATGACTACAACTACGGCATGGTTCAAAACATCTACAACCGCCTTGTCAAGCTCGACGCCAGCAAGCAGATTATCCCCGACCTTGCCGAGAGCTGGGAGACAAGCGAGGACGGCCTGCACATCACATTCCACCTGACCGATAAGGCCAAGTGGCACGACGGCGAGCCGTTCACCTCGGCCGACGTAAAGTACACGTTCGACACGATTAAGCAGAACGACACATACTTCGGCTACACCGTCATGGCCAATGTCGAAAGCATAGACGCGCCGGACGACAAGACTGTCGTGTTCAACATGATTCAGCCCGACGTGTCGGTCATCGGCTACCTCGGCTGGTATGCCGTGTTCATACTGCCCAAGCACATCTTCGACAACGGCCAGCCGTGGGACGAGAACCCCGCCAGCGACAAGCCGGTCGGCACCGGCCCGTTTATGTTTGAAAGCTTCACGCCGGGCGTCAGCGTAGTCATTGTAAAAAACCCGAACTACTGGGCGACCGACGTCAAGCTGGACAAGGTCATCTATTCGATTATTCCGGACGATACAACAGCTGTGCAGGCACTGATAAACGGTGAAATCGACGTGCTTGAGAGCGTGCCTGACAACGAGCTGGATACACTGCGCGCCGCCGGCGTCACGCTGGAATCCAACCAGTATCCGTCTCCCTTCTACTGGGTATTCAACTTTGCCGAGGGCAAATCGACCCCGTACGAAGTGCGCAAGGCCATCGCCCTGTGCGTCGACCGTGAGGACATCGCCAACAAGGTGTTCAACAACGTAAGAAGCCCGGAATACAACTTCTACCCCTCCGTCATCGAGTGGGCATCCAACAGCGACGCACCGGCCCCGTCGTGCAATGTTGAGGAAGCTATAGCAACGCTTGAGGCCGCCGGCCTTAAAAAGGACGCTGAGGGCTACTATGTCCGCGGTATAGAGGTTATTTGTTATCTCGACGGCGGCGCGCCGGATGTGGCAAAGCTGATTCAGGCCAAGTGCAAGGACGCCGGCATCGAGATTATCGTCACACCGATGGAATATCAGGCATGGTCGCAGATTGTTTGGGACAACACAAACAACAACGGCGCCAACTTCACCTGCTCGCTGATGGGCGGCTTCCAGGGCCCGGACCCTGCGGCGCTGCAGTCCAGGATAGGCACAGACGCCCTCAACAACATCGGCAAGTACAGCAACACGAAGATTGATGAGCTGTTCACAAAGGGCCTGCTGAACTCCGACCTCACATACCGCAAGCCCATCTACCACGAAATCCAAAAGATTATGTCCGAAGAGCTGCCGATAATCCCGATAGTCAACTACGCCGGCTTTGACGCTCAGGCGGCAAATGTCAAGATGACGCCCGTACAGTGCGCCGGTATAGCGGGCTGGGCCGAGTTCTCATACACATATATCGAAAACTAAGCCGGTATTTTTTGCCGGGAGGGTGGCGGGGGTAAAACCCCGCCACCACTATAACGGCCGCTGGCGCGCACCCGCAGGGCACGGCCTGAATACAGCACCGAAAGGATATGTATTTAATGAAAGAAATCTATAGTAAACTGATAGCCGGCATACCTGAATATAAGGAGTTCCTCACAGTCGACGAGATGGACGCAAGCTCGCGCGCGCTGGCGCGGCAGTACCCTGACAGGGTTGAGCTGTTCGAGTTCGGCAAGACGCGCGACGGCCATCCGCTTAACTGCCTTAAAATCGGCAACGGTCCGATTAACGCGCTTGTATTCGGCCTGCCGCACCCAAACGAGCCGATAGGCACGATGCTGATAGAGTATTTTACCCGTCAGCTGGCCGAAAACGACGAGCTGCAAAGTGAGCTTGGATACACGTGGTATTTTGTCAAAGCGTGGGACGCCGACGGAACAAAGCTTAACGAGAACTGGTTTAAGGGCCCGTTTACAATCGAAAATTATGTGCGCAACTTCTACCGCCCCGCCGGGTATGAGCAGGTCGACTGGACATTCCCCGTCGACTATAAGGAACTGCATTTCCACAATGTGCTGCCCGAGAGCGAGGCGATGATGAAGCTCATCGACAATATAAAGCCGCGCTTTATCTACAGCCTGCACAACGCCGGGTTCGGCGGCGTGTACTGGTATATATCGGCGCCGACGCCGGGGCTTTATGACGAGTTCCATGCCATACCGGCCAGGTTTAATGTGCCGATACACATGGGAGAGCCGGAATCGCCGTCGTGCATCGAGCTTAGCAAAGCGATATACCAGAGCCTTGGCATATCCACCGAGTATGATTATCTGGAGCAGTACAGCGGCATGGATATGAAAGAAGTCGTCAAGATGATAAACTGCGGCGACTGCAGCGCCAGCTATGCGTACGGCAAGTACAACACTTTCACGCTGCTGACCGAGATGCCGTATTTCTATGACGCGCGTATCAACGACCTTACGCCGGCCGACATCACCCGCCGCGACGCCGTGCTTAAAAGCAGCGAGATGAGCATAGAGGACAACAAAGAGCTTCGCGCCGTCGCCGAGGTTTCGAAGGCATGGTTTGATAAAAAGAACCACTTCTACCTCGCCGTCGAGGCGTTTACTTCAAACGACGAGGGCGGGGCCGAGGCTGTGAAGCAGATGATGGAGGGCAAGCCGGAGTACGACCGTATGGCGACTCAGGCCGAAAAGTTCGACAGCCTTATGGTATCGCGCTTTTACAAATCCCTGACATACAGCCTGCTGCACAGGGCAAATGTCAGCGAGCTGGAGCTGATGGAGAAAAACGGTGAGACGAACCCCGAGAAAAAGGCTGCGCTTGAAAAGGGGCGCGATCTGGCAAAGGCCGGGCTGGACAGGATTATCGACTATCTGGAGACGAACCTTAACTACAGTGCCGTGCCGATAAAGAATCTCGTCAGCATTCAGCTGCTGTGCGGCATACTTATGGCCGATTATCTCAAGGAGCATCCCGAGATATAGCCTTTTGCACCGGCAATAGCGGCGCGCTTGTGAGCGGTTGAGAGAGAGCAAAAGGGCGAATCAGCCCCGCGATATAGGAAAAACAAGCAGGAATACCCATTCGGTATTCCTGCTTGTTTTCATCGGCAGCTTAAGCACGGGCTCAGGCGGCGTAAAACCCGCGCCTGCACGCTTTATCATTTGTCCATCCACGCGGTGTCTGAGGAAAGCCGCCCCAGCATGTTTATAGCCTTTGCGGCGTGGAAGCCGTCACAGACGCTGTGGTGAGCCTGAAGCGAGATGGGCATCAGCAGCGTATCGCTGAGGGTAAAATACTTGCCGATGGTGAATATCGGCGGCAGATACCGCCCTGCCGTATACAGGTTCAGGTTAAAGCCGGTGAAACTGACCCACGGTATTGACGATATTGAAAAGCAGCCCGGCGGCTCATCCCCCATCGGGTACAGGGATTCACAGGAGGAATATTTATCAATATCGGCGACAGCGGCGCAGTAAAATTGCGGGAAGCTTGCGCTGTACTCGGTCCAGATGCAGGAAAAACTCTCCTTTGCGCTGTTGAATACGGTATAAAGCGGCCGGCAGACATCCCACACGCCCAGCCGCCCGGCGGAGTTAATGCCGTATCGCAGCTCAGGCACGCTGTTGACAACGGTTGCAAGCAGGTATAGACACGTCGGATACATGCGCAGCCCGCGTGATTTTACCTCTCTCTTAAGCCTAGTCACGTCGATATTTGCCGTTATGCTGAATGTGCAGCGCGCGTCATCCATGTAGTGCCGATAACGCTCTCTCCCGGGCCAGCGGTCGATATCAATGAGCTCGAACTCCATAGGCACTCCTTCTCCACTGTGATAAGCGGCAAAATCCGCGGGGCCGCAAGGCGCACGCGGCGTATAATCGGCGGATTGAGAATTATACCGCGCGCCGCCGGGTGACGCATGTCACTGCGGTACGGCGTAAATTACCACCCACGGTTCATCCGCAAAGACATATCCGCACGCGCGGACGGAGGTTATAAAACACGCTTCGGCAGCTGTCACCTCTTCGCCGTCAAGCGTGCCGACGACCTGCCCCTTTTCAGCATGTGCACCGCGCTGAACCCAC
Source organism: Oscillospiraceae bacterium (assembly GCA_031552995.1). Taxonomy (GTDB): domain Bacteria; phylum Bacillota; class Clostridia; order Oscillospirales; family Butyricicoccaceae; genus JAVBMB01. The sequence continues at coordinate 32,571 of JAVBMB010000052.1, forward strand.
GGCCGCCACAGCCCGCTTCGCGGCGCATCGATGTCGCACAGCGGGCCGTAGAACACCGGCGCGCCGCCGGACGGCACGCCCCGGATGATGCCATGCTTGCGCAGAAGTGACAGCAGCGCGTCAATGCACAGGCCGGCCACCGGCAGGTTGACAGAGCCGGACGACGGGCCGGACGGCAACTCGATTACCAGCGCCGCCTGATTGCGGCGGCAACACTCTGTAAAAAACTGCCCCTCGCTGCCCTGAGAGCGTATGGCGATATCGAGCGGTATGCTCCGCGCAAGCGCCAGCGACGGCGGATGCTTGTCGTAGGTAGACAGTATATACGGCAGACCGTGCTGACCGCAGCAGTGCAGGTCTACAATCATATCGGCGTCCTGCGACAGCTCCCACACAGCGTAAGCAGTCTTGTGCGTCAGGCTGCCCGTGGCGTTGCCGGGGAATATGCGATTCATGTCCTCCGAGTCGAACGGAGAGCGGCGCTGCATGCAGCGCATGGCCGTGGGGTTGACGCACGGGATGACGGTAACACTGCCGTTTATCGGCGGCTCAAGCATCAGCAGCTCGATAAGCCGCCGCGCCGCATAGACGCCGGTGACCTCGTTGCCGTGAATCCCGGCGGTAATGACAATGCCGGGTTTGCCCTGTCCAAAGGTAAAAACCTCAAGTCTGGCAAGCGCGCCGGCATCCTCTATGTCGATAATTTTCTTGTTCATGCCCTAGCTCCTTTTAACAAATGCGGGATTGTGGTATAATAGCCGCAGACGGCTATTATACAGTAATTTTTGTCGCTTTTCTCGCCCGCTTTGCGAGCAACCGAAAAGCATGACACATTATACCAATGCGCTTCGCGCCTGTGGTATAATAGCCGCATACGGCTATTATACAGTAATTTTTGTCGCTTTTCTCGCCCGCTTTGCGAGCAACCGAAAAGCATGACACATTATACCAACGCGCTTCGCGCATGTGGTATAATAGCCGCAGACGGCCGGAATGGCCGCCTTAAATCGCATTCGGCCTCAGTAAGACGCCGCGGAGGAAAATACAATGGTCAGACTGATCGTAAAAAAATCACTCATATTTCTTGTGTCGTCGCTCCTCGCGTGTGCAGTTATCAGCCGCCTATCCGACGGAGGGCTTATCTACGCCGGCTTTCTGGCGGCGTTTATCGGCGCGGCGTTTTTGCTTGGGGCGTGGCTGTCGTTTATGAAAGCCCGCGGCGGCGATATCGCCGCCATGTTCAAGCGCAAGCCCCGGCAGGAGGTGCCGTATATCCACCGCCGGGATAAGACGCGCGCGCCCGGTGTGATGAAGGGCAAGTATAAGTATCTGATAGATGACGACATGGAAGAAGACGAGCGGCAGCGCCGCGACGAGATTTTGCCTCCGGATAAATATCATATGGCCGTCGCGGCGTCGCGCATGGCATGCGGCATCGTGATGCTGCTCGTTTCAATATACATTCACCCGGCCATATAACGCCGACAATGCCAAGCACCGACAGCCGTTCAAGACTGTCAGTGCTTTTTTTGTGCATTAATAAGCCTACAGTGTTATGTCCCGGCTATATGTCTGAAGGTCGATATCGGTGAACGATGTGTGCTCGTTCCGGTAGCCCTTAGCGCCTTTGTCGCGGTAATAGCGGAAGATAACCGCCTTTGCGCCGCCGTCGATGTCGTAGACGTCGATGCCGCGCGCGCACCGGCGCCCGTTTTCGTCGACAAACAGCTT
>JAVBMB010000038.1:0-25690 GCA_031552995.1 Oscillospiraceae bacterium
CGAAAAGGTATATGACCGCACACGCTTAATAATGCAAGAGGTCGGAGACAAACGGGTCAACGCGCTCTATCTGCTTGGCGGCGAAGGTCAGAATGTTCTGGCAAAGGGGTCTTATCACGCCGGGCTGATGGATATGCTTACAAACAACCTCGCCGTTGTTGACAACCCATCCGCCAAAGGCACCGGAAATGCCGTGGATATGGAACAGATTGCCGTTTGGAACCCCGATTTTATCGTATTTGCGCCGGGCGGAATCTATTCAGCAGCGGCTGATATGAATACGTGGGGCGAAATTACGGCCATAGCCGGCAAAAATTATGTCGAAGTGCCCGAGGGCCCGCACAACTGGATGGGAAATCCTCCTTCGGTGCAGCGCTATCTTGGGATGATTTGGCTGACGGCGGTGCTGTATCCCGACCTGTGTGATTATGATGTAAAGGCCGAGGTGCTTGAATACTATAAACTGTTTTACGGCTGCGCGCTGACGGACGCACGGTACGAAGAACTTACGAAAAATGCGTTTTTGGGGTGATTAATATGCACGCACTGGTTATCGGCGAGCGCGGCGCGGGTAAAAGCACGCTGATAAAGCGCCTGACCGCTGAGCTCGGCATGCGGATATACGGGTTTGAGACGAAAAAAGAGGATTCCCTGGCGGATGAAATAAACGGCAGCCCGGTCTACATCTACGAAGCCGGGCTGCCGCATGTGCAGCGGGAGGATAATCTTGTCGGATACTGCCTGAACAGGCACAGCGAAGCGAAAAGCGCGGCCTTTGACCGCTTTGCCGCAAAAATGCTTGCGCAGCCCGCAAGTGGCGGCATTATAATCATGGACGAGCTGGGATTTATGGAGTCCTCCGCCGAAGCCTTCTGCGCTGCCGTTATGTCGCTGCTTGACGGCAGCGTTCCGGTCATCGCGGCGGTCAAAACCAAGGATGCGCCGTTTTTGAACGCCGTGCGCGCTCACCCCGCCTGCAAATGCTTTTACATAACTGAGGGGAACAGAGACGAAATATATGCCGAGGTACTGGACTTTGTTCGCCGCCGAACAGGAGAAGAGCTGTGAGTATAATACCTGCCGTCGCTTTTGTCGCCTATTCGGGCACGGGAAAGACAACCTTGATTGAAAAACTTGTCATTGGCTTCAAAGCGCAGGGGATGCGAATTGCTGTGATAAAGCATGACGCGCACGATTTTGAGATTGATTATGAGGGTAAGGACTCGTGGAGGTTCACCAAAGCCGGGGCGGATATTTCGCTTATCAGCTCGGCCAGAAAGACCGCCATAATAGAGCGGCGCGAACGCACGCTTCGGCAGAATATTTCCGCGATTCATGATGTGGACCTGATTCTCATCGAGGGCTATAGCGAGGAATCGATTTGTAAAATTGGGATTTGCCGAAAAGCGACAGGCAAGGGCCTGCCCGGCGAGGCGGGCGGCTTCTTTGCCGTTGTAACCGACGATGACAGCCTTGCCGTTGTTTCGCCGCGCTTTGCGCTTGACGATATCCCGGGCCTGCAGACGTTTATCCGGGAGAATCTGTGCCGCTTTGCGTCATACGCAGAGATAGCGGAGCAACCCGGTACTGCAAATATTCCGCCTGCCGGCAGCGTGCCGCGCTGAGCCGGGGCTGCGTAGATATCGTTTTGCCGGCCGCGTCATCCGGCAGAAGAGACATTCAGGTCGCGCAGATATATATCGACATTGCCGTGCGCGTCGACCTCAATTTTTTGAACAATCTTTTTCAGCTGCGCGTTTGTAAGGCGGCGCACATCTGCGATATCATGAGCCGTACCGAATGTGCGCGATATTATGTCGGCCAGCGTGCCTATGTCCGTGCCGCGTCCTTTAAGCGCTGTCAGCTCGCGCTCCAGCCGGGCTGTCTCGCTGCACATTCCGCTGATTTTTTCGTTCAGCTCCCCGCGCGTTATCAGGTCGTCGGCGTACATGTCCATGTATTTTCGGCGGCTTTTTTCAAGTTTGCCAAGTGCGGCGCGCAGCTCATTCTCGTCACTTTGATTCCCGCTTCTCGAATAATATGCCCGCTCGAACTCCGCGGCGGCATGCTTCATCACTTGCTTTTTTGACAGCAGTATTTCGGAGAAATATGTACTGAGCGCGGCAATAAGGTCATCTTCATCCACAGCGACGGCGTTCGGGCAGTTAAGAGCGCCTTGGCCGCTATGCCCGCTGCATATCCAGCGCACAAATGTGTTTTTATACTCGCGCACTGTCCGGCGGAACGACCTGCCGCACCCGCCGCACTTAATCAGCGTGGAATACAAATGACTGCCGCTGTGCCGCTGCCGGTCAACTTTGAAGGCCCGTCCGCGCTCGCTCATAATATGTCCGGCTCTTTCAAACATGCTTCGCGTGATGATTCCCAGCGCGGGGTTTTCGGTTACAAACCAGTCGCATTCGGCTTTTTCGGCGCGTGCGCCGGTAAGAAAGTCGGATATCTCCTGCTTGCCGTTGATGATTTTGCCGGTGTATAACTCGTTTGAAAGTATGCGGCACACGGCGTTCTGGCTCCACGCGCAGCCGCGCTTTGTCTTTATGCCACGAGAGTTCAGCAGGTTTGAAATTTTTGCCGCGCCATACCCGTCATCGACATACCACGAATAAATCCGGCGTATGATATCGGCCTCCCGCGTGTCGATTTTAAGGCTGAAATAATCGCCGGCAGTCTTTTCATAGCCATAGACAAGGTTTGGAACCCGGCCTTTACCGGCGTTAAGCTGCTTGCCGAACTTGATGCGCTTGCTTGTGTTGGCGCTCTCCTCCTGCGCCAGCGCGCCGAAGATGGTCAGCACAAACTCCGACTGGCCGAGAACCGACATATTGGAGGTCAGGAATGTGGTCTCTATGCCCAGCGCCTTGAGTGTGCGGATGCTCTGCAGCAGGTCGACCGTGTTGCGGGCAAAACGGGAGATGTCTTTGACCACTACCATATCAAAATGGCCGCGTTGCGCGTCGCGCAGCAAAGCCTGAAACTCGATTCTGTTCTTTATTTTTGTACCTGAGATTCCCTCATCGGCATATAGCCTCACCAAGCGGTGGCCGTTCTTTTCGGTATAGTCCGAAAAGAACTTTTTTTGCGTTTCAAGGCTGTTCAGCTGGTCGGTCTTGTCAGTTGAAACCCGGCAGTACGCGGCAACGTTCATTAGCTGCACCCCGTAACAGTAGTAATTATGCTTGTCCATGCCGCAGCAAGGGCAGGCATGGTATATATATACTTGTTCGGATTGGTCATTATGCCGCTTCTATTTAAGAACAAGCACGCATAAAGATTTGTAGACAATACTGTGAAAAGCGGGGCGGCAACTGTTGGAGAAGCCAAAGCTGAGTTACACCTTCCATAATCCAAACACGGCTGAGGAGACGGCGGATTACATATTGAAGCTTTTCGTCGATGCAGGGATGAGCCTGCTGGAGATGAAAATCGATGAGGAGAGTAAAAGCACGTCGCCGGACGATGCCGGGCAGGCGCGTTAGGCGGGTAAGCTCAAAGGACGTGGCCGCCGGCCACGTCCTTTGGAATATATCAGCCGGTGCGCAAAAAGTATTACCCCTCGTACATGCGGCTTTGACTGATGTTATACAGCTCCATTTTCCGGTACAGTGTGGCGATGCCTATGCCAAGCGCGTTTGCAGCCGCGGCCTTTGGATGCGGGTCTGACGAAAACGCATTCAGCGCCATGATAATCAAATCCTTCTCGGCGTGCGCAATGCTGAAGTCATAATCCGGCTCGCCGCTTGTCTTGCGGTTTATCAGGTCGTCAAGCAGCCCGGCGGGAAGCTCTCCCTCAATTTCATCGCTTGCCCGCGCCGCCGAGAGCAAAAGCGATTCAAGCTCGTACATATTCCCCGGCCAGTCATATTTCATCATACGCTCGATAAGCTTTGCGCCAACCCTGAACTTTCGGTTTGTCAGCCTGTTTGCGCGCCACATAAAATGCTCGGCCAGCGCCGGGATATCGTCCCTGCGCTGCCGCAGCGAGGGGACGGCAATGGTCTCGGCTGTAAGAGTATCGTATAGATTGCGATGCAGCTCGCCGCGGCGCAGCAGCAGCAGTAAATCGGCGCTTGTTGCGCAGATGAGTTTATAGTTGCCTATGACGGCGTTGCGAAGGATAAAAAACAGTATGTCCTGGCTGTAATGGCTGAAGTTGGCAATTTCGTCTATGTAAAACGTGTGGGAGCTCAGCCGCTCAAGAAGGCTGCTCATGTCCTCATCTGCGACGCGCGTGAACTCCGCGAACTCAAAATTATCGCGCAGGCATATAATGCTCCCAGGCGCGAAAGCGCCCTCTGCATGCATGCATCTGGCAAGAGATTCCTTGCCGGTGCCGCTCTCGCCGCGCAGCAGAACCGGCTGCCCAGGGCTTGTGGCCCGGCGGCATGCGGCTATTGTATCCAGAAATACCCGCGAGTGCCCTATAAGGTTTTCGAACAGATGCATAGGCTCGGCGTCGGCACGGATATCACTGATAAAACCGTCAAGCAAAATCAGCTCGGCAGTGTCTCCTTCACACAGATAGCGCCTGCCGCGCAGCTTATATGTGTGTTCGTATATCTCGATTTCGAAGTTTGCCGACACGCCGTGCTGTGAAGTGCGGCTGATAGAAAAATGCCTGATTTTGCGCAGATATTGAAGCTGCTTAAGGTTGAAGCCGAGCGTAAGCTCGCACCGATGATTGACAATAAGCGGTTCTCCGGAGCGTGTAAGCACCATGGCCGGCGTGGAGAGATGCCCGATGAGTACAGTGGCGATGCTGTCGCTGCAGTCGAAAGCTGCCCGCTGTAGATTATTTATAGTAATATCCACATTATTTCACCACTTTCCACAACTGATTATCATTTTGATAATAATATATCATTATTATAACGATTATTCAACTTAAGCGGAGGAATTTGAGTTTTTGTTATGATATCACTTTTTTTAACAGTCTGTTAATACTAAAATAAAAATACAAACAGATACCGTGTTTTGCTGTTTGGTCAGATGAAAAGCCGTTATGTGATACATTGTTATGGTAGGTCGTTGGTTGATGCCGGCTTGTGTTGGCTTATGATGCGATTACTGTCTCATACGTATCATTTTTTAATACCGGATTCGCAATAAACATGAAAGGGGAGTGGGCATTTGCTGAATTACATAGTAAGGCGCGTGTTTCAGGGCTTTTTGCTTGTGCTTGCCGTGTCGTTTGCCGTGTTCATGCTGCTTAACCTGATGCCCGGTGACCCGATAGAATCGCTTCTGTCGGATCGTGTTTCGGACGTGAAAAAAGAGGAAATGCGCGAAAAATGGGGCCTTAACAAGCCGCTGCCGGAGCAGTATTTCAACTGGCTGACTCGCGTTTTGAGCGGGGATTTAGGCGCATCGCTCAACTCTAACATCAGCATTGCCGAGACGCTGAAGAGCCGTCTGCCGATAAGCCTTAAGCTGTGCGGTATGGCAATGCTTATTCAGGTGATGCTGTCCGTCCCGCTTGGGCTTGTGGCCGCCTATCACAGGGGCGGGCGTTTCGACCGGTTTATCATGGGATACTCGATGATTACGGCCGCTATACCCACATTCTGGATAGGTATGGTGCTGATTCTCATCTTTGTTGTCGCGCTTAAATGGCTGCCTGTAACCGGGGAGCTGACATGGAAGCGCTATGTGCTGCCGGTTATAGCTATGGTTCTCGGCGGAGTGTCAAGCAATATCCGCCTTACGCGAAGCGAGGTGCTGGGCGTCGTGCGGGAAAAATATGTGACTACAGCCTACGCAAAAGGGCTTACGAACAATCAGGTCATGTTCAAGCATGTGCTACGCAACGCGCTTATACTCGTCGTAGTCTCGGCCTTTATGAGCTTGCCCTGGGTTGTGGCCGGTGCCGTGATAATGGAAAATGTGTTCTCGCTGCCGGGTATGGGTTCGTGGATGACAAAATCCGTCATAGCGCAGGACTTCCCGGTGGTGCAGGCATGCCTGCTGATAATATCGGCTCTCGTTGTCATATCTAACCTGATTGGAGACATATGCACTGCACTGCTTGACCCGCGCATTCGCGCGTCTATCAGCGGAGGTGCGCAATGAACAGAATGCAGAGATTCATGGAAGGTATGCGCCGTTTCTGGCGCAACACAAGCTGCGCGGTAGGGCTGATTATGATTGTGGTGCTTGTGCTGATTGCGCTGTTTCAAAATCAGCTCGCGCCGTTTAGTTTAGAGGATGCCGACGTCACACACAGGCTGGAGGCGCCAAGCGGCGTCAACCTGTTTGGCACGGATGAATACGGCCGCGATGTATTGAGCCGCACGGTATACGGTGTGGGGCTTGCGCTGCGCGCCGCGCTGCTTGGGGCGGTAATCGAGCTTGCAATCGGCGTGACGCTCGGGCTGGTTTCTGGGTTCTTTGGAGGGTGGATTGACACGGTCATCACATTTATCGGCGACATGATATGGTCGTTGCCGTCGGTAATAATCGCAATGGCGATAGTTATGTTTCTTGGCAAGAGCCTTGACAATGTAATACTGGCGCTGGCGCTGGCGGGCTGGCCGCGCTACGCGCGCATAGTCCGCGCAAAGACGATGTCAATCAAAAGCCAGCCGTATGTCGAAACCGGCGCCGCGTTCGGCGAGAGCAAAGCGGCGCTGATATTCCTTTATGTGTTCCCGAATATCGTTCCGTCAATGCTCGTCATGGCGTCGATATCTATGCCCGGCTTTATTGGATCGACGACGACGCTAAGCTTCCTGGGCATGGGCGCGCAGCCGCCGTCACCCGACTGGGGGCTTGCGATATCGCGCGGTGCCAGCCTGATATTCCGCGCGCCGTGGCTGGCGATATTCCCATGTCTTGCGCTGATGTACACAATCATCGCGTTCAGTCTGTTCGGCGAGGGGCTGCGGGATATGATTGACCCGCGCCTCAAACCGATGTGAGGGGGGCGATATGATGGAAGAACTGCTTAGACTGGAAAACCTTAGCGTGGAATACAAGGTAAAAGGCGGATATCTGTCGGCGGTCAAGGATGTAAGCCTGACGATAAACCGCGGCGAGGTTCTGGCAATTGTCGGCGAGTCCGGCTGCGGGAAGTCGACGATAGCACACGCGATTATGCGCCTGCTGCCCGACCGCACCGAGCGTGTCTCCGGACGGATACTGTTCAAGGGCGTCGATTTAAACGTCCTGCCGGAGAAGCAGATAATCAAAATCCGCGGCAAAGAAATAGGCATGATATTTCAAAACCCGCTCGATTCGCTAAACCCGGTCTATCGAGCCGGTACGCAGGTCGAGGAGGCAATTCTGCTGGACGGCAAACCGCATGCCGCCGCATATGCCGAGACGAAATCGCTGTTCTCATCCGTAAAGATGCCAGACCCGGAAAAACAGATGCAGAGGTTCCCGCATGAGCTGTCAGGCGGAATGAGGCAGCGCGTGATGATAGCGATGATGCTGTCGCGCAACCCCGAGCTGATGATTGCGGATGAGCCGACAACGGCGCTTGACGTTACAATCGAAGCGCAGATAATGAGCATACTCAAAGACTTGAAAAAGCAGTTCAACACAGCCGTCATGCTGATAACGCACAACTTTGGCATCGTGGCCGAGACAGCCGACCGCATCGCTGTCATGTACGCCGGACAGCTTGTGGAGCAGGGAACGGCGCGAGAGATATTCAAAGCGCCGGCACATCCGTACACATTCCTGCTTATGAAAGCGTTGCCGCGCAACCGCAAAAGCGCCGGAAGGCTTAAGACAATTGACGGAAGCGTGCCGCGGCTGACGGAGGCGACAAGCGGCTGCCGCTTTATGAACCGCTGCCCGCTGGCCGTTGAGGTGTGCGCCGGTGAAGACCCGCCGACGGTTTCCCTCGGAGGCGCTCACACATTCCGCTGTCACAGGGGAGAGGAGGCAATCTCATGGCAAAGTCTGTAATAGAGATGCACGGCCTCAAAAAATATTTCAGAATACAAAAGGGGCTGGTCGGCCTGAGCCGGCAGTACGTCCATGCCGTAGATGACGTCGACCTCGTCGTCAACAAAGGCGAAATTGTCGGCCTCGTAGGGGAGAGCGGCAGCGGAAAAACAACGCTGGCCCGCGTCATACTCAATTTGACAAAGCCTACGGCAAGCTCGGTTTTGCTAAACGGCACAAATATATCGCAGGCAGGCCGCGCCGAGATGAAAAAGCTGCGCAGTGAGGTCGCTGTCGTATTTCAGGATCCGGCGGGCAACCTTAACCCGCGCCATACGGTTGGGCGGTCGATAATGCGCCCGATGATTATCCACGGCGTGCCGAGGAAAGAGGCGCGCGAGCGCGCGATGTGCGCGCTCGACCTCGTAAAAATGGACCGCAGTTATTTCGACACATTTCCGGCTCAGCTGTCCGGAGGGCAGCAGCAGCGCATCGCCATCGCAAGGGCGCTTGTACTCAACCCTCAGGTTATGATACTTGACGAGCCGACATCTGCGCTTGATATATCGGTGCAGGCGCAGGTGCTTAATCTGCTGCTCGATCTGCAAGAGGAGATGGGTCTGACATACCTGATAATCACGCACGACCTTAATGTCATCAACTATGTGTGCGACAGGGTGTTTATTATGTATCTCGGCAAGATAGTAGAGTACGGTTCGACGGAGGATATAGTCAACGCCCCGGCGCACCAGTACGCAAAAGGGCTTATGGCGGCATCTCCGACGCTCGACCCCGATTCCAGAGACGACAATAAGGAACGTCTTGCGGGCGACCCCGGCAGCCTTATCAATCTTTCCCCCGGCTGCCGCTTCGCGCCGCGATGCAAGATTGCGACCGAGCAATGCCGCACCGAAGTTCCGCAGATGAACGAGATAGGCCAAGGTCATTACGCCGCTTGCTTTTACCCGGGAGCGGCGACTGATAGATAAAAGAAAAGGAGAATTATCATGAAGAGAAATGTGGCATTATTGCTTGCGCTCATACTATTGACGAACATGTTTGCGGCATGTTCGAACGGGGGGACGCCGACCGAGCCGCCTACATCACCCCCGACATCAACGGAAGGCGGCGCAACCGTCACGCCGACCGAGCCGCCCGTGCAGGCGAGGCAGGTCCTCAATATCGGCGAATACGACGAGGAATGGGTCGCCGCCGATTTGATTTTGGGCGACACATTCTATGACCTTCAGATGATGATGGCCGAGCCGCTGTTCCTGTACAACACGCAGACCGGCGAGCTTGAGGGCTGTCTGGGCACAACGCCTGTTTTTAACGACGACGGCACCGTCATGACATTTGAGGTGCCCGAGGGGCGCACATTCCCAAACGGCGCGGCACTTGATGCCGGCGACGTAAAGGCCTCTCTCGAGCACGGTATCAAGGACGGCGCTATGAGTGACACGTTCGGAATCATCACAAAAGTCGAGACCGACGGGAACAAGGTTATCATCACAATGTCCAACTACTCGACAGCGCTTATGATTCTGCTTGTCAGCCCGTTCTTCTGCGTAATAGATTCGGAGCAGCTTTCGACAATGAGCAACGAGGAGCTGCTGTGGGGCGCCGTACCGTATGGCGCATATTATATCGACCAGTACACCGAGGGCGGCGGCGTCGTCTTATTGCGCAATGAGGGCTTCAAGACGCTTAACCCGTCTGTCAAGAACAAGGAAATGGCCTATATCCCGCAGATTAACGTCACATGGTACGCCGATGAGTTCGCGATGATATCGGCGTTCGAGGCCGGCGAGCTTGACTTCCTCATCGGCATCACAGAGGATTCGATTGACGCGCTCGGCTCGCGCGACGATGTCACAGTAAACTCGACGCTGCCGCCGATGGTGCGCAATGTGCAGATGAACTCGAACCATGAGGTTCTTGCCGACTATAACGTCCGTCTGGCCATCGCGCTGCTTATCGACCGCGACAACATTGCCGCGGCCTTTGGCGGAGAGCTTGCCTGCACACCGGCATACGGCTATATCACAAAGAACGTCATGTTCCACACGCCAGATACATACGAGTACTTCAAGGGCAAGTACGCCAACGATAAAGACAGGGCCATGCAGCTGCTTAAGGACGCCGGATGGGAGGACACGGACGGCGACAAAATGCTGGATAAAAACGGTCAGAAACTGACGCTCAGCTTTATCACGGCGGGAGGCAAAAACGAGACGGCCGCCCTCGCCATCCAGATTCAGCTGCGAGCAGCCGGGCTTGATGTAAATGTTGTTACGACTACAGAGAGCACCTCGCTTGCGCAAAGCGGCGAATACGACCTGGCGATGTGCAACTACTGGTGGTCGGAGCCGGGCAGGTTCCTTGTGAATATGTACAAGGATCACAGTGTGTTCGACGAGGCCGAATACCGCGAGATGGTGACGAAGGTTGAGACTATAACCGATAACGAGCAGCGCTTCACACTTGTCGACGAAGCGCAGCGCTACCTGATGGACAAAATGGTTGTCCTGCCGCTGTACACAACAAGCTACATGAAGATATACCGCAGTGACCTCGCCGATGTGGTGTTCATAGTCGACGGGCTGTTTACAAACGACTGCAAGTAACCTAAAAAAAGGTCGGCCGGGCGTTCTGCCCGGCCGACCGGGTTTTTTTTGAAAAGGAGAGGCATATGAAAGTATTTATCAGTGCCGATATAGAGGGAATCGCGACGACTGTGCAGTGGAGCCAGACGTCAAAAAACGAGTGGGGATATGAAGCGGCATGCCGTCAGATGACGGCCGAGGTTGCGGCGGCGTGCGAAGGGGCCGTCGCCGCCGGAGCCAAATACATCAGGGTCAAGGATGCTCACGGCAGCGGCACGAATATCGACGCAAACGCTCTTCCCTCCTGCGCAGAGCTGACAAGCGGCGGCAGCGGTACGCCGTGGAGTATGGTGTACGGCATTCAGGAGGGTTTTGACGCCGCTATGTTTGTCGGATATCACAGCGCGGCGGGACGCGACGGCAACCCGCTGTCGCACACAGAGACGACATCGACGGTGTATGTCAAACTGAACGGCGTAAAGCTCTCCGAGTTTCATATGTACAGCCTTGCGTGCGCATACGCGCATGTGCCGTCGGTTTTCCTCGCCGGCGACGCCATGCTGTGTGAGGACAGCGCAACACTTCACCCCAAGCTTGTCACCGTGCCTGTCAAAACCGGCAAGGGCGGCTCGATAACCGCGCTTCAGCCCGCTCTTGCGTGCGAGCGCATCCGCAAGGGCGCCGAGAGCGCTTTGCGGCAAGATCTGTCCGGCGCATTGTGTGAAATGCCCCCGCGCTTTACGCTGGATATCTGCTATAAAGAGCATGTGAAGGCATTGCGCGCCTCGAGCTTCCCGGGGTTTAGGCAGATTGACGACAACACGGTAAGGATGTCGACACGCGGTTTTTACGACATAATGCGTGCACTCATATGGGTGCTGTAATAAAAAAGGCTGTATGCCTGATACTTATCGCCGCAGTGATGTGCGGCGCGGTTTCGGCGCGCAGTACGCCGCAGGTTCAAAACGCGCGCTCTGTTATTCTGTACGAAAAAACAACGGATACCATATTGTTTGAAAAAGAGGCCGAACGAATCATGGCGCCGGCCAGTATGACAAAAGTGATGACGGCAATACTTGTGCTCGAGTATAATCCGACGCTTGAGGGTGTGATGACCGTCTCGGAGCAGGCGGTTGACCCGATGTATTGCAGCGACATGGAGGACGAGCATCTGTATGCCGGAGAGGAGATAACCGTTCGCGCATGTATGGAGTATATGCTCATCCCGTCGGGCAACGAGGGGGCGTCTGCGCTGGCTTGCTATGTGGCGGGCAATGTGCCTGATTTTGTCGACCTGATGAACGCTAAGGCGGCCGAGCTTGGGTGTGACGACACTCAGTTCCGTGACCCGATAGGGCTTGTTTCCGGCACTCACCACACCACATGCCGCGATATGCTGAAAATCTGCCTGTACGCAATGGAGATGCCGCTGTTTTGCGAGATTGTCAATATGATTAGAGGCGAGGTACCGGCGTCGAACATGCGCGAATACGGGTTTGCTTACAGCTCGACAAACAAGATACGCCTTCCGGGCGACCGCCCGGCGTACCTGCGCGACTGGCGCGATGACGTTATCGGCATTAAAACCGGCACAACCGGCGCCGCGGGGCAGTGCTTTGCCGGGTGCATGGTGTCTGACGGGCTTGAATACTATTCGGTGGTCATGTTCGGCACAAGCCAAATATTGGACGACGGCAGGACATATCGCGGCGATTTTCTCGACACACTTGCGCTGTATGACTGGGCGAGGACACTGCACGCCGTGGGCGTCGCAGCCGGTGACATACTGGGGCAGGTTGAAGTTACAGGCGGCTTGGCAGGACGGGTGGAAGCCGTCGCCAAAAACGATGTCAAGCTGCTGCTTGACGACCCAAATGCCGTGCTTAGCGTCTCGATAACGGCTTCCGCGCTTAAAGCGCCCGTAAAACGCGGCGATTTGATAGGCGTGGCGACAATCGCCTCGCCGGACGGCATCACGCGGGAGGTTGAGCTGCTGGCGGCCATGGATGTGCAGGCGCTTCGTACATACATAGTTTGCGCGCTTGCCGCCGTTTTGGTGATTCTATGTGTTTTCGCAGTTGCCAAAAGGCGTCGCGCGGACAAATGACGGCTCTGGGATTATCTGCCAAAACCGGTATGATAAATTATGGATTGAAAGAACCGTGATATGTGGTAAAATGATATCATAGCAAAAGGAATACTGTGTGCCGCGTGGCGGCAGACAGATGACTGAACAGGGGAGATATCATGAAAAAACTCTATTCATTAATGTTGGCGGCGGCGTTGCTGATAACGGCTATGGCTGTTCCGTCTGCCGCTGTCGCTGGCACCGACAAGGCCGAAGAGCTGTTTATGTACATAGGCAGCCCTATAGCCCTGTCGAACGGGAAGACTTTACCGCTTGACAGTGAAAATCCCGACCTCGTGCCGTTTATCCATAAGGGCCGCACTCTTGTGCCGCTTCGTATGATTGGCGAACATTTTGGCGCCGACGTCAGCTATGACGCCGCGGTTCGCGTTGCTGAAATTGCCCTTGACGGCACCGTGGCGCAGTTCCCCATTGACAAGGGGTACTACCTGCTTAACGGCAAAGAAGTTAAGATGGATACCGAGACGCTGATCTCAGACGGGCGCACATTTGTGCCGATGCGCGTGATATGCGAAAATGTGCTCGGTATGTCTATCGACTACAAGGACGGCGTCATAGGCATAGCGAAAACCATAGCGCTCGACAGCGTCGTTGCCGGCGGCATCAAAGATAAAATCGGCGCTTTTACAAAGCTTGGCAGCGATGAAGAACTGAAGGCATACCTGAAGAAAAACAGCGGAGGCATGTACTACCAATACGATGAGGAAATCATGGAGGAAGCCCCCCCTCCGATGCAATTGCCGCAAGCAGCCGATGCGGCGGGCGAAAGCAAGGGAGAGACTGACAGTGCCGGCGGGCATTCGCAGACGAATGTTCAGGTTCAGGGTATTGACGAGGGCGATATCATCAAAACAGACGGTAAATATATCTATATAATAGCGGGCGACATTATGCAGATAATTGACGCGCAAAGCGGCCTGAAGACAGCCGCTTCGGTCGAAATCGGGCAGGGCTGCCATGCGCAGGATATGTATATCGACAGCGACCGCGTCATCGTTATCGGCTATCGATATGATAACGGCAAGCCCGCTTCGGGCACGGATACGCTTAAAAGCGACATGATGATAGCGCCTTATAGCAGCAGAAATTATACCTTTGTCAAGGTGTACGACACAGCGGATAAAACAGCGCCCAGGCAGTACAGGTATTTTGAAATCGAGGGTACGCTTACCACGAGCCGCAAAAAAGACGGGTGTGTCTATCTGCTTACAAATTACTCCAGATGGAGCTACGGAGCAGACCCGGTACCTCTGCCGGTTATCTGCCAGGACGGTAAACTCTCGGCCATATCATACCGCGATGTGATGGTCTCGCTGAGATGCCCGGGGGTGCGGCTTATGACGCTTAGCGCCATAGATATTATGGACAGCGCCGCCGATGTGCAGAATGAGACGATTGCGTCGGGCGGTTATATTACCTATATGTCAAACGGCTCACTGTACGTGGCCGGCACAGAATATAAGGGCGGCAAAGAGACAACATTCATCAATAAATTTTCGACTGACGGCACAAAAATCGGCTATGCCGGTTCCGGCGCGGTCGACGGAAGCCTGAACAACCAGTTCAGCATGGATGAGTTTGACGGCAATCTTCGTGTAGCGACAACGATACGGAGCAACGGCATTTCCAACAGCCTGACAGTGCTTGACAGTAATATGGAAGCTTGCGGCCGGGTACAGGGCTTTGCAGAGGGCGAGCGCATCTACTCGGTCAGGTTCATCGGCAAGCGCGGCTATATCGTCACGTTCAGGCAGGTCGACCCGCTGTTTGTTTTTGACCTAAGCGACCCGACAGCGCCAAAGATCACCGGAGAGCTTAAAGTTCCGGGCTTTTCGACATATTTGCATCCTGTGTCGGAGGATGTAATCCTAGGCGTAGGGGAGGATGTCTATGATATCTACAGGAAAGATGAGAACGGCAATGATGTCGTAATCGGGCAGAGTGTCGGCGGCGTTAAGGTCTCGCTCTTTGACGTGTCAAACGCCGGTCAGCCGCGTGAGATAGATACGCTCGTCCTCGGGCAGAGCGGTTACGCGGAGGTGCTGTACAATCACAAGGCTGCGATGTTCCACAGCGGCGACGGATTTATGGCGTTTTGCGGCTATTCATACGGCGAAGAGAAAGCCGACGCGTTCGACGGCGCCTATCTGATATCCTACGCAGGCGACACCCTGACGGAAAAGGGCCGAATCGCAACCGTGCCGCTGACATCCGACGCGCCGGAACCGCTTCTTTATACCGGCAGCCGCGTGATATATATCGGCGACACGCTGTACTACATGCAAAACGGCATGATCAGGGGCTTTGACATAAAAACTCTTGCCGAAAAGCAGAGCCTGAAGCTTGTAAGGAATGGCGATTCAAACAAATAATAATAAAAGGCATAGCATGCGTTAGTCTGTCAAAGAAAGGTGTTCAGGTTTTTTGCATAAAAAGTAACGTGATTAAAAAGTTCCTGAAACCCCCGCTTATAATCAAAAATTCCGAAAATTCATTTCCCGAGAATTTTTATCGAAATTGAAAATTGTCGAAAAACCCTCAACGGAGTGGGTTTTTCGACAAGCTGAGGCATAGCATGCCTGTATAATTGGCTTGGCGCCAAGCATAATGGAGAGAGTACACATGGAAAATGAAATGTTTTGCCAAAGCTGCGGCATGCCGTTTGACGATGCGCACAGCGAACTGATCGCGAAGGAAAAAGACGGCTCGAACAGCATTTACTGCATATATTGTTACAAGAACGGGCAGTTTCTTGACCCTGACGCGACGGTTGAGGATATGGTCGAAATGGGTGTTCCGCATCTGGCGCGCAAAATCGGAGAGGCGGCGGCGCGCGAGCAGCTGTCACACTTTGTGCCGACGCTTGCAAGATGGAAATGACCTTGCGGCCGCCGCCCGTAGCGCCGAAGCTCCGTCTTAAAAACAAAACCCACACTATGAAAGACAGCATAGTGTGGGTTTTTTCCGGCAATACGCGCATGCACGCCGGCGGCGGATTGCGTTATAATGACGCAATGCGGTCAAGCGCATCGGCCGCAAGGTCAACATGCCCCGGTGTGTTATACGCGTTTATCGAAAGCCTGACATACCCCGGTCTGTGCGTCAGCACAAGGCCGCACTCGCTGATGATTTCCTCAGCGCGCGCATACAGCTTTTCCGGGTATAGCATCACAACATTGCCGGACCAGCAGGACGGCTCATCCTGCCCGAACGGCGCAGCCGTGACCAGTCTGCCGCGCAGACGCGCTTCAAGCGCTGTGACATGCCCGTCAATTTCGGCGATGCCAAGCTCGTTAATTAACCCCAGCGAGCTCTCAAGGCATAATACGCCATATGTGTTATGAGAGCCGGCTTCAAACCTTTTTGCGGTGCAGGCAAATGTAAAATCGGCCGCCGACGTGAGGACGGCAGGCGGAACAGGCGAATATGTGGTGTTTTGCGCCGAGACATACGGCGGAGTTATGCGACATATCAGCTCCCTGCGGCAATACATAAAACCTGTGCCGAAACCGGCTAGCAGGCCCTTAAACGCCGCGCTGGACAGAAAATCGATGCCAAGACGCCGGACATTCACATCAAGCCGGCCAAGCGCCTGGATTGCGTCAACGGCAAGCACAGCCCCGTGTCGCGCACATGCCGCCGATATGCGCGCAATGTCGGTTTTGTATCCGGTTCCCGCCTGAACAAACGACAGCGCCACGATTTTTGTGTTGCCGTCGATGCGGGCAATCACGTCGTCCGCCGGTATACGTCCGTCTTTTGTGCGGATGATACGCATTTCGAACCCGCGCGTGCGGGAGGCTGCGATAAACGGATAAATACACGAGGCGTTCTCAAGGTCGCACGAAATCACATTGTCTCCGGGGCCAAGCGGGTAGCCGGAGGCCAGAATTGACATGCCGCCCGTCGTGTTGCCAACCAGGGCTATCTCATCGCTTTCGGCGCCGATGAGCCGAGCCGCAAGCGCGCGGCAGTTTGCCCGCGAATCGCCGTAGTCGACATTGTTTTCCCGCACGCGCGTAATATAGTCATCCATGAAACCGTTGCTGATTTTTTGCACCCTCATTGGCGGTGCGCCCACCATGCACCAATTTAAATATGCGCTGTCATTAAGAAATCCAAACTCCCTTTCGATAAGCCCTCTGTCAAGCACTGCATTCGCTCCCTCTTTTTCCTGCCGGAACTATATTACGCTAATTATACCACATTGTACGCACCGATTAATAGAGTGCAACACACCTCCGGCCATAAAAAGCTTGGCAATGATATCCAACAGGAGTACAATAATGCTGTCAGTATTGCCGCAGGACATTCCGACATCAAAATGAAGAACAGGAGAGCTGATATGCTTATTGAAAAACGGCTGGAAGAGCTTGGAATCGAGATACAGGGGGCCGTAGCGCCGCTTGCGAACTATGTGCCGGTGCAAAGAGCCGGGGATTTGCTGTTTTTATCCGGAGGAGGGCCGCTGCGCGCCGGCAAACCGACGATGGTCGGCCGTCTCGGCGAGAATCTGTCAATAGAGCAGGGCTACGCCGCCGCCAGAGAGGGCGCGATTAACTTAATCTGCGCGCTTAAAGCCGCCGTTGGCGACCTGGATAATGTAGAGCAGATAGTCAAGCTGCTGGGCTTTGTCAACTGCACGGCCGATTTTGGAAGCCAGCCTGCGGTCATCAACGGCGCGTCCGATCTGTTTGTCGAGGTTTTCGGCGACAAGGGCCGCCACGCGCGCTCGGCCGTCGGCACGAACTCGCTTCCTATGGGCATCCCCGTTGAAGTAGAAATGATTGTCAAGGTGAAAGCATAGGCGGTGGGCGTTCGGCTTCAAAGCCTTAACGTATTGGTTTGCGGGTAAAAAAATACACCGGCAGGGCGTGTGCCCTGCCGGTCAGCTTGTCGAAAAACCCACTTCGTTGAGGGTTTTTCGACAATTTTCAATTTTGATAAAATTTCTCGGGAAATGAATTTCCGGAATTTTTGATTATAAGCGGGGGTTTTTAAGAACTTTTTAATCATGCTAATTTTCATGAAAAAAACCTGAATACTTTTTTAGACGACCTAACCGGCAGGGCGTGTGCCCTGCCGGTGTAATGTTGTCGCTTCGCCGGATATCCGCCGATTAAGGCTTTTCAATCTCCACAAGGTTCGTGTGCTGAGGGTTGGAGTTGCCAAGCGGTGTCGCCTTGTGAGACATCGTAAGCACATTGATTGCGCCGCGCGTGTCGGTGCCTTTCTCGTCCGGGGTGTACCATGCCCCCTCGCACATCGCCGCCGCGCCGCGGATAATGCGCCTTGTGACATAGGCCGGGATGCGCACCCTGCCGCGTTCGTTGAATATCTCGACCGTGTCCCCGTCAGTAATCCCGCGCTCAGCCGCGTCATCCGGATGAATCCATACGCACGGAGGCTCAAGCTCTTCAAGCCATGCATTCTCGTCGTGAATGCTGTGTGTGCGGCGCTTGCTGTGGTAGCCGATGAGCTGAAGCGGATAGCGCGCGCGCAGCGCATCGGACGGCCCCTCTTCCACCGGCGTATACGCCGGTATGCCGGGAACCTCAGGGTCGCCGCGGTCATACAACTCTTTGATGAAAATCTCAATCTTGCCCGACGGCGTCTTGAACGGCACACACTGCTCAATGTTTTCTATAAACGTCAGATGCGGCAGCTTGTGGTCGTTTAAGGCAAACGACAGCTGCTTAAACGTGTTATAGTCCGGCACACCAGGCGCTTTGGCCATAAAGGCATCCCAGCTTGCTCTAAGCCAATCGTCAAGCGTCTCGCGCCCTTCGCAGAAGCGGTCTCTAAGTCCTAGCTTATCCGCGACCTGAATCAGCCACTCAAGCTCCAGCTTTGTGCCGAATAGTGGCTCTATGGCCGCGTGATTATACATGTGATAATCCTCGCCGCCCCACGCCGAGCTGATATTTTCCGTCTCGAAAAATGACGGCGCGGGCAGAAGCAAATCCGCCGCCTTTGCGCTTGGCGTCATGAATATATCGGTTAGGATTATGGAGTCGACGAGGTCGTCGCGCCGCAGTATGCGCAGCGTGTGGTTGATGTCCGAATGCTGGCTAAGCAGCATCCCGCTGGCGATGCTGAAGATGAAGCGCACCCTCGTATCAAGCTTTTCCGCGCCAAACAGCCCGCGCTTTTTGTCTATTGTCTCGGGGCATTCTACGCTGCGCCACCACTGGAAGGCCGGAATAGCCGTCTTGTAAGGGTTTTCGTGCATCGGCATAAACGGTTTCGGGCCGGCCGGATGGCTCCATATTATAACCCCTCCGCCGGGTTTGCCGATTCCGCCGACAAGGCAGGCAAGCGTCATGATACTCCGGTACGTCTGCTCTCCGTTGAGTGTACGCTGCGGGCCAAGGCCGGGCAGGATGCACGCGTGATTCGCCGTCGCGTACTCGACGGCAAGCCGCTCGATAACATCGCGGGGGATTCCGGTGATAGCCTCCGCCCAGCCTGGTGTTTTGGCAATGCCGTCCTTTACGCCGCTCAGATACGCAAAATAGCTCTCGCCGGCGGGCACGCCGTCCGGCAGGTGTTCGTCGTCAAAGCCCACGCAAAAGCGGTCAATAAACTCGCGGTCATACAGCTTCTTTTCGCGTATGACCCAGCACATCGCGTCAGCAAGCGCGCTGTCGGTCGACGGGCGTATGCCAATCCACTCGTCCGCGGCGGCGAGTACGGTGTCGCTTTGGCGGGGGTCGATTACAATTATTTTAACGCCGCGCTCTTTCGCCTGCATCAGCACGCGTTTTTGCGCGCTGCCGAAGTGATTTGTCACAAGGTTGTTGCCCCACAGAATCAGCAGTTTGGAGCGCAGCATCTCATCCTCGTGGTTGCCGACATTAAGCTGCCCGAACATGCGCGGCAGCACGGGGAGCGCGGCGCCTATGCTGTACGAGCTGTAGTAGTTTAAATGCCCGCCGTCGGCCGCAAGAAGGCGTTTTGTCAGCGTGCTGCCCGACATGACTGAGCATATGCCGGCGCCCGCCATAACATAGCGCGACCCCGGGCCGAACTGCCGCGATTTGTCGATGGTTGAGGCGACTTTCTGCACGGCCTCATCCCACGTTATGCGGCGAAACTTGCCCTCTCCGCGCTCGCCGACGCGCTCCATCGGGTAGCGCAGCCTGCGCGAGGTGAGGAATGTAGGCCTGTAGGCCGCGCCGCGCGGGCAGCCGGAGAACTTAAAGTCACACGACTTGTCCCACGAAATCGACAGCACGCAGCCCTCGCGGACGGTGCTGAGTGTCTTGCATTTGTTGCCGCAGTCGTTGAAGCTGGCGTGACTGACGATATGCTCGTCCTCAATGGGCAGGGGCGGATTTTTTGTCCAGCTCCAGCTGTCGAAGCTTTCAAGCGCCGAGTCCGGCACATCCGCTCCGCCGCCTGCGACGCATTTTTCGGCCAGAGCTAGCACTGCCAGCACCTCGTCATTGTCGGTGCTATCGCGCAGGGCTCTGCCCATCACGCGCACCGTGTCAAGTGTAAAGTCGTCGATAAACGCCGCCGCGGCCTCGGCGCAGCCGGGCTCGCCCTGCATCGCGCAGCGCGAAAGATATTCAAGGAAACGGAACTGCTCACCGATATAATCGGGCGGGTTGCCGTCCATGCGGGTCGGGGAAAAGCCGTTTGTCTTGTACATTATCACGGCCTCAAGCGTTATCTCATTCAGAAGGATATCCATGCCCGACAGACATGCCGACGCCCAGACAGGGATATATATTCCGGAGTGTGTTCCCCTGAAGAGGTAGTCGTATTCTATCTGTGACAGTGTTGATTCTATTCCGGCAAAACGGCTGACGCGCCGCCATTCGTCAAGGTCTTGGAAAAAGACGCGCAGCAGGTGAAACCCCGCATATTTTCTTCTCAGCTCATCCATGCCGCCGCTCCTCCGCATACTCTTTTTTCATCCGCTCCATGCCCGACAGGTTGCCGACTATGCAGCCGCCGGTCATTTTTCCGTCGCAGTAATAACGCTTTTCAATGGCATGCGGCGGCTTTTCGTTTATCGAAAAAGCGTCAAAATCTATTTCGCGCACGACGCACTCATATGTCTTGGCGGCGTCACCGCCCAGGTCGCCCACGGCGAAAAGGCTTACGTCACCGTTGTTTAGTATCAGCGAGCGGTCGTACTCGGCTATAGCCTCACGGCCGCCCGCGGCGTTTGCGCCCGCAATGCAGCCCTGCGCGACAGCCTGCGACCATAACGCAGGATTTTCACCGTCAAGCTCTGCGCAGTCGCCGCAAGCCCACACATCGCGTGCCCCTGTTTCCATGCGCTCGTTGACGATAACCGCCCTGCCGCACGGGATACCGGCGCTCTGCGCCAGCGCTGTGTTCGCCCGCTGCCCGCAGGATATTATCACAAGCCCGCAAGGGAATACCCGTCCGTCATCCAGCGCGACGGCAGTCACATGGTCGTCACCCTGTATCTCGCTGATGCCGACGCCGGTGTAAACATGCAGCTCACCAAGCATTTCCACCAGCAGGCTCGACGTAGCCTCGTCAAGCTGGCGCGGCATAAGGCGCGGCATTGCCTCCAGCACGGTCACATCCATGCCATAGCGCCGCAGCTCCGCCGCCATCTCGATGCCGACGACGCCTCCGCCTATTATCACGGCTTTTTCAGCCGCAATCGCATGCTTTTTCAGCCCGCGCAGGTCTGAGGAATCATGTATCGTCACAACGCCGTTTGTTCCGGCCCCTTTAAACGGCGGGATAAAGTTCTGCCCGCCAAGCGCATAGACGCACTTTTCGTACACGATGTCTCCGGCGCTTGTCGAGGCGCGGTGCGCCGCCGTATCCAGCGCGATAACACTGCAGCCGACCAGCAGCTCGATGCTGTTTTCGGTATACCAGCTTTCGCTGTGAAGCTCTATACAGCGCTGACGCAGGTTGCGGATGGGAGATTTGCTTAACATGGGCCGCTTGTAGGCCGGTGTTTTCTCATCGGATACGATGAGCAGCCGCCCGAGCTTATCGCGCTGCCTTATCGCCTCGGCGGCGTGGATGCCCGCAGCGCCCGAGCCTATGATGAGGTATTTCGTCCTTTGCTCACTCATGGCCGATATCCTCCGTTACCTCCGCCTTGCGTATACGCGTCGACGGATTTGTTGCATCAGGGGAGGGGAGGAACGGCAGATCAAGCCTGCTGCCGTCGCTTTCGGGAACATCCCCAAATCGCAGGCTGCCCGTCGGGCAGGCGGCGACGCACGCCGTATCCATCCCGGCAATGCGGCGCGGCATACACGTATCGCACTTCTGCGCCACGCCGCGTGTTTTGCTGAACGACACCTCGCCGTACGGGCAGGCCCAGTAGCATCTGCCGCACCCGATGCACGGCGCGTCGTCGTGAATCACCGTGCCGTCGGCAAACTGCCGCATCGCGCCCGTCGGGCAAGCCGCGGCGCAGGCCGGGTTTTCGCAGTGGTTGCAGCTTAAGGAAAACGGCACATTCATCATGCCGTGCGAAGTTTTAACCTCACGGATATTAGCCCTGCGATAGAACTCGCCCGGCAGCAGGTTGTGACAATCCTTACACGCAACCTGGCAGGCGCCGCAGCCGATACAGGTGTTCATGTTGTAAAAAAAGCGTTTTCGTCCGTTCATTGCTTGCCCTCCGCCAATTTAAGTAAATTCTGAAGCTCTTCAGGTGTGTTTATGTTTGAAAAAGCCATCCGGCTCTGTTCATCGTCGAACGCCACCCTGCGGCAATCGAGCATCGCAAGCATCGTCCGCAGCCGATAGCTCCGCGCCGCGATACACGCCTCCATTGCGGGCAAAGCAGATTTGGCGTACACGGCGCCGAGAGGCTCGGCTGCGCCCCCGACCTCGGCGATGCAGGCATCGCCGTCTCCAAGGGTGCGAAGCAGCCGCAGGGCTATATCCATAGTCAGCAGCGGCATATCGCACGGGATAAACAACACGCGCTCGCTGCGGCACGAGCGCAACACCGAATACAGTCCGCCGATAGGCCCAAGCCCGGGGCGGATATCCACGATGCGCCGCAGTCCGGGAGCGGTGATTGCGCTGTCGTTCGCCGACAGCAGCCGCTCGTCAAAACCGGTGAATGTCCGCGCCAGCCGCGCTAAAAATGTCTCGCCGTTGATTTCGAGCATCGCCTTCGGCGTGCCCATGCGTGAAGAAGCGCCGCCGGCGAGGAACGCGACGGCTGTTCCGTGCAGAAGCCCGCCGTGTGAGGCGTTACCGTTTTGCATATTCTACCCGGGGGTTCCCGGCGCGGGCAAACACCGTGTCGGCATGGTATACACGGATGTCCTCGCAGCCGAAGTGGATTATCTGCTTGCCGCATGGATCAAAGCAGCCTATTTTTTTGTCAAGCGTCGCCGCCACAACCCCGCACTCAGATATCCATACATTGCCGTAAACAGCGGGGATAACAACGCGGTCACTTGTGTCAAACAAGCCGCAGCGCCTATTCTCTTCAAAAAAGCCTTTAATGCCCGGGATGTTCATAATCGCGTCGAAGTAACGGTTTTCACTCGATATCCCACCACCCGCATGATAGTTTCATTATAAAGTTATAAAGCCTTTGACAGGCATCAAAGGCTTTATAAACAGCTGTGTTTAATAAGTAAAGGTCATATAAGGATTATAGGCATTCCGGCAGACGCCATTTGTCAGGTGCCTGCTGCCGGCACTTAACAAGCCGGTTAGAAAAAATAACCAGCGCCATTATATCACATCGCGTTTAATAATGGCAACAAGTATTTCCGGTATTTACATTGCCTTCAAATGACGTGAACACTAAGCGGGCGACCTCGCAGGAGACGCTTGCGGACTTGTCTTTCAGCAGAGTGAGCGCTTCGTATGTATTCCGCTTAAGACAGGGAGAATCTGCTTTGCGGAAGGTGATCCCGATATACTGTGCGAAGCGGCGGAAAAATCCGCCGATGTTTCGCCTGTACAGCGCGTTACAGAGGTTGCCGCAGATGCGCCTAAGGCGGGGGAAAACATTTTCGCAGGCAAAGCCGGCAGTTTTAGCTTTATGCGCAGTATATCATTTGTGGCGTCCTCACCAAAAATCGCACCGGCTTACCGGGGCGCAGGATATACAGGAGCAAAACAGCCGAGTGCTGAAGCATTGTGATGATGGATTACACTTCAAACGGCGTCAAATACGCTGCGGCTGTCGGCATCCTCGCGTCGGTCAGCGGGCTTTGCGGCGAGGGAATGTTGTACATAAACCCGTTTGGCCCGCATATGTTCTCGGTCAGGTGGCAGTTTTCGTCAACGGCGGCAAGCAACACTTTGCCTATAACAAGCATCGTTTTGCCCTGACCTGTCACATCCACAGTCTGAGACAGTTCGCATTCAAACGACATAATTGCCTCTTTGATACGCGGACAGTCAATGTCGGTACATGTCTCGGCGGTGAAGCCGCCCGCCGCAATTTCGTCGGTTTCGTCCCCGTTTGACAATACTGTTTTCTTGCACAGATGATAGTATTTTTGTGCCGGAAAATTGACGCAAAACACCTTGTCGCGCAGGATGTTGGCGCCTGTGTGCGATAAGGGCGTCAGCCCCGGCAGAACAACATAATACCCGCTGGGGTCACCGGTAAATACAGCGCCGCTGTGGAAGCAGGCATTCGGCTTGCCGTTCTGTTTTTTCGTCGTTATCAGAGACAACACATGCGGAACAATTGCCGAGTGCTCGAAATGGGAGAAATAGCTGTATTCGCCAGGCCACGCCTCTTTAAAATGCTCGGGTCTTTGCGTTCCGATTTCAATTTTCATTCGGTTATCTCTCCTTCAAAGCTCTTCCCGCATTTGCGCTTGAGCGGGCTGTGCCCGCGATTATTCTCAATAGAAGTGTAAGCATCCCGGCAGACGGTCAAGCTTCATGCGCATCACCTCGGATTTACTATAACACACAAACGCGGCGTATGCATGGCGTATCTGTGTATTTGTACACAAATAATCATACATTTCTTATTTTTGCAGGCTATAATAAACTTACGATACCGGTGTCGAATATAAAACAGGGGATGAGAAGCGATGAAAAGCGCATCCGTATTGGTAGCCGCGCTTGAGGTTGTAGAGGAACGCCTGCGCGAGCCGCTGAACGTAGATGATTTGGCCAAGGCGTGTTATTCATCCTGCTCGGGGCTGCAAAAGCTGTTTGGCTACGCGTTTAACTGCCCGGTCAGTGAGTATATCACAAAACGCCGGCTTAGCTGCGCAACGCGTGACCTTGTTGAAAGCGGAAGACGGATTATTGATATAGCGCTCGACTATCAATACAGCTCATCAGAGGCGTTTTCACGTGCGTTTAAGCGTTTTTGGGGCGTTGCTCCGTCAGAGTTCCGCAAAACGCGTCGCTTCACCGACCTGTTCCCGAGGTTTGTCGTAGAAACAGAAAACGGAGGTATCGCAATGTCAAATAGAAAACCGGTGGATTTGAGCACGCTGTATGACGAGCTGAAAAGCCTGGGCGGCACGTTTGTTCTAAGTACTGACTTGGTTGGGTTCATGCAAATCAATAAAGAGTATGGCCATGCCGCGGGCGACCTGGTCCTTGCCGAGGCATTTGCGCGGATAGAGCGCGAACTGCAGCCGGATATGCTGCTGTTCCGTATCGGAGGTGATGAGTTTGCCGTCGTCACCGCGTTAAGCGACGGCAGGGCGGCCGAAGCGCTGGCAAGGAGAATAACGGCGCGCAACGGCGACAAGCTGAAGCACGGCGGGCAAAGCATCCCGATTGTCATCCGCATCGGCATCAGCCGTATACCGACCGGCGCGCTTAGCTACAAAAAGGCGCTGGAAATCATGGAGTCGTCCGTAGAAGAGGCAAGGCTTGCCGGCGCATATATAGCCGGCGAAGCAGAGTGAATACACATGTACTGGCTGCCGCGCGTTTAGCGTTTTTTTCGTCCCCACCTCCGAGAAGCCGGCCGCAAGTCTGAGGTATGGCAGGATTCTATGCTTGCCGTCGCAAGTGTAGAATGATATACTGTTGGCGCGGCTTGACGGCATGTGCCCTGCCG
>JAVBMB010000073.1:0-23814 GCA_031552995.1 Oscillospiraceae bacterium
GCTAAAAAAGGATGTTTCCACTCAGCCGCCCCGCTACCTTGTGTTTTTCAAGGGGCGGGATGCGGACGTGCTGACAGCGGCCTTCAAGGAGTTCTCCGCAAAGAACCTTGACCTTGAAAAAAAGCCCTCCCTCCGCAAACTGCTCTCCCAGATGAAGGAAAAGGCAAAGCAGAAATCCCTGCAAAGGGAAAAAGTTAAGACGAAGGAACGGGGGCCGGAGCTATGAATATCAAAAAAATCATACTCCCAAACCTTCCATATGTCCTGTTCGTATGTAGGCACAGTCGTTGAGCCCCGCCGGGTTTGTAACACAATGGACAAAATAACTGATGCGGCGGGACTACCTCGCTTCACTTTTCATGCCCTCCGGCACACGTTCGCCACCCGTATGCTGGAAGCCACTGTCCCTGCGAAAGTGGTGCAAGATGTTCTCGGTCACGCCGATGTGACCTTAACCCTCAACACCTATTCGCACGTTATCGGCTCTACGGCGCATGAACAGATGTCGAAGATTAACGGGCTGTTTGAAGCTCCCGCCGACAAGCAGCCGGAAAGCGCCCCGCCAAAGCAAAGCATAAAAAAGCAGCTTGACGAGGTGAAAAAGGAGCCGCAATCTCCAGCAAAGCTGCCGCAAAAGGGAACGAAGAAAAAGGATGACCCCGAATTATGATTTGAACCATCGGAGCGCATCCTCATTTTTTTGTACCTTACCCACTAAAAATGGCCTCGTAGTGGGTACGATTTTTACCCACTACATACCCACGGAAAAACCCGCAAGGCCAGTATCCATGCGGGTTTTGATGGAGCTCTTAAGCAGATTCGAACTGCTGACCTCGTCCTTACCAAGGACGCGCTCTGCCGACTGAGCTATAAGAGCATACGGCGTATTCATGCGGGTTTGCGGGTTTTGGTTTTTTGCCTTACCTTACCCACTACATACCCACTATGAAAAATGGGCAAAAATGGCAAAAAATCGCTTAGTGGGTAACTTAGTGGGTAAATTGCCTTTTCGGAGGTTATCAGAGCATACCCCATTCTCTGAAAGCCTTGCTACAAGCGGTTCTTATGTCAAAGCTCTGTGTGGTGGAGCACTTCCTTACCAAGGACGCGCTCTGCCGACTGAGCTATAAGAGCAAATGGCGACCGTGAACGGGCTCGAACCGTCGACCTCTAGCGTGACAGGCTAGCGTTCTAACCAACTGAACTACACGGCCATTTTCGGATAAAATCCGAACTTCATCATAACACGGCGGATTTATTTTGTCAATACGAGCCTTTCAAAGCAAGCAAAAATGTTTGCTTGCTTTGCCGCCAATGCGCGTGTACAATACAAGTGTACCCGCGAGTGCGGTCTTTTATTTTTCAGGAGGATGCATATGTTTAATAAACTGGTTGCGGTCGAGCCAATCGGCATTGACGATGCCTCGCGCGGGCGCCTTGGTGACTACGCGCGCAGCGTCACGCTGCACACCGACCGGCCAATCTCAAACGCCGAAATCATCAGCCGAATCGGCGATGCCGACGCAATGCTTGTCAGCTATACAACCGTTATCGACGGCGATGTGCTGCGCGCCTGCCCTAAGCTGCGCTATGTCGGCATGTGCTGCAGCCTGTACGAGCCAAAAAGCGCCAGTGTCGATGTCATCACGGCGCAGCAGCTTGGCATCGTTGTAAAGGGCGTCAACGACTACGGCGATGACGGCGTGCCTGAGTTTGTCGTATCCGAGCTTGTTCGTCTGCTTCACGGCGTGGGGGGCACGATGTGGAGAGACAGCCCAAACGAGCTGCGCGGACTCAATATCGGCGTGCTGGGCATGGGTGTCACCGGAATACTTGTCGCGCGGGCGCTGGCGTTCTTCGGCGCGAATATTTCGTACTACAGCCGCACGCGCAAGCCTGAAATTGAGCTGAGCGACGGGTTTGAATACCTGCCGCTGGACGATTTGCTGCGCAAGGCGCAAATCGTCTGCTGTTGCTTGACAAAAAACACGATACTGCTTAACTCGCGCGAGTTCGAATTGCTTGGCGACGGGAAGATACTCGTCAACACCTGCATCGGCCCGTCGCACGACGTCGCGGCGCTGGAACAGTGGCTGCGCCGTGCCGGCAATTTTGCCATCGGCGACAATATCTCCGCCATTGACCCCGGCGGCAGGCTTATTTCGCTGCCGAATGTCATCTGCTGGGGTTTCGCCTCCGGTATGACGCATCAGGCCCGCCAGCGCCTCGGGCGCAAATCCATCGAGAATATCGAGGAGTTTTTATCAGGAAAATAGCGCAAACCTTCACGCAGCCGATAACACCGGGCCGGCGCTCGCCGGATTACGATAAGCAGATAAAGGAGCAGTATTATGACAGTAAACGGTTCAAACACAGCTTTAGCCGAGAAGCTTCAATCGGCCTTGGCCGAAAAGCTGGGCGAAAAAACAGCCGCAGCAAGCTATGCCGCAATGATTAACGGCGAGCTTGTCGCAGCGTGCGCCGTCGGCACGCGCGACGGCGATACCGCAAACCCCGCGCAGGTGGGCGACCTGTTCAACATCGGCTCGGTTTCGAAGGTGTATTGCGCCGCCGCCGTGATGAAGCTTGTCGAGCAAAACAAGCTTGGCCTTGATGACCCCGTATACAAATATCTGCCGCGCCTGACGATGCGCGACCCCCGCTACAAGGATATCACGCTGCGCATGTGCATCAGCCACACATCAGGCCTGCCCGGCACAATGTTTGCAAACAGCTTTGTCTCGGCGTGGGATGTAAATACATTTTACGAGCTGTGCTACGACTATTTTTCGAAGTGCAAATTAAAGTCCGACCCCGGCACGATAGCCGCCTATTGCAACGACGGCTTTACGCTTGCCGAGATGACCGTAGCCGAAGTCTCGGGCATGAGCTTTACCGCTTTTGTGCAGAAGCATATTACACAGCCGATAGGCGCTGTATCGACCTGCACGGCCGAAAACAACCCCGACAACCGCTATCTTGTGCGTGTCAAGGGCATGCCGGCCGAGCTTATCACTGTCATCGGCGCCGGCGGGATATCGACTGATATCTCCGACTGCGCAAAGTTCGGCAACATGTTTTTGCAGCCGAACGGCGTCTTTAAGCCGGAGACGCTTGCCGAAACAGCCGTGCCGCAGTGCAAGGAATACCCGAAGGATACATTTTCGAGGGATCTCGGCCTCGGGTGGGACAGTGTACGGTTCAAGAACGAGATGTATGATTTCGGCGACGGCGTGCTGCTTAAAAGCGGCGGAACGCTTGAGTTCCTGACCTATCTTCTTGTCAGCAAAAAACATAACCTCTCGGCCGCGCTGTCGACGACAAACGATTTCGGCATCGACGTGCTTGAAACGCTTTGCGCCCTTGCCGCCGACACCATGCAGGGCGTCGGAACCGACATCCGCCTGACGGCCGACAAGCCGGAGCCGCAGAAGCTGCCCGTCCCCGCCGATTGGGCCGAGAAATATGCCGGCATCTATGCCTCGTATTCCACCATTATCAAGGCCGAGCAGCAGGACGACGGCATCTCTCTGAAAAAGTTTGCGAAGGGCAAGTGGGAGGACGCATTCCCCCTGGCGCATTATGACGGAAGCATGTATGTCAGCCCCGCCATTACCTTCGGCTTCGACAGCGTTGACGGCACGCCGTACATAACGCAGTTTATCCTGCGCGGCCTTATGGCTATGGCGCAAAAGGTGCAGGGTCTGCCGCCGGCCGACCCGATGTGGCTTAACCGGCTCGGCAAAAAATATATCATCTGCGACGGCAAAAAGGATGACCTGATTCTCGGCAGCATGGTTTGCGGCGTCGAAATTGAAAAGGCCGACGACAGCGGCATGCTGCTGCTCAGCAGCAGCGGGGCAGGCGGCACAATGACGACGCCGATAATCACCGCCGGCCCGTATGAGAGCGACATGTTCCTGACGATGTCCGGCAACTCACGCGATATCTTCCCCGCGTATATCTATATCAAGGACGGCGTCGAGTACATGTATCACTTCGGCTTTAACCTGATTGACGCCGAAGCGCTGATGCCATACGGCGGCAGAGCGGAAGCGGGCCTGTATACCCTGCCGGATGGCCCGCTGCCCGAAAACCTTACGGCGGGCGGCCTGCGCGCCGTCATAATGAACGACGGCCTTTTGCCGATATACGACAGCATGAACCCGGCCGCCACGCTGCCTGAAGGCGGCGCAAAGTACCTGATGCTGCTGGCCTAAGCGCCGCCCCGGCGCCGGATGCGCATATAACAGCGTGACAAAAGCTGCCCGGCCTAAGCCGGGCTGACATAAAAAAACAAGAAGAAACATCTTTACCGGATGTTTCTTCTTGCCATTTCGGGCAAAAATATCAGAGTAGAAAATACTTGAGACTGCGGTGTTGTGTACAATTCCCTTTTACCCGTAAGTTCAATATTCGATTTTCAAAGTTCAATTTGTTTCTTTTCAATTGGAATCCAAATCTCTACTATAGAACCAGATTCACTTCCGTTAAACCGCTCATCGTAATATTCCACACAAAAATGCCGATTTCCAAGTAACTGTTCGGAATATCCTTCAGCATTTGTTTTAAGCCATTCATCCATTGCTGAGTTTTCGCTATCATACCCATTAGCAACATATACATCAAAAGAGGCATATTTAGATACAGGTAATTTGAAAATAGTATATGCGTCATCCACATGTTCATTAGAGACTGAAACACCAGTATATACAGTACAAACGTCATCCTCGTATACCCTTATTTCATACCCATTTTCAGAAACTTTATTTTGTAGCGGCTTTTCAGTGCTTAACTTTTCAAATGCATTCCAAACATCCCATGTTTTATTGCCACTTCCACAAGTACCGGCTATAATTAGTGCATCTTGTTTTATTATATTAGGGTTCAAGATAATACCTCCTTTAAGCCTGTTTGTAAATTTCATTATCATTTCATCTACTGTTACTACAACTGGCTTAAATCCTTGCTTTCGATATTCAATTGGCGGTATACCATACATTTCTTTGAAAGCTCTTGAAAACGATTGAGCTGAATTATAACCGCAGTCTAATGCAATATCAAGAATTGATTTTCTTGTTGCGGAAAGTTGCATACATGCCGCCAATAACCGTCTATCTCGTACATGAGCAGCGACGGTCTTTCCAACAATGACCGAAAACATTCTATGGAAATAATACGGTGAAAAATGATACCTTTCGGCAAGTATTTCAAAGCTTATAGGATCATCCAAATGACTGTCAATATATTCAAGCGCTTCTTTTATTTCATTAAAATTACTCAATATCCTCCCTCCAGTTCGTTTTTGTAGCTACAAGGATATTATAGCAACAATAATTAATTTTGTCTTAACAATTCTTGCTCAATTGCACAAAATACAAATAATCTACACCTTCCAATATGTCTGATTATATCGTATCCGTTTTTAAAGCGGAACAAAAAGATATTACACGGCAGGCATAGCAGGAGGATATCCTCTTCCTGATACTATAAACCCGACACGGAGAATCCATGTCGGGTTTATAGTGGTGAGATGCTTTCTTATGTCACAGCCACACAAGCCGGCCAGCTTTTCTGTGCCAAATCCGCAACGCTACAGCGGGCAGCTCATCGGTATGAATCTTATACCGTTTATCGTCCGCTCGGCGTCCGTGTCGGCAAAACCCATACTGCGATACGCCTCGGCGGCGTACGGGGATGAATTGACGGTCATAACGGCATCCGCCCCCGCGTGCCGCATGAACCATGCGCGCGCCGTGTCCAGCAGGCGGCGCGCTCTCCCCCGTCTGTGATATCTGCCGTCGACAAAAAGCAGACTGACATGGCACACCGGCCTCGCCGCTATAACACCGACTATTTCATCCGCGTCGCGGCAAACCCACAGCTTCAAGTCTCCTTCGGCCATCGCGCCCTTTATCGAACCGGGCTCTATGAACCTGCCGAACGCGCGCGCGCCCTCATCGCTGTAGTCGGGCGCCTCGTATTCCATAAAAACACGCCGCACAAGCGCCAGCGCGCGCTCAAGCTCGCCGTCTTTAAGCTCATCTATGATATACTGCTCATTCCGGCTCACACCCGCCGCTCCTCGCGCTTTTTGGGGATACCTGCCTCGCACGGCACGGCTGTCTGGCATTTGCCGCATCCGTAATATGGGCTGTGCCTGCCGAGAACCCCGCGCAGGAACATGTCGCAAGGCTCATGCTCTTTCCCGTTTTCGCCGCTGATTGCGCTGACAGGGCAGCGCCGCACGCAAGCCATGCACATCGAGCAGTTGTCGTAAAGCCCGGTGTATGTACGCGGCGTCACCGGCAGCTCAAGCGACGTAATAACGCTGCCGAACCTTCCGGCGACGCCTTTTTCGGTAATCAGCCCGCGCGATAGCGAAAATGTCCCCAGCCCGCAGGCATAGGCGGCATGGCGCTCCGACCAGTTACTCGTGTAGCTCGGTCCGCCCTCTTCGGCGGTCTTTGACTCGCTGAAGAACCGCCCGTCGGTCATCGGCGCAACGGCATCATATCCCTGCTTTTGCAAAAAGCTCTCTGCGGCGCGGCAGCAGTTTATGATGAACGCCTGCCCCTCTATCCTGCCGTTCAGCCATTCAAAGGACGGGTCGCCCGCTATACGGTTGCTCTCGCGGACACGCGGGGTAAAGGGGAAAAAGAACGATATCACGCTTTTCGCGGACGGTAACCACTGCTTTGGCTGCAAAATGGCGATATTCGACCCGCCGCTGCCGTCAAGGCCGGCAAGATATTCATCCTCCGCCGAGGCGACGCCCGCAAGCGGCTCGTCATATATCCGCATGCCGGCAATATCCGGCCGCAGCGCAAGCCCTTGAGGGACTGTATTCTGCCCCATCCCGCCAAACTGCCGCAAAAAGTCCCTTATATCCGCCTCAGTCATATCGGGCCCCCGCATCCTTGTATTCTGTCAGCACTCGTCGAGCAGCGCCATATAGACTTCGACAACCTTTTCGATTATCCCGTCGTTGAAGTCATACTCTTTTGTGTGTACCGGCGGGCCAAAGCCGTTGCCAACCCACAGCATCGCGCCGGGTATCTGCTTTGTATAGTGGCCGTAGTCCTCCGACCCGCGATGCGGCTTTTCGGCTTCCTCCACTGTCAGGCCGAGCTTTTTTGCGACCTTGCGAATCTTGTCGGCGCTTGAGGCGTGGTTGGCCGTCTCGGGGAATGAATCCTTGAACTCGACCCTGTATGTCATGCCGTCTCGCGCGCACTTCTCCTTTGCGAGCTGCTCGATATCGGCAATCAGCGCGTTCATGTCGTCTTCAAACTGCCCGCGGCATGTCATGCGCAGCACGCCTGTGCCGGGGGATACTCCGTACGCCTCCTCGCCGACGACCACATTGACGACCGTGCAAAGCACCAGACCGCGCGCGCTGTATTTTTCAATCAGCTTCGGCACTTCGCCGATTATCTCTCCTATGGCAAAAGCCGGGTTTATGCCCGCTTCCGGCATAGACGCGTGCGAGTTTTTACCCTCGAAGTATATGCTCATGCCGGTCGAGGCGCAGTTCATCGTGCCGTTGCGCAGCACAATGGTATTAAGCTCGAACCCCGGCTGGTTGTGGAAGCCGAATATCTCGTCTATGCCCTCCTCCCCGATAAACGCCTGGCACAGCGCCGCGCCGTCGCCGGTCTCCTCGGCGTGCTGGAACAGGAAGAACACATTCTTGTCCGGCTTAATTCTGTCAATCTCCAGCGCAAAGGCTGCAAGCGTCGCCGTGTGGCCGTCGTGCCCGCACTTGTGGCTGATGCCGGGGAACTGCGAGCGGTACGGCATATTCTCGTTGCCCTCCATCACCGGTATAGCGTCAAAGTCGGCGCGGAACGCGATGTTCGCCTTGCCTTTTCCGGCGCGGTAGACGGCATAGAACCACAGCCCGCGGTCGATGATTTCAAGCGAGGTGTTTTTCTTCAGCACATCTATAACATGCGCCTTTGTCCATGTCTCTTGGTTGGAAAGTTCAGGATGTGCGTGCAGCTCGTGACGCAGATTTATCGCCAGTTCAAGGTTTTCCTTCTTCACGGTTATCCCTCCGCATAAAATATAGTCCGCCCCGCCGGGCGCATGGCAATAATTGTATTTTACCAGATGATTTAGACGAAATCAACGCCGCAATCCTCCGCAATGTCGCTTTTACGCCATTTTCTCATAATGAGAGCGCCTTGACATCATATGTCGCGGATGATATAAAGATGATATAAGTATGCTAAAATCAGGTAAAACCGGGAGGCCCATATGAAAAAAAACTACTTCTCCATTGACGGCGTGCTGCCGCCGCTGATTACGCCGTTTTCAAGTGACGGCCGGGTTGATTTTGCGGCGTTCGAGCGCAATATCGACATCATGAACGGCGCCGGGCTTGCGGGCTATCTTGTCCTCGGCTCAAACGGCGAGACGCCGTATATCGACGATGCCGACAAGCCGCAGCTTGTACGCCGCACGGCGGCGCGTGCCAAAAGCGGCATGATAATCATGGCCGGCACCGGGCTTGAATCTACATCCGCCACAATAGAGCTGACCCGCCGCTGCGCCGACGCAGGCGCGCAGTGCGCGCTTGTGCTTACGCCGAATTACTATAACGAGCAGATGGGCGACGACGCGCAGATTGCCTATTTTTCCGCCGTCGCCGACGCGTCGCCGATTCCGGTGCTGATATACAATGTTACAAAATTTACGCACATCAACATCTCTCCGGCGGCCGTGTCCAAGCTGTCGCGCCACGAAAACATCATCGGGATGAAAGACAGCTCGGGCAACATCGCGCAGCTTATCTCATACATGGTCTCGGGGTTGGACCCGCAGTTTAACCTGATGGTGGGAACCGCCTCGGCGTGGTATCCCGCGCTGGCTATAGGCGTAAAAGGTGCCGTTATGGCGCTTGCCAACTGCTGCCCGCGCGAATGCGTCGAGGTTCAAACGCTTTATAACGCCGGTAAGCTAAACGAGTCGCTTGAGCTGTATAAACGCATGTTTCCTGTCAACGCCTGTGTCACGGGCAAGCTCGGCGTGCCGGCGCTTAAGTACGCGTGCGATTTGCTGGGCTTTTCGGGCGGCGAGTCAAAGCGCCCGCTGTTACCGCTTTCAGACGCGCAGCGCGGCCAGGTCGCCGCCATACTGAAAACAGCGTCGCTGATGTAATATTTTTCGGTTTTTTTGCTGCCGCCGATGTTATTATTGATTATTCCGGCAATTTTTGATATACTATAGTCGTTGGAATATATGCAAAGGAGTGCCAAAAAAATGAAAAAGATACTGCTGTTCCTATCGGCGCTTACCGTGCTTACCGCTTTGGCGGGTCTCGCCTATTATTTTTTCAAGCTCAACCCCGAATACTGCCCGTTTTGCAAATGCGAGGACGACGAGGCCTGACCCGCGCCCCGGTATAGCCGACCGCGCGCAGACGCTTTGTTCCTCTTAAAGGGGATGGTCTTATTTACCCGCTGCGCGATAAGGCCAATATCGGTGATATTCTCGCGGCGCGGCTGCGCCGAGATGGTATCGATGCACCCGAAAGATTACACACTGCCGGCGCGTGCTGTTCCTTTGAGCTTATTCGTGCAGTTGCCCCGATGACTGCCGCTCAAAGCCGACGGCTCTCTCCGGCGCTATTAGGGGCGTGCGTTGGCACGCCCTTTCGTTTGCCGGCAAAAAGGACCTTATGCCGTTTAATTACTCGCCCGGAAAGGTGGATAAATAATGCTTGAACTACCCGAGGCATATACCGTATCCTCGCAGCTAAAACATGTCCTCACCGGTAAAACCGTCGCATCGGTTACCCGCGGCGCGCCGCATTCGCTTGCGTTTTTCAGCGGCGATGCAGATGCTTATTCGGCATTGCTCACCGGGCGAACCGTCACAGATTCGTCGTACTTCGGCGGTCAGGTGGACATCTCATTCGGCAACGTCTCGCTGGTACTCAACGACGGGGTTAACATCAGATATTACGAGCCGGGCGCGGCGCTGCCCGGCAAATATCAAATGCTTATAGCACTGTCGCCCGGCGGGGCGATTGTATTTTCCGTGCAGATGTACGGCGGGCTGCCGGCGTTTGAACGCGGTACATACGGCAATTTCTACTATAACGCCGCGCGCGAAAGGCCGTCGCCGCTGAGCGCTAACTTTGACGAAAGCTATTTTTCCTCTCTCTTGACGGCCGAAAGCCGCAAGCTGTCCGCCAAGGCATTCCTCGCCACCGAGCAGCGCATACCGGGGCTTGGCAACGGCACACTGCAGGATATACTGTGGCAGTGCGGCATTCATCCGCGGTGCAAGATGTCGTCACTTGACGACACTGAGCTTGAGAGGATGTACACGGCGGTTAAAACCGGGCTTGCCGATATGGCGGAGCGCGGCGGACGCGATACCGAGCGCGACATATACGGCAACCCCGGCGGGTATCAAACCGTCATGAGCAAGAAGAACGACGGCAGGCCGTGCCCAAGGTGCGGCGGAACCATAACACGCTCGGCATATTTGGGCGGCAACGTCTACACATGCGACAGCTGCCAGCGCAAATAAAAAACAAACGCGGGCCGCGGGGGAATAACCCTCCGCGGCCAGTTTACATATGTATGGATATTGGCAGTCCGCAGGGCGCTTCCCTCTACGGCATCAGGTTTTACAGCGCGCGCCGCATGCGCACGGACTGCATAGCCTTTCCGCAGTCGTATGTCATCGTGCCGCCGTCCGCCGCAAAGCCGCAGGCTTCATAAAAGCGTATCGAGGCGGCATTTTCGGCAAACACCCACAGCACCATTGATGTTTTGCCGCGGCGGCGGGCCTTGTCCGCGGCAAAATCCATCGCAATTGTGCCGATGCCCATGCGCTGATAATCGGGGTGAAGATAAAGAGCGCGCAGCTCGTAAAAACTGTCGTCCAAATCGGTGCTGTCATACTGCGGGCTGTCGACATTCATAATGCCGACAGTTTTGCCGCCCAGCTCAATGACATATTCATTCGTGTTGGCATCGGTGATAATCCGCTCAAACAGCGCATGGCGCGTGGCGTTTTTTGCCGCGATGAACTCCGGCGGAATTATACCGGCATACGCCGCCTCCCACGACCGCATAAGCACCTCGGCCATGTCGTGCGCGTCGGCGGGGGCGGCAAGGCGGATAGTTATTTGTCCCTTCATTTCCTCAGTGCCTCCTTCGGCTTGATACGCCGCACGGCGCGCTTTCACAGCGCCCGGAACCCCTCACCCCGCAGCGCCGCCTCTCCGCGTATCGCGGCGTCTACCTGCTTTATCAGCCTGTCCCGGTCGGCATTCAGCGTCCCTTTAAGTGTCAGGTAGTTCGAAGGGTGATTCGAGCGGAATACCGCGCCGTCGGCGTCCAGATTTTCCAGCAGAAGCTTTGCTTCCTCCATCACCTGAAGCGGCTTTAGCAGCTCAAAGCTTCCGTCACGCACCCAGTCGACAATCGGCGCGCCGCCTTCCAGCATCAGAGTCAGCAGGCCGATAAAATCCGGCTTCATGCGCGTCAGGGCATGCCCTGTCCGCTCGGCGTGCTCGCGCCAAAGCCTCTGCCCGCCAAGGCCGGATATCGCGGTGACCGACAGACGTATACCGGCGCGCTTTACACGGCGCGCGCACTCGACGATGCCGTCGCACGTCTCGCCCTTACGCATCAGCGCAAGAACCTCGTCGCTGCCCGATTCCAGCCCTAAATACGCCATATCCAGCCCCAGAGAGTGCAGCATAGCCAGCTCGTCGTCAGTTTTCGTCATTATGCTTTTTGGCGAAGCATATGTCGTCACGCTGCGGCACTCGGGGAACAGCTCCGATATCCTGTACAGCATCGCTTCCCATTCGCTTGTGCGGCGCACAAGCGCGTCGCCGTCCGCGATAAAAATTTTATCTATCGCGCTGTATCTTGCTCGGGCAAGGTCAAAATCCTCCAGCACGTCCCCGATAGGCCTTATGTGGAAGCTCTTTTCCTTATACATATCGCAAAACGCGCATTCGTTATGGCTGCAGCCGACTGTCGCCTGGACAATAAGGCTGCGCGCCTCGCTGGGCGGGCGGAATATGCGCCCTTCATATCTCATGCTAAAACTCTATCCCTTCCCGCGCCGGGACGCCGTCCTCATACGGGTGCTTGACGGCGCGTATCTCGCTGACATAGTCTGCCAACGCCACAAGCGCGTTGCTCGGGTCGCGCCCCGTCATGACAACCTCAAGCTTTTCCGGCCGGCTTTTTAGCAGCGCAACGACCTGCTTCTCTTCCAGCGCGCCGACGCCCAGCGCGCCCAGCGTCTCGTCCAGCATCAGCAAATCGGCGTCAAGCTCGGCAGCCCGCGCAAAAATCATGTCCAGCCGATCGGCGTGTTCGCGTTTTACTGCGGCCTTCTCCTCATCGGTCATCGCAAACCAGAACTTCTTCACAGGTTCGCCGCGCACCACTTCAAACGGCAGCTCCGTCATAAACTCGCCGGAGTTATAATCCTTTAAAAATGATGTCCACAGCACCTTGCGTCCCCGCCCTCCGGCGCGGACTGCAAGCCCCACGGCACATGTCGTCTTACCCTTGCCGTCACCTGTATAGATATGAACTAAACCTCTTGTCATAAGCGCATTTCCTTTCGGGCTTCGGTGCCCTTCCCTGGCGCGGTATCCGCGCCGCTGTGTGGATTCATCTTAATGCAAAGCGGATATTTTGTCAATGCGGGTAAATGTTACTATATTTTAAATCTTATGTCCCTTACGCTTGAAAAAAGCCCAGCCATTTGATAGAATTACATCGTGCGACCGCCTGAATGGCTCTAACGCGCCAAAGCGGCTGACATATTTGTTATTTTGGAGGATACCTATGAGAAAGCCCCTTATACTTCTCACAAGCGACAGTAACCGCAAAGCAGACTACACCCGGCGTATCGAACACCCAACTACATATTCGTGTGCAATCGCCGCGGCCGGCGGCATACCTGTAGTCGCCACCGAGCATTGCGCCAGAGAGCTTGCCGAGATTTGCGACGGCCTGCTGCTTACCGGCGGCCCGGACCTTGAATCAGAGCTGTTCGGCGAAGTGACCGAGTTTGAGAGCGTAAAGACCGATCCTCCGCGCTCGGTATACGAAATTGAGATTTTCAAGGCGTTTGTCGAGCTTGGCAAGCCGATATTCGGCATCTGCCGCGGCATACAGGCGATAAATGTTCACTCGGGCGGCACACTCTATCAGGACCTGCCCCGTCAGCTTGGATATGTACACAGCAGCGAGGATATTACGCACACCGTGTACGCCGAGCAGGGCTCGCTTATCGAGCGCCTTATGGGCACCGAGTTCAAGACAAACAGCTTCCACCACCAGGCTATAAAGGATTTGGCACCCGGCTTTAAAGTAAGCGCCCGCTCTATTGAGGGACTTATTGAGGCCATAGAGCACGAGAACAAAAACATCTTCGGCGTGCAGTTCCACCC
Source organism: Oscillospiraceae bacterium (assembly GCA_031552995.1). Classification (GTDB taxonomy): domain Bacteria; phylum Bacillota; class Clostridia; order Oscillospirales; family Butyricicoccaceae; genus JAVBMB01. The sequence goes on from JAVBMB010000073.1 coordinate 13,445, forward strand.
CGAAAGGCTGACAGGCGCCGCCAACGACGGCCGCACGCCGGACTTTGCGCCGCTGTTCAAGTTCTTTATAAATCTGGCCGTCGTCAACTGAATGGCTGAACCGGTCGAGATTGTCAACCTTGAAGAGGGCATGCCGCGCGTCGAACAGGCGATAAAGATGTTGACATTTCACATCAACACAAAAAAGCAGCGCGGTCTGGGCATAATAAAGATTATTCACGGCTTCGGCTCCAGCGGCACGGGCGGCGGCATTCGCATAAAATGCCGCCAATATCTCGAGTCTTTGAAGCGCCGCGGCGTGATTGTCGACTTTGTTCCCGGCGAAAGTTTCACGATTTTCGACCCGCAGACGCGGGCGCTGCTCGACGCGTTCCCCCAGCTTAGGGCTGACCGCGACCTTGAACGTCATAATAACGGCGTCACCATAGTGCGGCTTAAATAGCGCACGGCGCACATCTAAAAAAGGATATCCACATGAAAACACGCAAATTGATAGCGGTGGCACTTGCCGCTTTTTCGCTGATGCTGCTGACATCGTGTACGCTTGTCAAGTTTGAAAACCCGGGCGACCAGCAGAAGAAACAGGACGATGCCGCCAAGCTTGAGCAGGTTGCGCAAAGGGTCGACCCGGCCGATATGCTGCTGGACGACCGCCTTATCGCCCGCCAGCTGAACACATCATCCGGGCTTGTGCTTGCAAGCTACAGCGTCAGGCTGCCGCGTTTCGACCAGGACGGCGCGCAGAGCGCGACATTCGAGCGCATTAACAGTGTATATGCCCTGGAACTCGCCGCCTTGCAGGAGGATTGCGAGAGCTTCTTCATGTCCGTAAAGCGCGATTACGGCGACGAATGGGAGAGCGTGAGCACAATCGAGGGCTCGGCCGGCAGCGCCGTGTGGAGCTATGAGATTATGAAGCCGCCGCCGCAGTATATCTGCGTCGAAAAACTGTACACCTACACAGATTCGAGCGGCAGGCAATATAAATACTACTATCCCGACGTTTTTTTGGCCGAAACCGGGTGGAGGCTTACATTTGATGACCTGTTCGGCTCAAACTCCACCCAGGCCGAAAACCTTCTTGGCACACTGCTGGACGAGTGGTGCGCCGAGCTGGGTATCAAGCACGAAAAGCTGCCCAGCCTTCCGCTGCGCACATTCACCGACAATTTTGCCATCGACGGCTCAAATCTCATATTCTACAGCGAGCCGTTTGAGCTGTCGACCGACGACCCGTCAGGCTACGAGATAAAGCTGCCGCTGAGCGGTTTTGAAGAATACCTGATCGGCTGACCGGCACAGCCGGAAGCGAGGCTTAAAGTATACTGTAAGGAGCGTGATTGAAAAATGGCACTCAGCATATCGGACGCTATATTAAACAGGCGAAGTGTGCGCAAATACAAGGATATACCGGTTTCGGACGACCTGCTTCTGGAGCTTGTCAAGGCAGCAGCAGCCGCGCCAAGCGCCAGCAACAAGCAACCGTGGGAGTTTATTCTCGTCAGCGAAAAGCCGACGATGGATAAGCTGCGCACCCTGCACCGCTACACAAATTATAATGCGCCCGCCGCCGTTATCGTGTGCGGAAACAGCAAGCGCTTTTACTCGGGGCAAAACGAAAGCTTTTGGGTTCAGGATTGCAGCGCGGCCATAGAGAACATCATGCTTGCGGCGCTGGGTTTTGAGCTTGGCACATGCTGGCTCGGCGTATACCCGGCGGATGCGAACATCGCCAAAGCGCGTGAAATCCTCGCCATACCGGACGGCATTATTCCGCTGGGGGTTGTCTATGTCGGCTATCCGGCCGAGACGCCGGCACCGCGCACACAGTATTCGCCGGAGCTCGTCCACTGGCAGAAGTATTGACCGCAATATACGTCCTGCATGGCCTGCCCGAAAACAAGCGGCAGGCCATTTTAACATGCTGCGCGCACTACCGCGCGGCGCGCGGGGATGATTTCATCCCAAGCGGCATACATGAAACCCCGTCCGGCAAGCCGTATCTTGACGGCGGCCCGTGCTTTTCGGTGTCGCACAGCGGCGAATACTGGCTGTGCGCCGTCAGCGAGCGCGAGCTGGGTATCGATATCGAGCGCGTCACCGCGCGCCGCACCCGGTTGATCGCGGAGCGCATGTTCCCGTTGCCCGACGCGCTTTATGCCCGGCGGGACGAAACCTCGTTCTTCCGCGTCTGGTGCGCGCGCGAGGCGTATGCCAAATACACGGGGCTCGGCCTATCCGCCACGCGCGGGCTGCACCCGGTCAGTGACGGCGACGCGCTGGCAGAGCGTGTAGACGGCGCTCCGCTTCGCTTTATTGACATCGCGCAGGGGTATGTCACATGCCTGTGCGGCGGAGGCAGGCTTGTCGGGCTTGTCGCATATCCGCCATAGCTGTTATCCCCCATTCAGCACAGTTTTAATCATGCGGTCAGCCGCCTGCCTGACCAGCGAAAAATCCACATGCGGCCGGTACAGCGCCTCGACATCGTCGTGGCCTTTTTTTGCATTCACCAACTCAGCCGCCGCCTCTTCCATCAGCGCGGCGTTGACTTTACCCATCAGCTTCACTTTGCCGCGCACCGCTTTTAAGCCGGCGGCGTCCAAATACGCATCGATGCGGATACGCCTGTATATCTTGCAATCAGGCGGTTTTGTGCCTGATACAAACGCAAGACGCAGCGCGGGAATCAGCAGGTGTCCCAGCCTGCCCGGGTCCTTTGGATTGAGGCATGCGTATACTTCCCACCCTCTGTCTATTGCCGCGCACATTATCGGCCTTAGCATAATATCGGCAAATCCGAACGAATCCTCAAGCAGATACACCCTGTCTGCCATCGCCTTCACCGTACCCCACAGCGTTATTTCGCCTCCCGCTGCCACCGCGCTGAGGAATCTGCGGCGAATCCGCCCACGTTTGCCGCGCAGCGGCAGCTCCCGCGCAATAATCCCGTCGGCCCTGCGGCGCAGCTTAGCTTCCGGAAGCAGCGGCAGCAGCAAGCCCCTGATGTGCTGCTCTGCGAGGTGAGACGCCTCGATGAGCCTCAGCGCGCCGTTCATGTGTGCATCCGCCAGCCCGGAAAGGCGATGCAGCTCGCCGCGCTTGCTTTGCAGCCCGGCAATATCAAGCAGCGGAGGAAGGTTGAGATAATCTCCATCCGCCCCGGGGAATGCAAGCTCGGCCGCATGCGGCGCGGTGCCGTCCAGCACTATGTCTCCGCCCGGCAGTATCAGCCCGTCAAGGGAGTCCGGCGCCAGCGCGCACAAGATACGCTCGCTGCCCTGCGGCGCGTTTTTAGAAATTTTTTCCAGACATGTACTTTTGCCGCACCCCGGCCCGCCCTTAAGTATAAATGACCTGCCCTCATCCCTTTCGGCGTCAAAAAGTGAAAAAAATCCCTGTTTTGAGTACGAAGCAAGGAAAAACTCCGCGATACCTGTCGTCATTGGGGTACCTCCGTCATTTTTGTGTTTCCCCATTATATGAATATGACGCTGTTTTGGCCACACATGCGCTGCGCTGTTAGCGTTGACTTTTAACTCGCCGCGTTGTATGCTAAATATAATATATCTAAGGAGGCGATACTAATGACCTATGTATGTTCCGTTTGCGGCTATGCCTACGAGGGAGATATCAACACTGAACCGGATGACTACACCTGCCCTATCTGCGGTGTCGATAAGTCCCATTTCGAAAAGCAATAAAGCTTGATATTTTGCCTTCTATAGGCTGTCCGCAAACCCCAACCGGTTTTAAGGAGGTAGATTGTATGAATCTTAAAGGCTCGCAGACAGAGGCCAACTTGATGGCCGCGTTCGCCGGCGAATCTCAGGCAAGGAACAAGTACACCTATTACTCTTCTCAGGCAAAAAAAGACGGCTATGTGCAGGTTGGCAATATTTTTATGGAGACTGCCGAGAACGAGAAGGAGCACGCTAAGCTGTGGTTCAAACTGCTGCACGGCGGTATGCCGGGCACAATAGAGAACCTGAAAGACGCCGCCGACGGCGAAAACTACGAGTGGACCGAGATGTATAAAGGCTTTGCCAAAACAGCCCGCGAAGAGGGATTTGTCCGCATTGCCGAGATGTTTGAGGGTGTCGCGTCCGTCGAGAAAGAGCATGAAGAGCGCTATCTCAAGCTGCTTGCCAGCGTCAAGGGCGGCACGGTCTTCTCGCGCGATAACAGTGTGCAGTGGAAGTGCAACAACTGCGGCTATGTGCATTTTAGCGACCATGCACCCGAAGTATGCCCGGTATGCTCGCACCCGCGCGATTATTTTGAGGTAAAGTGCGAGAACTATTGATTCCGCGTTTCGCCGCACGCAGACGTCATAAAAGCGTCTGCGTGTTTTTTCATTTTCCGTGGGTTGGCGGCGTCTTTTCGCCCGGGCTATGGACATTTCGTGGATTTTGCGCTATAATATATATGCTGTGCATACAAGTAAATCAATCCGCCTGCCATGGAACCGGGTGAGAATCCCGGACGGACCGGCCACTGTAAATGCCGAGCAACGCTTCACGGCCCATAACCGGGCCGCGCCATTGGGATGATTTTCCTGAGAAGGTGAAGCCGAGCGACGACGCGAAGTCAGGATACGGGCTTGCGGCAACCTGCTGGGAAGGGTGTTTTTGTTTTGTAATATCCGTCAAAACACAGGTGTTTTGACGGATATTTTTATTTTGACGGCCTATCGCCGTCGCGTCACGGCGAAAGGAGCTTATACCATGATAAAAACTGCAAAGCGCGTATCGGCGCTGCTGATATGCATTGCCTTTTGCACGTCGCTACCGTCATACGCGGCACAGCGCGAATCTGTGCGGGATGCCGCGGCCGACACGGCCGTCGTTTTGATAAAGCAAGTCATGTCGCCAAAACCGTCGATGACGGGCGGCGACTGGACGGTTTTTGCGCTGGCGCGCGGCGGCTTCGACGCGCCGGACGGATATTTTGAGACGTATTACAGCGCCGCCTGCCAAGCGGCCGCCGCCACCGGCGGCGTGCTGCATCCGCGCAAATACACCGAAAACGCGCGCGCCGTCATTGCGCTGTCGGCCATTGGCATAGACGCGCGCGATATCGCCGGATTTGATTTGACTCTGCCGCTCGGAGATTTCTCCGGCACGCTGCGTCAGGGCGTAAACGGCGCAATTTACGCGCTTTTGGCGCTTGACAGCGGCGCGTACCCCATCCCTTCCGCGCCGGATGGCGAGGTGCAGGCCACGCGGCGGATGTATATCGACGAGATTCTGCGCCGACAGCTTCCAAGCGGCGGTTTCAGCCTGACGGCCGACCCCGATAAAGCCACATTTTCCGCCGAAAAGCCCGAGCCTGATATGACGGCCATGGCGCTTCAGGCGCTGGCAGCCTACGCGTCTGACCCCACCGTCGCCGAAGCGATAGCGCGCGCGACGCTCTGCCTGTCCGGAATGCAGCAGGATGACGGCAGCTACACAAACTTCCTCGGGCAAAAAAGCGCCGAGAGCAGCGCGCAGACCATTGTTGCGATGTGCAGGCTGGGCATCGGGTTTGATGACGCGCGTTTTGTCAAAAACGGCCGCACGGCGCTTGACGCGCTGATGGATTACTATGTGCCGGGCAAGGGCTTCAGCCATGACCCCGACGGGTCGACGGTTAACCTGATGACGAGCGAGCAGTGCTTTTATGCCCTTGTCGCCGCGATACGCGTCGAAAACGGACAGAGCGCGCTGTATGACCTGGGCGATATCACCATCGCCCCCGGCGCGCAAGCCGGGCTGCGCGGCAGGCACGCCGATATAATTCCGGCCTCAGTCACTGCGGCCGCCGCCACATTCGACGATATATCATCGAGCCCGGCGCGCGTCGCTATCGAAGCGCTGGCAAAACGCGGAATCATCACAGGGCGCACCGCCGCGGTCTTCGACCCGGATTCCGCCGTCACCCGCGCCGAGCTTGCGGCGCTGACGATGCGCGCGTTTGGCCTTTTGCCTGACGGCGCCGCCGTGTTTGACGATGTACCCCCTTCGGCATGGTTCAGCGGATATGTCTCCGCCGCGGCGCGGTACGGCATAATCCGCGGCAGGTCACAGGCTTTGTTCGACCCGATGTCGGGCGTCACATTTCAAGAGGCCGCAATAATCATGGCAAACGCCGCCAAGCTGGTCGGCATCGACATATCCGTGACGGATGAGCAGCTCTCCGCGCTGAACCGGCGCGACGGCGCGGCAACGGCGCCATGGGCGAAGGATGCCATGGCGTATTGCGCCGAATCGGGGATAATCGGCGCCGACGGCGGGGACCTTGCCCCGCGGGCCGCAATAACGCGCGCCGATTCGGCGGGCATGCTGCATACCCTGCTGGCGGCGGCGCTGCTGCTGGGCAAATAGGGCGATGTTATGAGACAAAAATACTTTGGCATATTTTTTGCGCTGATCCTGCTGTTTTTTACCGCCTGCGCGCCGCAGGACACATCCGCAGCGCCAAGTGCGACGGACACGACGCCGCAGAGTACGGCATCAAATACCACCGCGCCGCAGGCAAGCGATCCAGGCACCACCGTGCCGCAGGCAAGCGAGCCGGGCACCTCAGCCACCGAAACTACAGCTGCGGCGACAAGCGCGCCGGATTCATCACAGACCGCGCCGCCGCAGAGCACGGCTCCGGGCTCCGAGCCGCTTTCGACACAGCCCGCCGCCCCCGCGGCGATGACCTGCACGCTTAAAATCACATGCATGACTTTGCTGGACAATTTGGATTCTCTGTCTGACGGGGTGGCAAAGCTTGTGCCGGAGAGCGGCGTTATCTTTGATGAAACCGCCATCGCGATAAGCGAGGGCGACAGCGTGTTCGATGTGCTGAAACGCGAGCTGAAGAGCGCAAAAATGCACTTCGAGTTCGTCAACACGCCGGCGCTGAATACCGTATACATCGAGGGGATTGCGAACATATACGAGTTCGACTGCGGTGATCTGTCCGGCTGGACATATAAGGTAAACGGGCAGTTCCCCGGCTACGGCTGCTCGCAATACATGCTAAGCGACGGCGACAGCATCGAATGGCTTTATACTTGCGACCTCGGGCGGGATGTCGGCTCGACAACCGGCACGCTGCAATAACGCCTGAAACGGCATATAAAAAGCGCCTCACCAAAGTGAGACGCTTTTGCTTTATGCCTTTAAATATCACTGATCTTCCTTGTACCACGTATTTTTTACCTTCAGCCTCGTCAACGCGCGCAGAAGCATTATGCGGCTTTCGCGGTGCTCGATATTGCTCTGCTGTTTGCGCAGCATCTCCACGGCCATCTGCTCATCCTCGTGCGCGCGGCGCTCGTCAATTTCCTCCGGCCATTCGCATTTCTGCGCGAACAGCACGGCTCCGCCGGGGCCGACCTCCATGAACCCGGCGGTGCAAAAAGCAATCCTCCGCTCGCCGTTTATGTTCAGCTCAATCTGCCCTATATCAATGGCGGCAACCATAGGCGCGTGGCCTGCCAGCACGCTGAGGCGTCCGCCTCCCGATTCGACGGTGAGGCTCTGCGCAAGCCCGGAGTAAAACACGCGCTCGGGCGTTATGATATCCAGCTTGAAATCCGTCATAAAACTCCCCCGTTCAGGAAAGCGTCTTCGCCTTTTCCTTTGCCTCCTCGATATCGCCAACCATAAAGAATGCCGCCTCCGGCAGGTCATCCACTTCACCGTCGACAATCGACTTGAAGCTGCTCACCGTCACATCGACCGGCACATACCGCCCCGGCATACCGGTGAACACCTCGGCGACGTTGAGCGGCTGAGAGAGGAAACGCTGTATCTTCCTTGCGCGGAACACCGTAGTTTTGTCCTCCTGGCTCAGCTCGTCTATACCTAGTATCGCGATGATGTCCTGAAGCTCCTTATATCTCTGCAGGCACTCCTGCACGCGGCGCGCCGTCTCGTAATGCTTTTGCCCGACAATGCTGCCCTGAAGTATGCGCGAGCTTGATTCCAGCGGGTTGACGGCCGGGTAAATGCCCATCTCCGATATCGAGCGCGACAGGACCGTCGTCGCGTCAAGGTGCGCGAATGTCGTCGCCGGGGCCGGGTCTGACAGGTCATCCGCCGGCACAAAAACCGCCTGAACCGATGTTATTGAGCCGTCCGGCGTCGAGGATATACGCTCCTGCAGCGCGCCCATCTCTTCGGCAAGCGTCGGTTGATAGCCGACGGCCGACGGCATGCGCCCCAGCAGCGCCGAAACCTCGTTGCCGGCCTGTATATAGCGATAGATGTTGTCGATAAACAGAAGGATATCCTGTTTTTTCTCTTCGCGCAGGTACTCGGCCATCGTCAGCCCGGCCAGCGCCACGCGCATTCTTGCGCCGGGCGGCTCGTTCATCTGGCCGAAGGCGAGCGCGGTTTTTTCTATGACGCCGGTGCCGGTCATCTCGGCAATGAGGTCGTTGCCCTCGCGGCTGCGCTCGCCAACCCCGGCGAATATCGAATACCCGCCGTGCTCGGTGGCGATGTTGCGAATAAGCTCCATAATCAGTATTGTCTTGCCGACGCCGGCACCGCCGAACAGCCCGATTTTGCCGCCCTTGGGATACGGCGCAAGCAGGTCGATTACCTTTATGCCTGTCTCGAATATCGCGGTGGCAGGCAATTGGTTTTTATAAAGAGGCGCGCGCCGGTGAATCGGCCAGCGCATTCCGCCGATGTCGCCCTTATCATCCGTCGGCTGACCCAGGGCGTTTATCATGCGCCCCAGCACCTGTTCGCCGACCGGCACGGTTATCGGCCCGCCGGTGTCATCTACATCAAGCCCGCAATAAAGGCCCTCCACCGCCTCCATGGCGATGCAGCGCACGATGCCCGCGGCGACGTGCCCCGCCACCTCAAGCGATACATTTTTTTCTCCCCGCACCACAAGCAGTGTGTTTATCGCGGGCTCGTACCCGCGCTCGAACTCTACGTCGAGTACCGGTCCCATTATTTTTATCAGCCGGCCTTTATTTCCCTTCATATGCCCTTCCCTCTTGACCGAGCAGCTCGGCGGCGCTGACAATCTCGGATATTTCCTGAGTTATCGCGTACTGCCGCGCCATGTTGTATTGCAGCGAAAGCTTCGCTATCATCTCGTCGGCGTTTTTTGTCGCGCTCTCCATTGCCGTCATGCGCGCCGTGTGCTCGCTGATATACGACTGCACCATGCCGCCGAACATCAGCCCGATGGCGAACTCCGGCACAAGCACATCAAACACCTCCTGCGGCGACGGCTCGTAAATCACCACGTCGCTTACCGAAGCATCCGCCGGCTTCCTCATGTCCTCATAGTCAAAAAGCAGTATCGGCAGCAGCTTTACCATCTGCGGGAACTGCTTAACCGGCGAATCATAGCGCGTGTATATCGCATAAATCTCGTCAATCTCGTCGTCGTCGAACTTCTGGAATATATACTCAATCAGCCGCCTTGTCTGGAACAGATACGGCCGCTGCCCGATGTGGACAAAATCGGTATTGACCTCGTACCCGCGCGAGTGGAAAAAGCTGCGTGTCTCCTGCCCGACGGCGATGATTACCGGGTCGCGCCTATCCCTGACCTGCTCGAGCGCGTAGCTGAGCACCGCGTGGTTATAGCCCCCGGCAAGGCCCTTGTCGGCCGCGATGACGATAAATGCGGCGCGCTCACCTCTGGGCGGCTGCATATATCTGTGCTCTGCGCCGCCGGCATGTTCCAATATATCACGCATCGTCGCGCGCACCCTGCGAAAGTATGCGCGCGTCAGCTCCACCCATCCCGCATCGCGTTTTATCTTTGTGGCCGACAGCAGATACATCGCCTTTGTTATTTGGCGCGTCTGCTTTATCGTGCCGATGCGGTGCTTAATGTCGCTGGTGCTAATCATCCAGCTCACCCGCCTTAAAGGCCGCCGTATAGCGCGCAAGCAGCTCGTCTAGGCGCGATTTTATATGGTCGTCCAGCTCAGGCGCCTTTTGGATATAATCGATGAGCGCCGGCACGGTTTTGTGCATAAACACAAGCAGCCCGGCGTTATACTCAACGATACTCCGCACCTCTACCTCGCGCAGAATCGGCGACTGCGCTGCGTAGAGCAGCACAACCTGCTCGGCCAGCGTATAGTGCCTGTACTGTGGCTGTTTAAGTGTCTGCGTCAGCTTTTCGCCTTTAAGCAGCGTGTTTTTCGTCACCTGGTCCAGGTCGGAATCGAACTGCGAGAAGACGGCAAGCTCGCGGTACTGCGCCAAATCAAGGCGCAGTGAGCCCGCCGCACGGCGCATGACCCTGCGCTGCGCCGCGCCGCCAACGCGCGACACCGACAGCCCGACATTTATCGCGGGGCGCATGCCTGCGTTAAACAGCTCGCTCTCCAAAAAAATCTGCCCGTCGGT
>JAVBMB010000105.1:0-13866 GCA_031552995.1 Oscillospiraceae bacterium
TTTTTTGCATGAAAAGTAACGTGATTAAAAAGTTCCTAAAACCCCCGCTTATAATCAAAAATTCCGGGAATTCATTTCCCGAGAATTTTTATCAAAATTGAAAATTGTCGAAAAACCCTCAACGGAGTGGGTTTTTCGACACGCTGAAAGGTTTGGGCAGTGCCCAAACCTTTTTGTTTCATTTTACCCGATTTCGGCGGAGGCTCTGCTTTTACCGGATATCAGCAGCATACATGCCGACAGCGCGCCAAACAGAATCAGCACCGTCCAGACCATAGAGTAGCTGCCGGTTCTGTCGACGACAAAGCCCGCCAGCACAGGCGAAAGCATCATGCCAAGCGCGCCGGTAAGCGCGTCCATAGATGTGAACAGGCCGATGGTGTTTTCGTGCGGCGCGCTGTTCGCAATCATCGGCGGAGCCATCATTCCGGCGGCACTGAGCCCGCCGTTGCCGACAATCATCGCCATAATCACAACGGCGATATTCGACATGAACAGCAGCGGCACAAAGGCAAAAATGGCGGCGAGGACACCGCACAGGACTATCATTTCGCACGGATACCGCTCGGACAGCTTACCGACGGGATATGCCACGGCCAGGCTCACGGCTGCGTTGAGCGAATAAAGCATCGACGCTGTTTCGACGCCGATATCGGCGCTGTTGATGAGATAGCTGATGAAATACACGGCAAACACCATGCGCGCGCCGTACAGCGCGGCCGTGGAGGCAAGCCTAAGCAGCACCGGCTTTAATTCGTGCGGCGAAATCGTCAGTATCATCCTGAAGCGAACGCGCTGCGCCGAGGCGGCTTTCGTCTCAGGCTCTTTGTAAAGCCTGAATGTGACAAACCACATTGCCGCAATGTTGATGCTGATAAGGATGAACGGCAGCGGCTGAAATACCGTAAACAGCTTGCCGCCCACAGACAACGCGACAAACGCCCCCACCGAGGCAATTATCATGAACACGCTCTGCGACATGCCACGCTCACCGGGCGGGGTCACATCCCAGCGCATAAGAATCAGCGCCATGCTGCACACCGTAAACGAGCCGGATATAAGAAGCATCGCGCCGCCGAACAGCCAAAGGTAAAGCTGAGAGCCGTCTTTGGCGTACAGCATCGGCAGCCACGGGATGCTCATCAGTGCCATAAGCACGATTGGTATGAACAAAGACAGCACAAAACCGCGCCGGCGCGGGCCGGTGCGGTTGTCGCTTATCATCGCCGCCAGCGGCGCCGCCGCGATTTTTGCGGCCGAGCCGATGGAAATAAATACGCCGGCCTGAGCTGCCGACAGGGCAAAGCCGGCCCCGGCGCCGGCGCTGGCAAACCCTGGGTGCCCCGTCTGCAGCAGAACGGGCACAAACGCGTTATAGACAGAGTTTGCCATATCCAGCGCCGTGGGCAGCAGCACAAGCAATATCATTTTTTTGTATATACTCTTCATCTGCTTGGCGCATGCCTTTCAATAAAGTAGTCAGTATGGCATTTAAGCGTGGGCAGAGAGACAGGGCCGGCTTGCAAAACCGCTTCGTGAAAATGCGGCAGGCTGAATGCGCCGCCAAGCTTTGCCCCGGCATCGTGCCGCAGCGCCGCGATGTACTCGCTGCCCAGGCCGTAGCTAAGCGCCTGCCCCGGCATGTCCGCGCCGTAGCGCAGCAGCTCTGTCTCTACATCCGCCGGCGGAAGCGTCAGATTATCCAGCATCATGCGGCGCGCCTCATCCATACCCATGCCCAGCATATTGAGGCCTGTGTCCAGCACTATGCGAAGCTTGACGAACAACTCTTGCATCAGCCTGCCGTATTCATACCCGGGATCGGTGTAAAGATCCATCTCCCGGCACAGGTCGGCGGCATATTCGGCCCATCCCTCGATATATGCATGGTCGGCATGGGCCTTTAAAAATGTCGGCATGTCACTGTCGGCATACATGCGCGACAGTTGATAGTGATGCCCCGGCATAAGCTCGTGATAGGCGAGCGCGGCACATGTCACCCATGTTTTTGTCTCCAGCGCCGAGCCGTTAAAGTAGTACACGCCCTCCGGGCTTTGCGGCGACGGCGGCGAAAAATATCCGAAGGTCAGATACTGCTCGAGATGTGCGTCAAGCGGCAGCGCCCTGCACGGAGGTACGCTGACGGGCAGGAAATATCCGTCCATTTTCAGCAGCACCGCGTCAAGGCAGCTTTGGAATCGACGTGAAACGTCCTCTTTGCTTGAATCATGGTAGTTCGTATGCGCCTGCATGTGCTGCGCAAGGCTTGTCACATCAGGCTTTACCCCAAGCCGGCATGCCAGTTGACGCAGTGAATCCTGTATCCGCCGCACGGCGTCGAGCCCCTGCGCGTGAAGCGCCTCTGCTGATGCCGGTAGCCCGGTGTACACGTCGACCAGAGACGCGTAGTATGCTTCGGCGTCGCGGTAGGCCAGCACCCCGGGGCAGCGCGCAGGCGCGCGCCCCGAGGTCTGCGACAAAACATCGTGATATGCCTGCATTCCTGTGTTTACGCGCTCGAGCTGGAGGCGTATCTCTTTTTGAAATGCCGAGTCGGCCGTCGGCAGCCTGTTCTCGCCAACCCATGCCGGATGCTGGCTCGGCTGAACGATGAAAGATTCGATGTTTTTCAGCATACCGGGCAGCTCATTCTCAAACACGCGTATGCCGAGCTCCGTCTGAAGAGGAACGTTGTGCCGCAGCCCCTCGGCATAGTCGGCGTATTCGCGCAGGCGATCGATATAAGCCGCACGCGCATCGGCAGAAGTGACATCAAACCGCCCGAACGCCGCGACGGTGGATTGCAGCATGCAGTAGTATGGCGCAAGCTCCCAGCGGTATAAGTAATATTGTTCGTCGTACAGCATGATTTGCATCTGCCGCTTTATGGTCATCAGCATTATCTCGTCTGCGTGCGTCACGGCTTTAACCGGCGACAGCCTTGCGAGCATTCCGCGCGCAAAGTCCGCAGTCTCGCTTACACGCGCCCTCGTCAGTGACGGGAATCGCACAGCGCGCGGGTCAGGCGACATCTTAAACTCGCTCATCGGCGCTTCACGCAGCGACAGCTCGCTTATCAGCGCGCTGATTTGCGGCGATATGTCTTTATACATCGCGTATTTCTCCGTACACCCGCGCTTCACAGGTCTCATAGGCGCATCTTGTCGGCGTGATGCCGCGGTCGCGGGCGGCGCACAGGTTTTCCCACGTTTTGACCGGAACAGTCGCTTCGATGCGCTTTTTAAGCCGCTCGTGGCTTGCGCCCTGCCCGTGCTCATATTCCTCGGCGCCGGCAAGCACGCCGCCGGTGTTGTGCCACCAGTCGATTTGGAATAAAATACCCCGCTCATCAAGCAAAGCGGCAAGCTTTTCCTCCTGCTCGCGGCTGACGGCGCGAAGCTGGTTATTTGCCGGCCCCAAAATAACTTTAAACATCAGATTCGGTATATTTTCCTCGTGCATTATGCCACCCATAGCGCACGGGCACAGGAAATCGGCCCGGGCGTTTAGTATCTCGCCGGGAGGAACAACCGTGATATCGCCGAGGGGATAATGCTTTATCAGCTCGCCTGCGCGTTCCCCGTCAATATCGGCGACAAGCAGCCTCGCGCCCTCGGCCAGCAAATGCCCGCACATATGCCATCCGACGGCGCCGAGCCCCTGCACTGCAATGCTTCTGCCGGCCAGCGAGGCATCGCCGAAGCGGAAGAGCGCCGCCTGCTTCATCGCGAGATAACAGCCATAGGCGGTCGGCGTTCCAGTCGGCCCCAGCGGCCCCTCGGGGCCGCCGGTGAACTGCACGGAATACTTTTTCTGTCTGCACACATCGGCGAGCGCGGTCGGAAAGCGCATGTCAGGCCCGGTGAAGCAGCGGATTCTGTCGATGCAAAACGCCAGAAACCCTACCTGCTCCATGTTGTCAATATCCAGCGGATCCATATGCACGGCGGATTTGCATCCGCCGTAGGGAATACCCGCCGCTACATTCTTATAGCTCATCGCGCGGCCGAGGTTCAACCCGTCGATTATGACGTCAAGCTCGGTGTCGTCGAAGCCGTGGCGGCGTATGCCGCCTGAAATTATGGCGTGACTGCGGTTGTTTATGCCCAGCGTGCGGCTGTGGATACAGCCCATGTAACGGATATTCTGCCGGCGGTTAAAGAAGCAGTCAATGCCAATATGCCGGCCTTTGCGTATAAGGTCAAGCACCTCATCAAGATATTGCCCGAGGCCGTGCCGCACAAACATCTGCCTGACCTGGGCCGTCTGACAGAACTCCTCATCCGCGCACGGAATATCACTTGCTGAAAAATCGCTGTTATATCGCGCAAAGCTCAGCGTCTCATCCCATTCGCGTGCCGCGAACAGGCGTACACCGCCGGTTTTCCAGTCGTGGCGCAGTTGCAATGTCGTAAGGCCTTCGGCAAGCAGCGGGGTAAAAAGGCTGTTTTCCATTATGCCACCTCATTTGGGCTGAAACTCGTTAAAATAGTACACATATGTGCATGTACTGTGGGTCGGCACATTCGTAATTGTGTCTGCGTACGCATTGCCCAGCACCATCGTGTACAGGCCGAACAGTGTATAGCGGTCGTAGAGAAGCTGAAGAGCTTTCTGCATGAGCGCCCGTGTCTCATCGGGCGTGACGGCGGCCATCAGGGCCTTAACCGTGTCGTCATACTCGGCGCTTTTGCCCGCATACAGCATATCCATGTCGCCCTCTGTGGTAAGGTAGAACAGTATATCGACGATTGACAGGCTTGCGCCGCCCATCTGATACGCCTCCATCTGCATTGTGCCGCTGAACAGCTTGTCGTAGTACGCGTTCATATCAAGCTGCTCTATTTCAACCGTAAGGCCGGCAGCCATCAGGTCGCCCTGAATCGCCTGTGCGACGGAGGATGTACCGGCCTCGCACGTGATGAGAATCTCTTCGCCGTTATAGCCCGCTTTTGCCAGCGCTTCGGCCGCCTTACCGGTGTCGTACTGGTCATACGGGATAATTCCGTCAAACTCGCCCATCAGCCTCTTCGAGAACTGGTTTGTGTTCACCTCGCCCTGCCCTTCTGAGGCTACAAGCATTACGCTGGCGGGGTTGATGGCATGGAATATCGCCTTGCGAAGCTCGACATTGTCGCCGAGCACCGGCCCGCCGATATAGACCATCATAGAGGCAAAGCCGCCGTTTTTGACCAGCTTAAGGTCTTTGTTTCCCTCGATGAGGCCAAACTGCAGCTCTGGCACGCGCGTAAGGTAATCAACCGAGCCTGTTTCGAGAGCGAGCAGCGCCGCGGCGGGGTCCAGCGGCGGCTTGACGACCAGGTTAGGTATGGCCGGGGCGCCGAGGAAGTAGTTCTCGTTCGCCTTCATCTTCAGCGAGCCGTCCACGTCAATGGATTCAAGAATATAGCTGCCGGTGCCTATCGGCTTGGCGGCAAATGCGGCGGGGTCGGCCGAATGGTATGCCTGAGGCAATATAAACACACTGCCGGCAAGGTACTCAAGCAGCTTGACATACGGGGCGACTTTGACTATGCGGACTGTCTTGGCGTCAACTTTTTCCACCGATACGACGCGTGATTTAAGCGCGGTGCCGTAGGTGCTGTCGCGCAGCGCGTTAAAGGAGTATACGACGTCATCGGCCGTCATGGCCGTGCCGTCGTGGAACTTGACGTCTGTGCGCAGTGTGAAGTCGACCGTCACGCCGTCATCGTCTGCCTTCCACGATTCGGCGAGCAGCGGCGCTATCGAAAAGTCGTCGTTATACTTTGTCAGGCGGTCGAACAGTGCACTGTAGGCAACAGAGTCGCCGCCTGTCGAGCCCACGGGGTCAAGCCCTTCGGACTTCTGAATGCCCATAACGGTAAGCGTATCCTTTGTTGGCGCGGCGGGCTGGGTCGTGGTTGTAGGCGCCGTGGTTGTTCCGCCGTCCGGGGCGGTTGTTGACGTGCTCGTCGGGGCGGTTGTCGTGTCGGTATTTTGGCAGCCGGGAAGGACGAGAGTCGCCAGCAGTAAAGCGCACAGAAGAGCGGCAGCAAACTTTTTCATTTTTCTTCCTCCTGATCAGTTGTGGTGTTGTATATCGTGCAGGCCGCTTCGTGCCCGCTTTCGACACTTGTTAGCGCCACAGGGCCGCCGCAGCGTGGCGACACATGTCTGCATCGCGGCGCAAAGCGGCATCCGGGCTTTGGGTTAACCGGGCTTGCGATCTCTCCGATTATAAGGTCGGCGCGCTTGCCGCGCGATTCAATACCGGGCTTGGGCACAGCCGCGAGCAAAGCGCGTGTATACGGATGAGCCGGGTTTTCAAACAGTCGCTTCGCGGCGGATTTTTCTACGCACCGGCCGAGGTACATGACCAAAATCTCGTCGCTGATGTGCCGTACAACGCTGAGATTGTGAGTGATGAACACATACGTCAGCCCAAGGCTTTGCTGCAAATCCATCAGCAGATTAAGTATCTGCGCCTGTATTGACACATCCAGCGCCGATACCGGCTCGTCGCAGACAATAAACTCGGGATCGACGCTAAGAGCCCTTGCGATGCCTACGCGCTGCTTGCGCCCTCCGTCCAGCTCGTGAGGGTATGCGTTGTACAGATTCCCGGCCAGTCCGACGGTATCCATCAGTTCAAGAACGCGCGCGCGCAGTTCGCGCTTGTCGGTTATCAACCTGTTGCAGATTATCGGCTCGGCTATACTCTGCGCTACCGTGTGGCGCGGGTTCAGGCTGGAATGCGGGTCCTGAAATATTATCTGCATACGCGAGCGCAGGCGTCGCATTTCTTCGCCGCGGCGTCCGACGACCTCTTCGCCGCCAAAGCTTATGGAACCCTCCGTCGCCGGTATCAGCCCCATCAGCATGCGGCCAAGCGTCGTCTTTCCGCAGCCCGATTCGCCGACGACGCCGAGTGTCGTTCCTTTTTCTATAGTGAAGTTCAGATCATCAACGGCATGCAGCAGCCCGCCGTTGACCTTGAAGTATTTTTTCAGGCCGGCGGCCCTGATGAGCGCGCTCATATCTCACCTCCGTTTTCGAACCTGAAGCATTTTATCGTATGGCCGGCACCATACTGCCCGGGTGCCTCTTCGATGCAGCGGCTTTCGGAATACCGGCACCGGGGTGCAAACTTGCAGCCGGACGGCAGGTTTGTCGGGTCGGGCATAAGCCCCGGGATGGGCGACAGGCGCTTTTCGTCGCCGTCGATTTTAGGTATCGATCCGAACAGCCCCTCGGTGTACGGGTGGTGATTACCACCGGTATACAGCTGCTCGACCGTGCCGCACTCGACAAACTCGCCGGCGTACATAACCCCGACACTGTCGCATATCTGCGCGATTATCCCGAGGTCGTGGGTTATCATAATCATCGACATGCCCATTTGCTGCTTCAAATCTTCCATCAAGCGCAGCACCTGTGCCTGGATGGTGACATCAAGCGCCGAGGTCGGCTCGTCCGCTATCAGCAACTCGGGGCCGCAGGCAAGCGCCATAGCAATGACGACGCGCTGCTTCATCCCGCCTGACAGCTCGGTAGGATACGCCCTCATGCGCGAGGCCGGCATGCCGACCATTTCGAGCAGCTGCTTTACTTTGCCTCTGCGCTCGTCGGCGCTCTTGTCCGACCAGCTGTGAAGCATCAGCGACTCGTCGATTTGCTGCGCGACGGTCAACACGGGGTTAAGCGAGCTCATCGGGTCCTGGAATATCATCGAGATATGCGCACCGCGTATTGCCCGCATATCGGCGTCGGTCAGCTTAAGCAAATCGCGGCCGCGGTACATGACCTCTCCGCTGTTTATCTTTGCCGTCCTTTGCGGCAGCAGGCCCATGATGCTCATGGCAGTCGATGTCTTACCCGCTCCGGTCTCGCCGACTATGCCGAATGTCTCACGCTCGGCAATGCCGAAGCTGATACCCCCGACGGCGCGGCGGATTTTGCTTGACGAGGTGTAGATGACAGACAAATCTTTTACTTCGAGCAGCGGTATGTTATCCATCGTATCACTTCAATCCTTAAGCCGCGGGTCTATGGCCTCGGCAAGCCCGTCGCCCAGCAGGTTGAAGCTGAGTGCGGTCAGGCCAATAGCCAGCCCGGGGTATAGTATAAGATGCGGAAACTGGCGCATGTACTTTGTCGCCTCGGACAGCATCGCGCCCCACTCGGGCGCCGGCGGCTTGACACCCATACCGATGAACGACAGCCCGGCGGCCGTCATTATGATGCCGGCCATCTGCATTGTAGCCTCGACCGTGATGACCGAAAATGCATTGGGCAGTATGTGAAACACGACTATCCGCCCGCTTCGCGCACCGGCGGCGCGAGCCGCTTCTATATACTCCTGCCCGATTATGCCCATTACAACCGAGCGGACAATCCGCGTAAAGCCGGGTATTGAGGATATGACGATGGCCACCATCATATTTACAAGCCCGCCGCCAAGCACTGCGACGATCGCCAGCATCAGCAGCATGCCCGGTATGCACATTATGATGTCGAGCAGGCGCATTACGATATTGTCCACCATCCCGCCGTACAGCGCGACGGTTGCGCCAAGCAGGCCGCTGGCGACAACGGCAATAAGCGTGCCGATGAAGCCGATTGACAAAGAGTACCGCGCGCCGAAAACCGTGCGTGCAAACTGGTCTCGGCCAAAGGCGTCCGTGCCGAACCAGTGCCGGGAGCTTGGCGCTTGCAAGCGCTGTTCGGGATATTGGTTGATGACCTGCGTGTCGTAGTCAAACAGCAGATCCGCCGAAAGCGTCAGGACAATAAGTACAGCAAGGAATATAAGGCTTATCAGCGCGGCTTTGTTTTTCGTCAGACGAAACCACACGTCGCGCCACAGGCTGTCCTTGCGTTCTCTCTTCACTCTCTCCACCGGCTCACCTCACATATTTCGCTTTTACGCGCGGGTCGACAACGGCGTACAAAATATCAACAACAAGCATAATCACGCAAAACAGCGACGACAACATGACGGTGGAGCCCATTACGAGCGGTATATCCTTTGTCGTTATTGCCGTAAGTATGATGGAGCCTATCCCCGGCAGGCCGAACACCGTCTCGGCGATGACCGTGCCGCCCAGCATGGCGGCAAAGCGCATGCCGACGACAGTGATCACCGGCAGCAGCGTGTTCTTTAACGCGTGCCTGAATATAACGCGCGGCTCGCCGGCGCCTTTGGCGCGCGCCGTGCGGATGTATTCCTGCCGCATTACCTCCAGCATATTCGCGCGGCTGATGCGCATAAGCATCGCGGCGGCCGGCATCGATACGGCGACAACGGGCAGGATATAGTGTTTCCACGTGCCGATGCCGTTGGCCGGCAGCCAGCCGAGCTTAAGCGCGAACAGCATGATAAGTATCAGGCCAAGCAAAAAGCTGGGTAGCGAGACAAATACAAGAGCCATGACCGTCGTGCCGTAGTCGAAAATCGTGTATTGCTTTACGGCGGAAAGAATGCCGAGCAGCACGCCGAGTACGCTGGCGAATATCGACGACCATACGGCAAGCGTCAGCGTTGTGGGGAACTTTGGTATAAGCTCTTCAAACACCGGAGTTGATGTGCGGTACGACTTGCCGAAATCCCCGCGCAGCGCGTTTGTGATATAGCTGAAAAACTTTACGGCGAAGCTGTCGTAATACCCAAGTTCCTCGTTTATTGCGTCCACTTCGGCCTGCGTCGCGTTGCGGCCAAGGATTATTCGCCCGGGGTCGCTCGGCATCACATTCATAATGCCAAAGACGATGAGCGTGACGCAGAGTATCGTCGGTATCAGAAACAGCACACGTTTGGCGATGTGTTTAAGCATGTCGCACCTGCTTTTTGGTAAGAATCGAGAACGCGCCGAACTTATGCAGCGCTATATCGCTTTCATCCTTATCGTACTTGTGCAGCCCTGCTTCGTTACCAAGGCTGACGGCGCGCCCCAAGCATATTTGGCCGAGTGCGTCCGACGCGTTTAGCAGCATGTTGGGCGGCACAACCATGTCGTTATGAGAGCAGCACAGATGTCTCAGCGTCGGGATAAGCGAGCACAGCCGCCCGATTGAGCGCGCGTATTCTTCAACGTCGGAATAACCGTAAAGCGTGTTGTCGAACTGGGCGTACAGCGTGCCCAGATAAAATGTATCCCCGGTGAACAGCAGTCCGTTTTGCTCGTCGTGCAGCATAAGGCAATCCTTGGTGTGCCCCGGCGTGTGCAGCACTTGCAGCCTGCGGCCGCCAAGGTCAAACACATGCCCCTCTTTAACCGGTATTGTCGGCTTGCCCGGGATGTGATAGGATTGCCTGTCCAGCCAAGCCGGCACGCCGCCCCAAAACATATCGTCACCAATCTGATACATCAGCTCGGCGTTGGAATACCCTCTGCCGTGCATCTCAAGCGCGTGCGGCTCATCATAGCTGAATACCCGCTCGAACTTGTAATTCTCGGACACATGATCGAAGTGGAAATGTGTGTTCACCACATCAATCGGCCCGCCGTAAAGGCGGTGGCTAAGCGCAAAAATGTCTCCTCTTGCCATGCCGGTGTCAAGCAGAACGGCGCGGTCTTTCCCCGTGATCAGGTATGAGTTCACCTCTTGAAAATGCCGCGGCTCGCAGATTGCGAATACGCCGTCAAAAAGCTGATATACGCTAAACCACCTGTCATCAACCGGAAGCCTGCGGTATTTTGCGTAGTATTCTCTGGGCAGCTGATCGGTCCACATCATAAATGCAACTCCATTTGGTTATTTGCCTGAGGTATTGCGGCACATAATCGGTGCCGCAAACGCGTTTTTCGGTGTAATGACGATGCTGTCGGCCAGTTCGATACTCTTTTCGATTTTTTCGCTGCGCTGACGCCCCGTAAGGTTAAGCAGCGACAGATGCAGCATATTGTATATGCTTATGACATCGTCCACCGGCATTTCGGTGCGCTTGCGGGATATCAGCTCGAGTATATTCGCCTCGATGCCGGTCAGTATCCCGGCGTACACCTGCATCGTCACATCAGGTATGTCGACACCGCAGAACTCTGCCTCGCCTTTAAGGTCGCGCAGCACTTCGCTCTCGATAAACTGCGTCACCTCACTCTGCGCCGCTATCTGGTTATAAAATCGCTCAAGCTCGCCTATGCTCATCAGGTACCTGAACAACACGCGGCCCGAGGTGATGCTTATGACGACCTCGTCTGTCTCGCCGCACAGTATTTCGCTGCGCAGCTTCTGAGAAAAATCGCTGATGAACTGCTGAAAGATTATTACCGCTATCGCCTCTTTTGTCTTGAAATAGTGATAAATCAAGCCTCTGTTTATACCGGCCAGGTCGGCGACCTCCTGCTGCAGAGTATCGGCAACGCCTTTTTCGTAAAACAGCTTTTCGGCGGCCGCGATAATTTTCTGCTGTGTCTGACGGCTCTTTCTGTATGTCATATAGTGTCCTCCGCCTGTGTAATCCCGTCGTAGTACGGGCAGGATATCCCGCTGCGGATGCCCCCCGAATCAACCCCCGCCGCAAGCCACAGCCCGTCGGCACGGTCGGCGCTGCCGGCGTATTTATAAGCGGGTGATTCTGTAATGTCCAAAAACGCGCAGCCGTGCTTCATTGCCTCCGCAAGTACAGCGGCTTCAAAGAGATTCTTGTTGCAGTAATAGCTTTCGCCGTCAAAAAACAGCGGCCCGGGCGTGTTTTGAGCTTGCTCGATATCCATGCCGTGCGCGACAAAGTTGTAAAGGCAGCATATCGCCCGCTCGTATAACGCCGAGTGCATCGCAACCGAGCCGACAGCCGGCACGCCGTCTTTAAGAAAAATTGTCGGGTTAAAGAATGTGCGCATTTTTTTGCCGGCGCCCGATGCCATGACCAGCGCGCGGTATCTGCCGGCCTGATTGCACAGTGTCACACCGCCGACGTGAAGCTTTTCAGAAAATCCGCTGCCCGCCGCCGAGTGAATTGCGACCGCCATATTGCCCTCGGCGTCCACAGTGATTATCGCGTCGGTGTTGCCGGATTTTTCCGTTACAGGAGGGGAGCCGATGCTTTGCGCGATGCCGTGAAGCATATCGCTGTCAAAGCAGTTGCCAAGCGTCAGACTGCGCCCCATAAACTCCGGGGCGCTGCGTTCAAACCCGGGGTCAAATGTCTCGGCGGCAAGCAGCTCGTACCCCTGCATCAATCGCGCGAAACGCGCCAAAGCCGCGCCGCAGGTTGTGTAGTGCTGCGGCGCGGCATTTTCGCACAGCAGCTTTACGCCGAACAGCGTGACGAGCGAGCCGCGGTTCGGGTCAGGCGGGTAGAAGGCGGAACAGCCCGCGATATCGGCGCAATGCGCCGCCTCACACGGCACCGTGTAGCTGCGCATGTCGCGCATGGTCACACGCCCGCCGCAGCTTTGACAGATGTCCGTGAATCGGCGCGCAAACCCGCCGCGGTATATGTACTCGCCGCCTTGCGCGGCGAAGCGCGTCAACGTCTCGGCAAGCTGCGGCTGATAAACCGTACCGCTTTCAACGTGTAAAAACGGCGGCTCAAAGCCTTCGGCGGCGGCTTTTTCCAGCTCTGCCGCCAGCCTTGCGCCGACGGGAACGCCTTTGCGGCACATTTTGATTGCGGGCGCCAGCGCGTCAGCGAGCTTCAGCTTACCAAACGAGGAGACAAGCGTCTCAAGCGCCGCCGGCACGCCCGGTATAAGCACACGGCGGCCATTCGGCGTCGCACCGTCCGTCGGAATAGACATAGGGTCATGCTCGCCCAGAGGGATGCCCATTTCGCCTGAAACCGCGTATACCTTGCCGCTTGAGGCATTGAAATACAATATCGAACACATTCCGCCAAAGCTTGTGTACGAGCCGGCCGAAAAAACAATCTGAGCTGCAATTCCCGCGGCGGCGGCGTCGGCGGCGCTGCCGCCGGATGCCATTATCTCCATAGCCGCGCGTGCCGCAGCCGGCACATCCGACACCGTGACAAGCGCGCCGCGCGTACGCTTCATTTTAACTGCCTTCATACCGGTCATCCCTGCTTCGCGCGCCGAAGCACCCTGCCGCTGGACGCGCCGCTCGGCACGCCGTTTTCGACCGCGGCGACGCCGTTAATCAAGACAAAGTCCATGCCGGTCGGATAGACGGCAGGGTTGCCTCCATTCTGATTGTCACGCAGCGACAAAGGGTCAAACACAAGGATATCCGCCTTTTTGCCGCATTCAAGCGTGCCGCGGTCGCTGAGCCCAAGCGCGCGGGCGGCCGCGCCGGATGCCTTAAGTATCTTGCGCTCCAGCGGGATGAGCGGGTAGCGGTTCAAGTAATAGATATACGACGAATATGTGCCGTAGCTTGCCGTCATACCGGCTTCGTCATCACGCGCGGGGAACGGCGGATTCAAGTCGAAATAAAACGTATCCGGCCCTGTTGTCGCATCGGGATGATTCAAAAAGACCTCGCGCACAATATCGTCGGGACGAATGTCGAAATCGACTCTGGCTCTGACATCCTCGGCCGTGATGAGCATAAGCGCCTCATAGCCGTCCGTGCCGTTAGCATCGGCAATCTGTTTGACCGTGCGCTTTTCATATGCGCTGTTTGCGTGCGACAGCACTACAAGCCTTGTATCCCACTCGGGGTTGGCGGCGTAGTTGAACGGAAAGAACTTGCCCTCACGCATGTAATCGACAATCTCGCCTCTATAGGCGGTGTCTTGCAGCCTGCCGGCAAACGCGGCAAGCGAGCCGCCGCATTGCTGCACCCACTGGTCAAGGTAAAACGCCAAATCGTAAAAGGCTATGATGCCTCCGCTGCGCGCCGGAATGAGGTCGAAACGCGCGTTTACACCGCGCTCGCGGTACGAGTCGAACACATCAAGCGTGCGCCGCGCCGCCGCCG
>JAVBMB010000085.1:0-11336 GCA_031552995.1 Oscillospiraceae bacterium
TTTTTTGCATGAAAAGTAACGTGATTAAAAAGTTCCTAAAACCCCCGCTTATAATCAAAAATTCCGGGAATTCATTTCCCGAGAATTTTTATCAAAATTGAAAATTGTCGAAAAACCCTCAACGGAGTGGGTTTTTCGACAAGCTGACGCACCAAAAGGTGCGTTTCAATAATTTTTTGCCTGTTCGGGCAGCTAAAGTGTAAGCTTGTTGCCGATTGTATCCTCAGGCACCATAATCCTGAGTATCTGCGGCCTGTTGTGTATCAGCACTTCGCGGTGCTCGCCGCCGAACTCACCGTCCAGCGTCCACGGTATCAGCTGCTCGGACACCACCTTTATTTGCTTTGTCCGCATCAAAAGCACATGCTTTTCGTCTATTTCGCCAACGAGGAACGAGTTGATAACAGGCGCGAGCGCAAGCGCGTTCATCTGGCTGCGTATGAGGAAAACTTCCATTATGCCGTCGCGCATGGATGAGTCAACAAGCTTTCCAAGCGGCAGCCCCGCCACAAAGCTGCTGTTTGTGATGATACACAGCATCACATCTTCGACGACAACCTTGTCGTCGTACTCGACTTGAATCCTCTGAGAATGAAGCGTCGGCAGGCGCGCCGCGCCCTCAAGCAGATATGCCATTTTGCCAAGGATATTTTTCTGCTCCTGCGGGGTCTGGTATGTGACATCGGTAAACGCGCCGAACGCCGCGACATATGCAAAATACCTGTCGGCAAAGCAGCCGACATCAAAACTGACCGCGGCGCCGTAGACTGCGGCGCGGGCGGCGTCCATCATATTTTTCGGCAAACCGATGCTTGAGGCAAAGTCGTTCGTCGTTCCTGCCGGGATATATCCCAGAACGGGCGGGTCTTTGCTATTCATCATGCCGTTTATAGTCTCGTTAATGGTGCCGTCTCCCCCGCTGCATACGACCATATCGTACTGGTGCGCGATACCGGGCAGTATTTCCTCAATCTCTCCCCTGCGCTGGGTTATGTGTACCGCCGGCAAATATCCGGCCTTGACAAATGTATCGATAATGGGCAGCATACGCGTTTTGATTGCGGCCTTCCCGGCATGCGGGTTGACGAGAAACAGTAGCTTTTTCATTTTTCACCTCACAGATACAAGCGGGCCAACAGGGCATTTTATTGCGTCGCCGGCACAACGTCGCGTATCGATATCAGCGACGACATGTTATTAAACTCCTTGCGGACAAGCAAAACCGCGACGATGAATGCGAACGCGTCTGCAATCGGGGCGGCATACAGTATGCCCTCTATGCCAAAAAACATCGGCAGCACAACAATAAGCGGCAGCAGGAAAAGCAACTGTCTGGTCAGCGACACGAATGTGCCCTTAAACGCCTTGCCGATCGATGTGAAGAATGTGCCTGTAACAGGCTGCACACCGTTGAGGAAAATCATCATCAGGTTGACGCGAAAGAACATTATTACTAGTTCGAAATATTCCGTGCCTCCGTCTTTTCCAAACAGTGCGGCTATTTGATACGGGAAGAGCTGGAACACAACAAACGCAACCCCCGCCGCAATCGACGCCGCCCTGACGGCGCACATGTACGCCCGCTTGACGCGCTCGTATTTCTTCGCCCCGTAGTTGAAGCTGATAATCGGCTGACTGCCCTGTGCTATGCCTATCATCACGGCAAAGAAAATCATAGTCGCTTTTGAGACAATCCCCGCGCACGCAAGCGGTATTGCGCTTCCATAGCGCGACAACTCGCCATAGTGTGTCATGCTTTTGTTCAGCACAATCTGCACGACAGACATTGATATCTGATTTGTAAAGCTGGCAACGCCCAGCGCGATTATAACGCGGCACAGCGAAAAATCCACCCTGAAGCAAGCACGGGTTATAGTGATATGCTTGTACCGCCTTACGTAGCTGACGACGATAAAGCACGAAATAATCTGCCCGGCAATAGTCGCATAGGCGGCGCCCGCCATACCCCACTTGAACACAAATATGAATATAGGGTCGAGAATCGTATTGATTATCGCGCCGGCAAGCATGCTCAGCATGGCGAACATCGGGCTGCCATCCGCCCTGATTGTGGCGTTCATACCGGTACTGATCATCGAAAACGGCAGGCCGAAGAGAATGATGCGGACATACTCGGCGGAAAGCGGCATAACTTCATCCGTCGCGCCGAAGAACGACAGCATCGGCCGCATGAATATTGAAGTTACGGCAAAAAACAGAAGGCCGAAAAACACCGCCATAATAATCATGTTGCCGACAGCGCGCTCGGCAACTTCACGCCGCCCGGCGCCCAGCTCAAGATTCTGCTTTGCGGCGCAGCCCTGTGCCAGAAGCAAGGAGATGGCGAGCGATATTGTCGTCAGCGGGAACGCGACATTCGTCGCGGCGTTGCCGAGATACCCTACGCCCTGCCCGATGAATATCTGGTCAACAATATTGTAAAGCGCGTTTACCAGCATCGCGACGATGCTGGGGACGGCGAACTTGAGCAGAAGATTCCCTATTTTCTCGCTTCCCAGCGGATTTTCTGCGCGTACTGCGTCAGACATAAGCGTGACATCCATTCATTGTGTATTTAATAAATATAAAAAAGCGGCAGGCGGGTATCCGTCTGCGCTTTTTTCTGCGGCCACATGGTACCCCAGTTACAGTTTACCACCAAACCGGGGGCTTGTCCATTGAATAATATCTCTCTACTTCAACGCAGGCCGCGCCGGGTCAAGCACAAGAGCGGGGTCGAAGAAGAACTTCTTAACCCGTTCAGGGTTCTTAAGCATCGTTATGCCGTCAAGATTAAGCCGTTCCATGATAAAATTGTCGTTCTGCCAGCTTGTGTGCATAAGAGAGCTGACAGGACAGTAGATTTGAAATCCGTTATCGACGATATACCTGAAGCGCTCATCCGTCTGACTAAACGACACGCCAAACGGCGAAATCAGTATATCGGTGCCGCCGACGTACGGCATAATCTCTCCCAGCCAGCGGCCGGTATCGTATTTGAGCTGTTCCATCGTCATAGTCTTGTTGTTCCAGTACTGGTTGTGGGTGTAGCTGTGGCTCGCAATCAGCCAGCCGGAATTACGAAGTGCCGCCGCAACTTCCTCAACCTTGGCAAGCATCCACTTTTGCTTCGCGTCGTCATAGTCCTCAAGGTCGGTTATCCTGTAGCCGAACGCGCCTTGATATCCCGTCACAGCGACGATGCCTTTGTGCCCGCGCCACGAAAACTCGGGATGCTCCTTTACAAAAGCGTCGAGTATCGGCATCACGTCGCCGTCATAGGTAATGGTGTCCTTGCCGTTTTCATCAAGCACAACAGTGACGACATTGCCGTCCTTGTCGACATCCAGCCGGTCGGCAAAGCCGTCCGGCTTCATATAATCATAGTAGTTGACATCATCAATCGATATGACAAGCGGCTTTTTGCCGGGAGGCAATAGTATCTCTTTGCGCATCGCCTTGCCGTCCTTGAACTCGACAAGCTGCGTTATATCGTAAAGTATAAAGTTGTTTTGCAAAAACAGCGGCAGCATCTTCTCAAACTCTGACACAGTCGTCATGTACATGTTATAGCCAGACTCCATCGCATCTCCGTCAAACGCCTTCGAGGTATCGATGATAAGACTGTGATAAAACACATGGTACAGCTGCTCGTCGGTGTACGGAACCAGCGCGGCCTTAAGGCTCTTCACCTCTGCCAGCATACTCTGCGTGGCGGGGTTTTCCAGCTCTCCGCACCCTTGAAGCTTCTCGACAGCCTCATCATAAAAATATCCCTTGACAAGCAATTCACACTCGTCAAGCAGCTTCGCGCGGCGATTATCCAAATCGGCGGCAGTCGGCGGAACTGTTGTATCCTGTGACGCGGATGTACCGTCGCCGCCGTGCGAGGTCGGCGACGACCCTCCGGGCACGGTTGTGCCGTCATCTTTTTTGAAAAGGTCTAATGACGATGCAGTGCGCACAAGCGCGAAAATAGCCAGTATTACCGCAACGCCGGCCAAGGCATAAAGTATGCCTATACGGCGGCTGTTCTTACTTTTAGACTGATATCTCACTGTTCGTCCTCCTAGTATCCCGCTTTTTCTCTAATACATAAATCATCTAAATACAAAAAATACGAAAAAAAACCGCCTATTGTGATACTGTTGCCAAAACAGGCTAATTTAATCAATATTTTTTAATCAATGAACAGATAATGGTATTATACACCTTCATATACAAAAAATAAATGGCAAATCGCACAATATGTCGGAATCCGCTTACCTGCGCGGGGTTGAAAACACGGACTGCCTATGGTATTATTTAAGACGACGGATTAGCTAAAAAAGTTCCGTCACAACAATATTTTTAGCGTTTTTCGCTATATCGGGAGGTAAAAATGAACAGTCGTCTTAGAAAAGTCCTTTGCGCCGCCATGTGCTTTGCCCTTGTTCTGTCTTTTATGTCTGTATTCGCTGTCGTCCCCGCCAATGTTGTAACACTTCGTGTTGAGGGTATCGAGAGCAACGTATTGTATCTTCAGAACCTGGAGTTTACAGAGGGTGCCACTGTTTATTCCCTGCTTCTTGCGCAGCTTGACAAAAGCCCGCTTTCCTACGAGGCTGAGGACGGCTACATCAAGTCGATTGGCGATGACGCTGCCGGCAAGTTCGGCGGCTGGGACGGCTGGGTCTATTATGTCAACGGCGCCGAACCCTCTGCGGGCATGAACACCTGCACATTAAAGCCCGGCGACGACATACTCGTCTGCTACGCCGACCCGTATGGCGTACCGCCTACGCTTATGCCGACAGTTGCCGCATCCCGCAATGCTCAGAGTGCCGCTGTTCTTACATTTACCGCAACGCAGACGATATATGACGCCGACTTTAAGCCGTCGACAAGCATAGTACCCGTCGAGAGTATCGATGTCACTGTCGGCACCGAAAAATACAAGACCGACAATCTTGGCCAGATTACGCTGACGCCGGCCGACAGCGCAAAGACCGAGGTTACAGTGCAGATTGCCAAGTATGATGACTACGGCAAGCCGCTCGTCGTACGCTACGCGCCCGATTTCACCGTTGCTGTCCCGCCCGTTGTCGCTGTCAAGTTCAGCGATGTACCGGCCGGCATCTGGTACGAGACATTTGTCTATGACCTCGTTGGCAAGGGCGGCATAAGCGGATACACCGACGGCACATTCCAGCCCGGCAAGTTTATTACACGCGCTGAGTTCATCAAGACAGTCGCCGCATGCGCACCGGAGTTTGACGCAGCTGCGCCGTTCAAGGCGCTGTTCACCGATGTCGCCGACGGCATGTGGTATACACCTTACATTATGTGGGCCGCAGAGAACGGCATTGTCACCGACTCCGGCGTTTTCAACCCCAACGCCGTGCTTACAAGGCAGGATATGGCTGTGTGGCTGTGCCGCTTCAATGACAAGGTTTTGGGCAAGACCCTGCCGCAGACCGCAGAAGCTCCGGCTTTTGATGACGCCGGCAGCATCGCCGACTACGCCGCCGAATCTGTATACCTGCTGCAGAAAGCCGGTATCATCAGCGGCTCTCCCTCGGCGTCCGGCGGGTTTATCTTCCAGCCGCAGGACGGCACACAGCGCTCGCACACCTCAAAGGTCATATCGACTCTTCTCGCGCTTGACTGATTTGTGATGCGTCATACGGGGTGAAGGCCAATGGCCTTCACCCCGTTTTTGTCCGGATGTTCATTTGCCTTATTGAATACTTCCGCCAGTACGGCAGCCGGCCCGCTGTCGGTCGTCCTTGCCCGGATATCTGAAGCAAAGCTGGCGAGACGCGCAGCCGGCGAGCAAAAAAACAGGAGAAGTATTTCAGGTTTGAAATACTTCTCCTTTTGCGGTCATTATGCGCGCCGGATGTTTACTTAACAGGTTTATCGTCCACCGAGACTTCCTTGAGTGCGCCCACAAGACCGGCCAGGCCTTGAATCTCCGACGGGATGATAATCTTTGTCGCTTTGCCGTCGGCGGCGGCGGCGAACGCCTCGAGCGCCTTGACCTTGACAACAGCATCGGTCGGATGCGACTCGTTGAGAAGCTTTATCGAGTTGGCAAGGGCGGTCTGCACTGTCAGCAGAGCTTCGGCCTCGCCCTCGGCCTCCTTGATTTGCTTGAGGCGCATAGCCTCGGCACGCAGAATGGTTGACTCTTTCTCGCCCTCGGCTATGAGTATGGCCGACCTCTTTTCGCCCTCGGCGCGCAGTATCGATTCGCGGCGTTCACGCTCTGCCTTCATCTGGCGTTCCATCGCGTCCTGAATCTCGCGCGGGGGGATGATGTTCTTCAGCTCGACGCGGTTGATTTTTATGCCCCACGGGTCGGTCGCTTCGTCAAGGATTGTGCGCATTTTTGTGTTGATGATGTCGCGCGATGTCAGCGTCTGGTCGAGTTCGAGGTCGCCGATTATGTTACGCAGCGTTGTAGCTGTCAGGTTCTCGATGGCGGCCATAGGATGCACAACGCCGTATGTGAACAGTTTTGGATCGGTCACAGCGAAGTAGATGACGGTGTCGATCTGCATTGTTACGTTGTCCTTGGTGATTACAGGCTGCGGCGGGAAGTCGCTGACGCGCTCTTTAAGCGTTACCTTGTTTGCAACACGCTCGATAAGCGGTATTTTGAAATGAAGGCCGGTCTCCCACGAGGCATTGTAAGCGCCGAGGCGCTCGACAATAAACGCGCTGGCCTGCGGAACAATGACGACATTTGCCGCGATAAAGCCGATAATGAATATCACCGCGACGACGACAACAACTATTGTGATAACGGAGCTGACAGCGATTAGAGCCATTGGTACCATAATATTTCCTCCTTATTCTTGCCCGGCGGCATTCTCGTGCCGCACAACAATTGCTTTTACACCTTCGATTGCCACTACCTGAACCTGAACCCCTGCTTCAATGGCATTCTCAGTCTTTCCGCGTGCCGTCCACACTGCCCCCGATACGCGGATTTGCCCCTGCGCGTTTTCGTTGTAGAATGCCTCTGTAACGACAGCGGTACAGCCGACGACCCGGTCGGCGTTTGTACGTTCATGCTTTGCGTTGATGTACCTGCCTGCAATGCCTCTCGTCAAATACAGCACTATGCCCGAAACGGCGACAAACAGTACAATCTGCAGCCACAGCGGGGCATGAAGCAGCGACGCTATCAGCGCTGCTGCGCTGCCGGTGGCAAACCAGATAACTGTAAGCCCCATTGTTGCGGCCTCGGCCAAAATGAATACAATCGTGGCGATAAGCCAAATGACGGATAACGGTACTGGCATCAAAAACACCCTTTCATCCGACGGTGAGTTGCTTTTCGCAGATGCCGCCGGACATACTGCGCGGTCGCAATTTGTATTTTGCCGTCATTATATCCGGCAAGGATACCGTCATAATGCACAATTTGATGCGTCATTATGCCGCTCGGCCTTTACTTCATTATAGCATACCCGGCCGGTTTCGTCTATATGCCGCCTGTGAAGCCTGACCTGCTGATTACACCTTACACCTTCCACTCTATAGAATGTCAAGCTTTTTTTATTTTCCGCGGCATATGTGTTTTGTGCCGAGCGCTGCGCAGAGCGCCTCATTTCCCAAATCGGCCGCAAACGCTTGCCGCGCGGGGTGCGGCACTGCTTTAACGCCCGGCGCGCGGCGCGGCGGCTGCCGCCTTTTATTTGTCGCCGCGCAAAAAGCTTCGAGCGGATGGAACCATTAAATGTATGAGAAAAAGCGCCGGGAAGAAATCCCGGCGCTTTGAAAAAACTTTGGCAAGCGGATTAATACATATCCATGCCGCCGCCCATACCTCCGGCAGGTGCGGCAACCGGCTCCTTCTTCTCGGCGACGAGTGACTCTGTGGTAAGAACCATCGCGGCGATGGAAGCGGCGCTTTGCAGCGCGATGCGCGTGACCTTTGTCGGGTCGAGAATGCCGGCTTTAATCATGTCGCAATATACCTCTTTGTACGCGTCAAAGCCGAAGCCGTTTTTCTTCGAGTTCTTGATGCGCTCAAGGACGACCGAGCCGTCGATGCCGGCGTTTGCGGCTATCTGCTTGATCGGCTCTTCAAGAGCTTTCATGACGATACGCACACCGGTCTTTTCGTCGCCCTCAACCTGCGAAATGAGTTTGGCAATTGTAGGGATGACGTTTACATACACGACACCGCCGCCCGGAACGATACCCTCTTCGACAGCGGCGCGCGTTGCGTTGAGAGCATCCTCAACACGCAGCTTCTTCTCCTTCATTTCGACCTCGGTCGAAGCGCCGACTTTGAGAACGGCAACGCCGCCCGCCAGCTTGGCAAGGCGCTCCTGCAGCTTCTCGCGGTCGAAATCGGATGTGGTATTTTCAAGCTCGTTGCGGATAACGTTGACCCTGTCCTTTATGGCATCAGTGTCGCCGGCGCCGCCGACGATGATTGTATTTTCCTTCTGCACTTTAACCTGTGTGGCGCGGCCAAGCATGCTGATATCAGCCTCTTTAAGCTCATAGCCGAGCTCTTCGGAAATCAACACGCCGCCCGTGAGGACAGCGATGTCCTTAAGCATTTCCTTACGCCTGTCGCCGAAGCCGGGAGCCTTGACGGCGACACAGTTGAATGTGCCGCGCAGCTTGTTGACAATGATTGTGTTCAGCGCCTCGCCCTCTACATCCTCGGCGATAATCAGCAGCTTCTTGCCGCTCTGCACAATCTGCTCAAGCAGGGGCAGAATCTCCTGGATACCGGAGATTTTCTTATCGGTGATAAGGATGTGCGCGTCGTCGATGACGGCTTCCATCTTCTCGGTATCGGTTATCATATACGGGGTGATGTAACCTCTGTCAAACTGCATACCCTCAACAACTTCGCTGTATGTCTCGGCGGTCTTGGACTCCTCGACGGTGATGACGCCATCTGCCGAAACCTTGTCCATCGCGTCGGCAATCAGCTTGCCGATTGTCTCGTCGCCCGATGTGTTGGCGGCGACGCGCTCGATGTCGGCCGAGCCGTTTACCTTCTGCGAGCCGTTTTCAATCTCTTTCACGGCGGCGTCGACTGCCTTGGCTATACCCTTGCGCACGACCATCGGGTTCGCGCCGGCTGTGACGTTCTTAAGCCCTTCGCGGATAAACGCCTGAGCGAGCAGCGTGGCCGTTGTCGTGCCGTCGCCGGCCACATCGTTTGTCTTGATGGCGACCTCTTTGACAAGCTGGGCGCCCATGTTTTCGAATATATCGTCAATCTCAACTTCGCGGGCGATGGTGACGCCGTCGTTTGTTATCAGCGGCGCGCCGTATTTTTTGTCGAGCATGACATTGCGGCCCTTGGGGCCGAGTGTGACTTTAACGGTGTCGGCAAGCTTGTTGACTCCGCGCTCAAGTGCGCGTCTGGCTTCTTCGCCAAACAGAATCTCTTTAGACATGTGTGTTTTCCTCCACTTAATTACTCAACAATAGCCAGGATATCGCTCTGCTTAACGATGGTGTACTCTTCGCCATCCACCTTGATCTCGGTTCCGCTGTATTTGCTTGTGATGACCTTATCGCCAACCTTGACATACATCTTGGCTTTTTCCTTGCCGCTGTCAAGCCCGGGACCAACCGCTATAACCTCGGCAACCTGCGGTTTTTCTTTGGCAGAGCCGGTGAGTATTATGCCGCTTTTTGTGGTTTCTTCGGCTTCGACCATCCTAACCACAACTCTGTCCTGTAAAGGTAAAAGCTTCATTAGTTGCTACCTCTTTCCTGTATTTTTGGCACTCTTGTCACTCAAGTGCTAACTATTCTATATAATACACACTTCAAATTGTAAATGCAAGAGGTATATACGAATTTTAACCAATTATTTTGTTAATATTATGTTACATTTGCTAATTATTTCATATATGCGGAAAAATCCACGTCAGGTTCGGCCACGCGCACACCGCGCGGCACCGCGACGCGCATTTTTGTATCTGCCACGCGAAGCGACAGGCGTGTCGTGTTCTCGATTTCGCCGTCCAGGTTTATCGTCATCGGGCGCGCCCCGCGGGAAAGCAGCGTCATCGACCGGCCTTGCACGTGCCTGATGTACTCGGGCATCTCGCGATATTTGCCGTCTTTATACTGGTTGATTATCTTAGCCGCAGTCAGCCTGCCCAGCGCCTTGACAAGAAGGATATCCAATATGCCGTCTGTCGGGTCGGCATCGGGAACGGCGTAGTATCCGCCGCCATAGCAGCGGCCGTTTGCCACAAGAATCATCGTATACTGGCCGTCGTAGTCGATACCGTCAATCTCGACATGGTACGGGTCGTGCATGCCTCGGATGACATTTTCGATAACGGATGCAGTATATGACGCATGTCCCTGAAGCATCGGCAGCCGCTTGTACTTTTGCATCTCTTTCGCGACTCTCGCGTCAAGTCCGGCGGAAAGAATATTCAGCGCAATACCGCAATCCGATTCGATATAGTCAAGCATCGTCTCGTCGCCCATAATAAGCTCTTCAAGGCTGAAGAACCGGCGCATGGCCTCGGCGCCGAATATTTTGATGAAGTCGTTGCCGCTGCCCAGCGGATAATGCGTAAACGCCGAGTCTGGAACCCTGATTGCCGTGTTGGCGACCTCGTTTAACGTGCCGTCGCCGCCGCAGGCATAAAAACGCAGGCGCTTGCCGGCATAGCGCTGAGAGGCCTGCTGCACGATATAGCACGCCTGCCGCTGATATTCGGTGACATGTATCTCGTAATTTACGCCATGTTTTGCCGCCGCCGCTTTGATATCGCGCGCGGCCTCTTCGGAACGGTTTGTCTTGCCGGCAGCCGGATTAACGATAAAAATATGTGTTATTTCGTCCATGTTCATCCCCTGAAATACATATATAAATTGCACTTTATCATTCCGTTATACAGCTTGCGGCGCTTGTCGGCCTTGGCGTCAAAGTACTTTTCGAAGCTCTCATCCGACGATATGATGTATTTTTTCAGGTCCGGCAGGCTGTTTACCTGCCTGCCCAGTATGGCATACAGTTCTCTCGCCGATTCTATATCGAGCATACGTTCGCCATACGGCGGGTTGCACATCAGCACGCCTTTTTCAGGGAATCCTCCGTTTGCGATGTCGCGAACTTCGGCGCGGATTGCGTCGGAGACGCCGGCGCGGCGGGCGTTTTCACGCGTCAGCTCGACGGCGGCTCTGTCGTTGTCGCCGGCGAGGATGATTTCGCTTTCGCTCCTTCGCTTTTCCTCGGCGTCGCGCTTTGCGGCATCAAACGCCGCCAGATATTCGCCGCCCCAGCTCTCCGCATCGAAGGCGCGGCGCGCGCCGGGCGCGATATTCAGCGCCGCCAGCGCGGCCTC
>JAVBMB010000045.1:0-15402 GCA_031552995.1 Oscillospiraceae bacterium
CTCAATTCGCTTATTTTTGTTTTTTGGTTTAAAAAAAAACCGGGGGGGGGGGTAACCCCCCCCCCCGGTTCCAGCTTGCCTGAAAACCCACTCTGTTGAGGGTTTTCGGGCAACTTTCAATTTTGATAAAAATTCTCGGGAAATGAATTCCCGGAATTTTTGATTATAAGCGGGGTTTTTGGAACTTTTTAATCACGTTACTTTTTATGCAAAAAACCTGAACACCTTTCTTTGACAGCCTAAACCGGCGTCGGGGGGGGGTAACCCCGCCGCCGGTTTTATGTTCCGGGCTGAAGCTCGACCGTTTTTGTGGCGACGGTGTCGCAAAAGACGCCGTCATGCTCAACAAACAGCATAGTGGCACCGCTGCCCAGTATCATATCCTCTATCTGCATGCGGGAAATCACATCGATAAAGTTCAGAGGCTCGTCCCATATATACAGGTGCGCGCTTTGGCACAGGCTGGCCGAAATCAACACCTTTTTTTTCTGCCCCTCGCTGAGATCCTCAATATCCTTTTCAAGCTGCGGCCTTGTAAAATCCAGCTTGCGCAATATCGCTTTGAAGTAGCTCTCGTCAATGCCATGCTTTGCGGCAAACTCGCGCAGGCTGCCGGATATATGCCCCGTATGCTGCGGCGCGTATGATACAATCAGGCCCGACGCTGTTTTGCGCGCGCCGGTGTGCGGCACCTCCTCGCCCGCGATAAGGCGCAGCAGGCTTGTCTTGCCGCTGCCGTTTTTGCCGCGCACTGCCACGCGCTCTCCGGCTTCGACGGTTAGGCTAAGGCCGCGCAGAACCTGCCTGCCGCCGTACGATATTGAGATATCCTCAAGCTCGACCAGGCGGCGGCTGTGGTGAATCAGCGGCTTCAGTTTCAGCTCGGCCGAGGTCTCGACATTGCGAAGCAAGGCGGATTTTTCCTGCGCGGCGCTTTCGCGGCGCAACTCAATCGCCTTCGAGCGCTTCATCATCTTGGCCGCCTTGTGCCCGATAAAGCCGCGGTCGGCGGCGTGCTCGCCTATCTTGCTCTTCTCGGTTTTATCAGACCACGCCGCGCTTCTGGCCGCCGCGGCGGACAGGCGCTTGATATCCTTTTTGAGCCTCTCGTTCTCGGCCAGCTCATACGAATCCTGAAGCTCGCGGTTGTGCATCCACGAGGAAAAATTGCCGCGCTGCACCTCTATGTTCGCGCGGTTTATCGACAGGATATGGTCGACGCAGTCGTCCAAAAACGCGCGGTCGTGCGAGACGAGTATAAACCCGCTTTTTTGCCGCAGATATTCGGCCACCGACCGCCGCGCCGCCATATCGAGGTGGTTTGTCGGCTCGTCGATGAGCAAAAAAGCATTGTCGCGCAAAAACAGCGCCGCCAGAAGCACTTTTGCCCGTTCGCCGTGGCTAAGGCTGAAAAACGGCCTGTCGAGCACATCGTCTTCGACGCCGAGCAGCGCTGTCTCGCGCTCCAGCCTCCAGCTCTCGGCGTCCGGGCAGGCGTTTTGCGCCGTCTGACGCGCAGTGAGAGACAGGTCGGGAACAGGGTACGGGAAGTATTCAAAGTCCACAGACGCGCTGATGCGTCCGCGATATTCAAGCTCGCCCATCAGCAGACGCAGCAGTGTCGTTTTTCCGCGGCCGTTGCGGCCCACAAAGCCGAGCCGCCATGAGGTATCGAGCTGGAACGACACATTGCGAAAAACATCATCGTCACTGCCGTCGTAGGCGAATGTAAGGTTTTCTACGGTTATAACAGACATGGATATCCCTCCACAAAAGACAAAATGAGCCGCGGGGCAGCAGCACCGCAGCTCAACAGCAACACAGGCGCAGCCGCAAGGCAAAGCGCCGATACGTCCGGCACAAGCGCCGGATTAAGGCTGTAAAACGCATAATCCACCCCGCAAGGTGCCACAAAAAACGGCAAAACCGCTATTTAAAGCACCCCATATTAACGTCAGCGGGTGGTGTGAATCATGCTTTCAGCTCCCTCTTTTGCAGATATCGCCGCATGGCGGCGAACGTGGCAGGCTTCGGGGTCTCCGTCAGCCATGTTTATTATGCCATGCGCCGGCTAATATGTCAACACTGCCTCAGCCGGCGTAATTGCCGTCAGTCGTAACACAGTTTTTGCCGCGCGATTTGCTGGTGTACATAAGCGTGTCGGCGCGTCGGATGATTGAATCAATCGTGTCGTCCGGCCTGGCGATGGCGACGCCGACAGACGCTGTGACCGAGAGCGATGCCCCGCCGTGCTTTACCACGGTGTTTGAGATTAGCATCCTTATGCGGTAGGCCATATTCTCCGATTCGGGGTCACTCGAGCTTTCGAAAATCCCTACAAACTCCTCCCCGCCCCAGCGCCCGAACATATCGGATTTGCGCAGGCTGTGACGAATCGAACGCGCGATGTTGCTTAGCATTTCGTCTCCGGCCGAATGACCATATGTGTTATTCAGCACGCTAAAGTCATCAAGGTCCAAAAACACAACGCAAAATCCGCTGCCAAAGTGCTTTAGTTCGCGCAGGCGATAGTCGAGATATATCTCCAGCTTGCGCCGGTTGGGCAGGCCGGTCAGCTGGTCGTTATGGGCCATGTTGTGAAGCGTTTCGATGACGTGCCCCTCGTAAACGGCGGGCGAGCTTTTTGTAAATATCTCCACAGCGCCCACCACATTGCCGCCGGAGCTTATCGGAAATATGCTGACGCTGACCGGGATGCGATGGCCGTCCTTGTGGCGCAAAAGCACGTCGGCGTTGCGCACAATGCCGTCAATCAGCGTGCTGTGCAGCGGGCAGCCGTAAAGGCACAGCTCCTTGCCCTCGTTATTGATGTGGTTCAGGATATTGTCCTGGCACGGCCTGCCGATAATCTCCCCGCTTGTGTAGCCGGTTATCCGTTCGGCGGCACTGTTCCAGAATGTTATGCGGCGCTCGGTGTCGACAAAATAGACACCGTCGTTTAGGTTGTTGATGATTTCGTGATAGAGGTTTTCCAGTTCCACTGTTGCCCCCCCTTGTGATGAAGCGGCAAAAAAAGCCTATGTGCTTTTCTTGCGGCCGGTTTTTTTCTTTTCCTGCGGCATGCCGACATATATGCCGCGGCTGTTTGGGTTTTGTATCTGCGTAAAGCCGAGTGACAGTATAAACTTGCTCAGCTTGTTGTAGCCGAAGTTTCGCACGTCAAAGTCGGGGTACCGGTTGGCAAGCGCGTTGCCGACGTGCGACAGCGATATCTTGCCCTCCTCGTCCGAGTTATCGGTGATGATGCTCGCCACGGCCTCACGAATCTTGCCAAGCTCCTTGTCCGAACTCTTGATGGTGGGCTTGGGGGATTCCGACTGGGTGTCCTTTGGCTGGGCGGCTTTTTCCAGCACCTCAAGATACCTGAACTTGTTGCACGCGTTGCGGAACGGCGCAGGAGTTTTTTCCTCGCCCATGCCTATGACCTCCTTGCCCGATTCCCTGAGCCGGGCGGCAAGGCGGGTAAAATCGCTGTCGCTGGATACAAGGCAAAAGCCGTCGACATTTTCGGCGTACAGGATGTCCATAGCGTCGATAATCATGGCCGAGTCGGTGGAGTTTTTGCCGTTTGTATAGGCGAATTGCTGCACCGGGATAATTGAATTGTCAAGCAAAGCGGGCTTCCATGTGTTCATGTGGGGGCTGGTCCAGTCCCCATATATTCGTTTATACGTGGCGATGCCGTCGTTTGACAGCTCGGCAAGTATGTACCTGATGTATTTATACGAGATATTGTCGGCATCGATTAATACTGCAAATCGCTTGTCCTTTGGCATACCGTAATCCTCCGTCATTTTATTTATTCTCCTGCGCAGCGCCGCTGTCGGCGCGTATAAGATACAGCGCCAGCGTGATCAGGATCAGCAGGCTGCCAAGCACGGTCGTAAGGCCGGGGATCTCCCTAAAGACGATAAGCGCCATTATACTGGCAAACACAGGCTCGCACAGGGTGCAAAGAGAGATAAGGACAGGGTTGTAGTGTTCAAGCATCATGTTATATATCGTGTGCCCGCCGACTGTGCATACAACCGTCAGCCCGATAATAACGCCAAAATCAGTGGCCGGGTACGGCGCGAGCGGCTGGTTTGTGAAAAGACAGCCGATAAGCAAAAACACTGTGGAAAAGCTGTAGACGAGCGACGCGTAAGTGTAAACAGGCACACGCCGCCGCACGCGCGAGCCAAGCATGATATACGCCGAGACAAAAATGCCGCCCGCAAGCGCCAGCATGTTGCCCTTGACAGAGCCCAGCCCGTCGGACGCGCCAGCGCCGAACGCGATGAGAACCGTGCCGCCGATGGACGCCATAAGGCACAGCACAAGAGCCCGGCCTGGCGGCCTGCGCGAAATAAGACTCTCGCTAAGCGCAACGAATATCGGGCTGCACGAGACAAGCACCGTCGAGGCGGCGATAGTCGTCAGCGATATCGAGGCTATCCATGTGGCGAAATGCAGAGCAAGCGCAAAGCCGGAAAGCATACACAAAAGCAAATCCCTGCGGCTTATGCCGCGGAATGCTTTGCGGTCGCGTATGACGGTTATGGCGAGCATTATTATCGAGGCGGCTGCCATGCGGTACAACGATATAACAAGCGGAGGCATTGAGGAAAATCTTATAAATATCGACGAGAGCGATGTGCAAATCGCTGCCAGTAACAGAAAAAACTTCGGTGGTTTCATCCAAACCTCCGTCTCCCCCGCGTGTAAAAAGGGAAACGCATCAAATTAAATGACACAAGACGCTGCCTGCGCTATATGCAGCGTTAATGCGGTATGACTAATTATATCACATGTGACGCCACGCGGCAATATGATTTATACGCCCGGCAGTTTTTGTCATAAAGAAAGCGCGGCCGCATTGCGGCCGCGCTTTCTTTATGGTGATAACCTATATAAATAAGCCCGTTGCTTTGACAAGCAGCTTGAATATTTCCGTGACCGGCTCAATCTGGCCGTCGTCGAAGTCATATTCATATGTGTGTACGGCGGGGCCGTATCCCGCGCCCATCTGGAACATCGCGCCAGGCACAAGCTTTGTGTAGTATCCGAAATCATCGGCCCAGCGGTTGGGCACGGGATGCACCATCGTCGGGATGCCGAGCTTTTCGCAAGCGGCGGCGACCTTGTCGACGCTATCCCTGTGAGAAACGGTGTCGGGGAACGACTCCTGATATTCATACCGCAGGCCGAGGTTGTGCTTTTCGGCAAGCCCCTTTGCAACCGCTTCAAGCTGCTGTGTCAGCTCATTTATGTCCTCGTCGGTCTCGGCGCGGTAGGTTATGCCAATCTCGCCGTCGCCGGGCGATACGCCGAACGCCGGCTCGCCGACCTTGGTATAAATAACGGTTAGCAGCACCATTCTGCTCCATTTTACAGGGTCGATAATTTTCGGTATTTCAAGCACAAGCTCGCTGATGGCAAACGCCGGGTTTATGCCAAGCTCGGGCATGCTGGCGTGCGACGGGTGGCCGGTGAAGAAAAACGTGACGCCGTTTGAAGCGCACTGCGATGTGCCGTAGTTAAGCACGACCGTGTCCTTTGGGAACCCCGGCATGTTGTGGAAGGCGTACACCTCGTCTACATTTTGCTCGCGGATGATAACCTGGCTCTCTTTTGCGCCCAGGCCTATTTCTTCGGCATGCTGAAAGATAAATATCACATTGCTGTCGGCGCCGACGCGGTCGATTTCAAGCGCAAGGCATGAAAGCGTCGCTGCGTGGCCGTCGTGCCCGCACTTGTGCGCGACGCCGGGTATCTGCGACTTCCACGGGATGTCGCACTTCTCTTCGACAAGTACGGCATCAATTTCCGAGCGGAAGGCGATTGTCGGCTTATCCGGGCCGGCGCTGTATTTGGCGTAGAACCAAAGGCCCCGGTCGACAACCTCAAGCTTGGTATTTGCGCGCAGAAAATCCATGAGATGGTTTCGTGTCCACACCTCTTCCATCGGCAGCTCGGGGTGCTGATGCAGCTCGTGCCGCAGCTGTGTTGCCATTTCGACGGAACGCTTATCCATGTAAATGACTCCTCCCATAAAATGCGCAAAAGCGCCATAAGCCGTATCAGTGGCGCAGCGCGATATAGGATGATTGTATCACGCGGCCCGCGTCGGGGCAATACAATTTGATGATTTGATAATTATTTAATTTAAAAAGCTGCCGGGCGGCCGCATAGCAGCCGCCCGGCAGAAATTATCCCGCGGATACGCGCAAAAAATCAGTCCTTTGCCCCCGCAAGCACCTTGAATATCTTTATAACCGGCTCAATTTGGTCGTCGGGGAAATCGAACTCGTGCGTATGTACCGGGTGGCCGTCTCCCGAGCCGAGATGGAACATCGCGCCCGGCACAAGCTTTGTGTAATAGCCGAAATCCTCGGACGCGCGCCCGGGAAGCGGGGCGTAGATTATCGGGATACCGAGCTTTTCACATGCGGCGGCGATTTTTTCGACGCTTTGCCTGTGCGCGATTGTCTCGGGGAATGCTTCCTGATAATCGTAACGGACACTAAGGCCATACTTTTCGGCAAGCCCCTTTGCAATGAGCTCAAGCTGGTCGGTCAGCTCGTTCATCTCACGCTCGTCCTCGGCGCGGTAGGTTATGCCTATCTCGCCGTCGCCGGGAGAAACACCGAACGCAGGCTCGCCGACCTTGACATAGATGACGGTGAGCAGCACCATCTTTTTCCATTTCGACGGCTCGATAAGCTTCGGTATCTCAAGCACAAGCTCGCTGATAGCGAACGCGGGGTTTATGCCAAGCTCGGGCATGCTGGCGTGCGACGGGTGGCCGGTAAAGAAAAACGTGACGCCGTTTGAGGCGCACTGCGTCGTGCCGACGCGCGTATAGGCCGCGCCCTTGTCGATGCCCGGCATGGTATGGAACGCGAACACCTCGGACACATTTTGCTCGGGGATGACGGCCCGGCACTCTTTTGCGCCCATGCCGACCTCTTCCGCGTGCTGGAAGATGAATATTATGTTATTGTCGGCGCCGACGCGGTCGATTTCAAGCGCAAAGCCCGCCAGCGTCGCGGCGTGGCCGTCGTGCCCGCATTTGTGAGAAATACCGGGAAACTGCGACTTCCACGGGATGTCGCATGTCTCTTCGACCGGCAGGGCATCAAAGTCGGCGCGGAAGGCGATTGTCGGCCTGTCCGGCCCGGCGCTGTATTTGGCGTAGAACCAGCGGCCGCGGTCGACGAC
The DNA here is from genome assembly GCA_031552995.1 of Oscillospiraceae bacterium. Taxonomy (GTDB): domain Bacteria; phylum Bacillota; class Clostridia; order Oscillospirales; family Butyricicoccaceae; genus JAVBMB01. Next base: position 7,225 of record JAVBMB010000045.1, read on the forward strand.
CTCAAGCTTCGTGTTGGCGCGAAGGAACTCCATAAGATGATTGCGTGTCCACACCTCTTCCATCGGCAGCTCGGGGTGCTGATGCAGCTCGTGCCGCAGCTGTGTCGCCATTTCAACTGAGTGTTTTAACATGTGTGCGGTCCCTCTCTCGTTTATATTTATCGCGCGGTCGGCACAGACTCCGGCAGTGGGCAGGCAAGCGCCTGCCGGATGCCTAAGTTGTGCCCGAAGCTGTGCGGATTGAGCTTGACAGCGAGCTCAGCTGCCGCGCGAGAATGCGCTCCATCATCATGCCCAGGCGGTAAAGCGCCGCCGTGTCGATGCCGGTGTCGATTCCCATAGCGTTTGCCATGGTGACAAAATCCTCGGTGCTGACAAGCCCTGTACGCCGGGTGTCAAAGTAATAATCGCCCGTGCCCTTGACCGGAACATTGTCGACAATATTCGCCACCTGCCCGCCGATGCCGCCGACAGAGACGTCAAAAACCCCGACACCGAGCGTGAGCGCCGCGTAATAGCACGCAATGCCCGCGCCGCGAATGTCGTGAATGTGCAGCGAGTGCATGGAGGGGTCGGGGTATTTACCGAGTATCACGGAAAAATAATCGATGATGTCCTTCGGTGTCGCTATGCCGTCGGGGTCGCTGTGCTCGATTTCGTCAAAGCCGATGGAGAACATCCGCTCGGCGAACTCGAAAGCGCGCTCGATTGGCACCTTGCCCTCTATCGGGCAACCGAATATTGTGCCTATGTTGCCGACGACCTTTTTGACGCCGGCATCGTGCAGCAGCTTTACGTTTTTCTCGGCGTCGGCAAACAGCTCGTTGTGCGTGCGGTTCATATTCTTTCGTGCGTATGACGCGCTGGTGGCGATTTGCCCGACGAGCACGCGGTCGATTTTCGCACCGCTCCCGATAAGCTTGACGGCGCGCTCGCACGCCTTGCCGTTGAGGGCTAGAATCGTGTATTCAACATCATCGCGCGCCGGAAGCGAAAGCAGCAGCTCGTCGATATCCCTGAACTGTGGCACATATTTGACATGGCTGAGCGAGCCGACCTCTATGCGCCTGAAGCCGGCGTCGATAAGCGACTGGGCTATGTACTGCTTCGCCTCAAGCGGGATGTAGCGCTCCTCGTTTTGCAGGCCGTCGCGCAGCGTGACGTCTATCACATCAATACGGGCTGGCAGCTTAAGCATCAGCAATTCTCCCCGCAGCCGCACAGAATCTCGACGGTGCCGGCGGCAGGGTCAACCCTGACGCGGTCTCCTGTTTTGATCTCCTTCGTGATGTCGCAGCCGAACTGCTCAAGCATCGGAAGGTCGGCGTCGTAGAACTTCTTTGCCAGAACGCCGCCTGTGGCGGTGATTATCTCGATATCGTTGAAAAGTATGGCCCTGGGCGCGTTGCCGGTGCGCACAAGCTCAAGCATCACGGCGGCGCCGACCGTGGAGCCGCGCCCCTCGGGATAGATGAGAATCCTGTCCTTCATATTCTGCTCGAACAGGTCGTGCCAGCGGTCGATAACGATGCCGGTGCGCGGATTGACACCGCCGAAAAAACCGAAGGGCATCGACGAGACGAGCGCTTCGCCCTCGACGGCGGCGCCTTCGACGACGGTGCGGCCTTTAAATACCTTCATAGCTGTAACCTCCCCGTTATCAAGCGTGGCCGGCGACGGCGGCTTCTATGCACTCTTCCGTGCCGGCGAACACCATGTCGGTTCCGCATTCCATCGGGCCATAGTGTACGCACTTGCCCGAATCGGTCATCATGACCTTGAAGCCCCATTCCTTTATCGGCGAGATAATCATGCAGGTCTCGGCGCGGAATACAACGCCCTGCCCCTCAAGCTCGCGCCGGAGGCCCATCTTTTCGGCCATGGCCAGCGCGTGGGAGTTGGCGTATATCCACATGGCGACACCGCTGTGTACCTTGCGCCCGGCAAGAAGCTTGTGAACCTTTACAATCTCGTTTATCGTGTAATGCGGGCAGCCCAGGGCGACGATATCGATATCCTTGCCCTTGTGGGTGTTCATCTGCCCGCGCACGGCAAGCAGCCCGGCTTCGTCTATCACAAATGTCTCGGCCGGCGGGTTGCCGCCAAACGCGTCGTCAAGCGTCCTTGCCTCGGGCGTGATGCCGACGATGTGCAGCAGAGCCACCGAACCCGACGCCGCGGCCGCGGCGCACAGCGATTTGAGATTCTCGGATGTCGGCTGCCCTTTCATGCCGTCAACGACGCCGATGCGGCTGCCGAGCAGCTTGCCCAGCCTGAAGCCGAGGGCGGGATATTCCCACTGCTTCAGCGGGCGGTCGATGTCGAGCCTTATCAGCACCTGCCCCCGGCGGTTCTCGGTAAGATGCAGGCCAACCTCCGGCGCAAGGCCGAGTATGCCGCAGCATATGTCGACAATGGCCGTCTGGCGGTTTGTGCGCGCGCCCAGCACGGTGTTGGCAAACGCGACGGCGCTCGATTCCGACCAGGCGAGGTTTTCGCCGAACTGCGGCAGGTTGAAGCCGTAGTACGGCGTACATGTCCACACCGGGATGACGCCCATCCGGCTGACGGCTTTGTCCAGCCTGATTTGCATCGCGGCATAGTCCTCGGGCGTTTTGGCGCCTTTCCAATCCTCGGCGTCCATGCCGTAAGGGTCAATTGTCGTCGGTACGCTGAACTTTGCGCCCATGTCGGCTATTTTCTCCGCCGCCTCGACACCGGCGTCAAAAGCGCTTTTGTAGGCGTGCAGCACAAGATGCACGCTGCCGATGGGTATCAGGCGCTTCGCGCCGAAGCCCTCGGCGACCTTGACGAGTATTTCCAGCGCGAACTGAGAAGCCTCACCCTCGGCGCCGGCCAGTATATTTTTCTCGCGCTCGCTAAGTTGCAATGCCATTGGTTAACACTCCTTCCGCCGGTTATTTGTTGTTTTCTTCCATAAGCTGCCGGGCGTACTCCAGCTTGACATTTTTATCCGCTATCATGCGGCGCACAAGCTCTTCGGCCGCAGCGCCGGTTGCGCCGGCGGCCGCCGCGATGTTGCGCGCGTGCAGAGACATATGCCCGCGCTGGATACCCTCGGTCGCAAGCGCCTTTATAGCCGCAAGGTTCTGCGCGAGGCCGACTGAGGCGATTACCTGCGCCAGCTCGGGCGCCGAGCTGACACCGAGCATACGCACGGCGGCGCCGGCTGTGGGATGCACCTTCGTCGCGCCGCCGACAAGGCCGACGGCCATCGGAAGTTCGATTGTGCCGGCCAGGTCGCCGTTTACCGTCTTCTCCCACGTCGTCAGCGGCAGATATGTGCCGGTTATCGAAGCGTAGGCGTGCGCGCCCGACTCGATGGCGCGAGTATCGTTGCCGGTGGCAAGCACAACGGCGCTGATGCCGTTCATGATGCCCTTGTTGTGCGTCGTCGCGCGGAAGGGGTCCGCCTTGGCGAACGCGTAGGCCGTAAGCACGGCGTCGACGACGTCGGTGCCGCCAATGGCATCCTTTGTTATGACGGCGCGCGACCTTGCAAGGCGGTGCACGGCCAGATTCGACAGAATACGCAGATACGCCTTGCCGCCCGTCAGGCCTTCGATAAACGGCGAGACCGCCTCGGCCATTGTGTTGACGGCGTTCGCGCCCATGGCGTCAAGGGTGTCCACCTTAAGATGCACGACGACCATATCGCCCATGACAGACGGAATGACGCGCACATCGATGTCGCGCGCGCCGCCGCCGTGGCTGACGAGGATGGGATCCTTTTCGTTGCAGATCTCAAGGATTTTATCGCGGTTTTCGTAAATGCGCATCCGCGCGAAGTCGGGGTCCGCGATGTTGATAAGCTGCACCTGAGCAATCATTATCGACCCTGTCGTGCTGGCGTAAAAGCCGCCGCCCGCCCTTGCCATCTTGGCGGCGTTGCTCGCCGCGGCGACGACAGACGCCTCCTCCGTGACCATCGGCACTATATAATCTCTGTCGTTGACGCGGAAGTTGAGCGCGGCGCCGACCGGCAGCGTGAACAGCCCGATAACATTTTCTATCATATGGTCGGCCTTTTCCAGCCCCAAAGCATTCGCGTCGCGCAAAGTGTTGCCGTCGGCTTCGGACAGGCCTGTGAACTCGGCAACTTCGCGCAGACGCTCCTCGGTGCTGAGTTTGTAAAATCCGCTGTATTCGCTGGTTTTCATTTCCACATCACGCTTTCGTTTATAGAATTAATATATACTGCTGTCAGCTATGCCTGATGCGCATAATGCAGGCCCGCGACGCGGCCCTTATTACACGCACCAGACTTGGCTTATATGCTTACAGTGCCGTAGGGGACATAGTCAAAGTCGAAACCGAACGCGCGCGGGCCGAACGCCGCAATGGCCTTCGGGTCTCTGTAGTTCTCGCAGCTCGGCGAGATAACAACGCCGACGGGGATATCGTTTGCGAGATATGTGTTCAGCAGCGGCTTGCCGGTGTCGAGGTTGATGAGGCTGATAAGGTTCGGGCTTGTCGTGTGCACGACGCCGTCGACCCACAGGATGTGGTTCTCGTTTTTAAACCAAATCTTGTACTCTTTGCCCTCAAACTCCCCGCTGCCCTTGATGCAGTAGTCTCCCAGATAATACCCGCCGGAGTTTTGAGGCTTTGCGCTGTGGATAACACCGCGCGCCACGACCTTGCCGCCCGCGGCGGCGGCCGCCGCGCCGACGATATCCCCGCGCGACTCGGCGGCGCGGTTGATGGCGCAGCCGACACTGTATGCCTTGCTCAGGCTTCCGCGCACGATGACTTCCTTGATCTGTTTGCCAAGACGGGGAGAGCAGACCTCGGCCATCTCGCCGTAGGACGCCTGACTCATGTACTTGCCGGCGCGCTCGATAGCTCTGTGGCTGACGGCGTCGGTCGTAACACTGGAGTTGCCCCACGAATCGAGGTAGACAATCGGCAGGAAGGGGAAGTTCCTTATGGCGTACATGCCGTTGGACATCTCCGGTATCGCGCGGCCGGCTGTCTCGCCGTCCAGCACGGGCAGACCCATCTTGTAAGCCGCCGCCATGCAGCAGGCCGAGTTCGAACCGCCGATTTCGCCGACCATGATGCCGTCAACCTTGCGGCCGATGTGAGCTTCCATCTTGCGCACGACCTCTATAAGCATATCCTCAAGGAAGTATTTGCGGTCTGTATAGCCGTTGCGCTCCATTTCGGCAAGGACTTCGGGCGTCTTTGGCGCGATGCTTCCCATAAAAAACGGGCTGCAGAACACGGCGTCATCGGCGATGCTGTCGGCGTCGAGAAGCGTCATGGGGAGGTTCATATCGAGGCAGTTGTTAAGCGATGTGCGTCCGGCTTTTACATCGCCGCCGCCGCCGGTGCCGTAAAACGCGCACCCTGTAAGAAAATCCTCTATATCCTGCTGAGTCTTCAGGTCAAACTTGCTCATAGTGCCAATCCTTTCGCGGTGCACTGATGACATCTTACCATGTGCGCCGTATCATATTCAAGTGCTGTCGGGTCTTCGGTGCGGCATATATCCTCGGCAAACGGGCAGCGGCTGTTGAAGCTGCATCCCGCCGGTACGTTGACCGGGCTGGGTATTTCGCCCTGTGACTGGATTTTCTGCGGCTTGTAAGTCTCTTCCTCGGCGCTTACGACCGGTATGGACGACAGCAGCATCTGGGTGTACGGGTGGTGCGGCGCCCTGAAGAAGCTCTCGGTCGGGGCGATTTCGGCAATTTTGCCGAGATACATTATCGCGACGCGGTTTGCGACGTTGCGCATCAGGCTCAGGTCGTGCGTGATGAACAGATACGACAGATTCATCTCCTTTTGCAATCGCAGCAGGGTGTTGATTATCTTGGCCTGCACCGATACGTCCAGCGCGCTTGTCGGCTCGTCAAGCACGACGAGCGACGGATTTGTAGCGAGAGCGCGGGCGATGGCGACCATCTGGCGCTCTCCGCCGCCGAGCGTGGACGGGTACTTGTGCATGTAGTCATACGGCAGCTCGACCATGTCCATAAGCCTGGCGACATACTTCATATAGTCCTGCGGCGGGCATATCTTATGTATCTTAAGCGGCAGCTCAAGTATCTTGTACACCGTGCGCTGAGGGTTAAGAGATGTTCCGGGGTCCTGAAAGACTATCTGAATCTTCTTTTTAAGGTCGAGCGGGCGCTTCTTAAGCGGGACGCTTATATCCTGCCCCATAAACGAAATTGAGCCCTCGGTAATGCTTTGCATGCCGACGACATTGTACGCCGTCGTACTTTTGCCGCTTCCCGATTCGCCGACGAGGCCGAGTGTTTCGCCTCTGGCTAGGTCGAAATCTATACCGTCGATGGCTTTGACGAACAGAGAGCCCTTTCCGCGGGCCTTGATGGGGAAATACTTCTTCAGACCCCTGACCTGCAATATGTCATTGTTCAACTCCGGCACCCCCGTTCCCGTAAAGATAGCAGGCTACGAAGCGCTGCGGCGCGGCCTCGAACATAGGAGGCATCTTTTCGCGGCACCGCGGCATGGCGTGCGGGCAGCGCGGCTCGAAACGGCAACCGGGAGGAGGCGTCATATAGTTCGGTATGCGTCCCGGTATGCCCTCGGCTATGCCGCCGCCCGAAAGCTTGGGGATGCAGCTCATCAGCCCGCGTGTATATGGGTGCAGACACTCGCGGAACAGCTCGGCCGACGGCGCGGTCTCCACCATGTTGCCGGCGTACATGACATATATGCGGTCGGCGACCTCACGCGCGACGCCGAGCGAGTGGGTTATCAGTATAAGGGCGCTGCCCTTGTCTTCGACGCGCTGGCGCAGGGTTTTAAGCACCTGATCCTGAATAGTCACGTCGAGGTTTGTCGTCGGCTCGTCGGCGATAACGAGGTCGCGCGGGGTAGACAGCGCCATAGCGATGCATATCCTCTGCCTCATGCCGCCCGACAGCTGGAACGGGTAGTTGCCCATTATGCGCTCGGGGTCGGGAAGCGAAGTCTCCTTAAGTGCCGCGATCGTGCGTTCGGTCTGCACCTTGTCATCCCTCGCGCCCTCGATGCCCGAGTAGCGAATGACCTCTTTCATCTGGTCGCCGATGGTGAACACCGGGTTAAGCGAGGCGATGGGGTCTTGGAATATCACCGATATTCCGCTGGCGCGAAGGTCTTTTATCTCGCGCTCGTGCATTTTCAGCGAATCCCTGCCCTGAAAGAATATCTCGCCGCCGTCGATTCTGGCCTGATTGGCTAAAATATGCGCGATAGCGTTGACCGTCGTTGTCTTTCCGCAGCCGGTTTCGCCGACGATGCTGATTTTCTCCCTCTGCCGCACGTTAAGGCTGACGCCGTTAAGCACCTTTGCATAGCCCTTGAATGTGCGGAATGAGATGAAGAGATTACGCATGTCAACGACTTGGGCCGTATTTTGTTTATCACTCATAATATCACTCCACATCGGACAGCACATCTTTGATGCCGTCACCCGTCAGGTTGAAGCCGAGCACGATGAGCATGATTGCCAGCGCGGGGAATATCGACATCCACCACTGGTCGGGCAGATATTTTACCCCGTCCGACACCATCGCGCCAAGCGAGGGCGTCGGCGCCTGCTCTCCCATGCCGACATAGCTCAGCGTCGCGCCGGCGAGCACGGCCCAGCCCATGTCAAGCGTCACCTTTGTGAATATCGGCCCAAGGGCGTTGGGCAGTATCTCTTTGACAAGGATATGCCATGTGCCGGCGCCCAGAATCTCGGCCGAGCGGACATAGATTTCGTTCCTTGTCGACACGACTATGCCGTAAACAAGGCGGGTGTACCACGGCCACCACGTCACGCACATGGCAAGGATGGCGTTGCGCATGCTGGGCGTCATGATAGACGAGACGCACATGATGAGTATCAGCGTCGGCAGAGCCAAAAAAACGTCGGCCACGCGCATGATGACTGTGGATACAAACCGGCCGTTCCAGTATCCGGCGACAAGGCCGAGCATGCCGCCAATCGGCACGACGATGCTCAGCGCGCCGACGCCCATCTGCAGCGCGCCGCGAAACGCGTACAGTATGCGGCTGAGTATGTCGCGCCCGACGCTGTCGGTTCCAAGCAGGTTGACGCTGTTGGGCGCCTTGCTGGCGTTGGCAAAGTCGACCATCGCCCCGACGTGGCTTGGGAACGGCGCGATATATTTATAAAAAATGGCAAGGATG
>JAVBMB010000036.1:0-15450 GCA_031552995.1 Oscillospiraceae bacterium
CGGCAATTCTGCTGATACTCGGCGGTCACTTGAATTATGTCGTCGCGCAGGAGTTTAAAAAGAGAAGAGAGGTAAAAAACATGAGGACAATCGGCGTAAATCTACCGTTTCTGGGCCAGCACCCCGCACTAAAAGCAAGGCTCGAAGACGCCGCAAAGCAGAGCGGCTTCAAAATTGATTATTACGATAACGACAGCCTGCGCGACAATGCCGCTGCCGGCTGCGAAGTCTTTTTTGGTATGATACCGGTCAAAGCGCTAAAAGAGTGCAAGGCACTCAAATGGTTTCAGTGTTCGTTTGCCGGTGTCGACCGCTATACAAGCGACGAAATCTACCCAAATCCCGATGTTATTGTCACGAACTCCGCCGGCGCTTACGGAATCACGATATCCGAGCATATGGTCTGCACACTGCTTATGATGCTGAGGCGTATCCCGGAGTATGTTGCCGGCCAGCAAAGGAGGGATTGGGAAAACCTCGGCGACATCCGCTCGATATACGGAAGTGTTGTAACAATCATCGGCGCTGGTGATATCGGCTCTAACCTCGCAAAGCGCCTTAAGGTGATGGGCGCAACAGTGCGCGGAGTTCGCCGCGACATTTCAAAACCTGTGCCGCAGGGATTTGATGATATGTACGCCGCAGTGGATATCGACAAGGCTCTTTCCGGCGCCGATGTCGTCGCGCTGTGCCTGCCGGAGACAGGGGAGACAAAAAGCCTTATTGACGCGCGCCGCCTTCAGCTCCTCGCCGATAAATCGTATCTGCTCAATGTCGGACGCGGTTCCGCTGTCGACCAGGACGCACTGTGCGAGGCGCTGCGCAGCGGCAAGCTGGCCGGTGCCGCAATCGACGTAACAGTGCCCGAGCCGCTGCCGGGTGACCATCCGCTGTGGGATGCGCCGAATATAATTATTACCCCGCATGTGTCAGGCAATATGTCACTCGGCCGCACATGCGAGATAATCATCGATATTTTTACCGACAACCTGAAGCGCTATGCGGCGGGCCAAGAGTTAAACCACGTCGTCGACCGCAAAGCCGGATACTGACTTGCAGACAAATTAAAACGTGCAAAAAAACAGAGACAGCGGTATACCGCTGTCTCTGTTTTTCAATCGGATGGGGGGATATAAAAATGGAGGATATAAATCAGCTAAACATACGGCTAGTCTTTTATCGCTTTTTTAAGCAGCGGCAATATCAAAACCGCGAGCACGCCGCCTATCGCGGCCGTTATCAGCTGTGGGAAGGAAAACGTAGTGGAAATAACCTTTGTCGGCCCCTCGGGGAGGTTGAGAAGCACAGGCACCGCAAACTTCACTATGCCCAAATACAGCACACCGAACTTGCAAACCGCACCGGCAACCAGCGCGACAATATACGAAACAATATCACTGCCGCCAATCTTCTTTCTGCCCAGCCAGCCCCAAATCAGAATAAACACAATATTTGCGAACGCGATAAACGGAATAATTGTCCAAAGCGGGCCAATGCCAAAAAGCTTTGCAAAAACCGGCGAGACGACTGCGACCGCAGCACCGGAACCGATGCCGCACGTCATGACAGAAACTATTAATACTAGGTTTACAAGCGATCCCGTAATAAACTGATTGCCCATCGGCGCTGTAGCAGCCTGAATTACAATGACTAGCGCTGTAAATATCGCCGTGCGAGTGATCCATTTTACACCAGAACTCATATTCTCTCTCCTTTACCGCCGGCATGCGGCGCGAAGGCGGCAGCCTTCGATTTTCATTGATTTTATACTTAGATTATACTATACTTGTCATAGGAGGTATGTTGCGCGCGCAACATAAAATGCTTATGCTTTTAGATCAACTTACGCAAAACCCGCTGTTCAAAGACATACCGCCGGACGACATTTCCGGCATCCTCCACTGCGCCGGCGCACAAACAACGCACTATGATAAGGGTGACATCCTGCTTCATGAGTCGGCAGAGACATCGAATATAGGCATACTGCTCAGCGGCTGCGCCCAGGCGTACAAGCTGGATGCATCAGGCCGGCGGCTGCTGATTGCGCGCCTTTTTTCTGGCAGTCTTTTCGGCGATGTCCTGACATCGGCAAGGCGAAAAAGCCCGGTCAGTATAATAGCCCTAGAGGATATAACTGCACTGTATATATCATATGACGCAGTGCTTCACCGATGCCATATGACGTGTCCGCGCCACGACTTGTTGTTAAAAAACTTGCTGGCAATTATTTCAGAAAAATATCTCGATCTCAATGACAGAATCAACTGCATCATTCGCCCGACACTGCGGGAAAAGATCATGTTTTATCTCGGAGAAATCGGCAAGAGTTCAACTGGCGGCGTATTCAATATACCGTTCACCCGTGCCGAGCTCGCCGATTACCTCAACGCCGACCGAAGCGCCGTATCACGAGAGCTTGCCGCGATGAAGCAGGATGGTATCATCGACTATTATAAAAACACATTCAAAATCAACAATTGAACTAAAAACGTCCAGTTGAGCTTTATTTTTCATAATAATCATATATTTTTCTCGAATCTAGCGTCGTTATACGGCAAAAATAATAACGATGCTTGATAGGAGGAGAAATATGAAAAATAAAATATTTGCAACAGTTGCAGCGCTGACACTATCTGCCGTAATGATGACCGGTTGCTCGATGTATCGAAACAATACAACAACAGACCCGTCGAATACAGGCTACGACAGAACGTATGGCTATAGAGGAATGTATGACAGGGATATTGGCCGCGCAAATGATAGAACAATGTACTCGATGTACGGCCTGAACTATCCGTTCGCCGCGGATTACAGCCTTTACGGCCCCACTCGCTACAACGACAGCTACTCCAGCGCCCGTTCTTACGGCCTTTCGCATATAGGCGCGCTGATGGGGCTGAGCGAGACCGATGCCAACATGCTGATGGACAGCGGCATTAACGGCACAAATGGCATTAAATCAAGCTATTCTCAGCGGTTTTACGGCTCAAACGCCGATATTAACTTTGGCTACGATGCAGACCGCAAGGTCAACAGTGTAACTGTTACGGTTGATAAGGCGGATATCGCTCGCTGCAAGCGTGAGCTTAACGCACGCTTTGGAACTGCCGATATAAATCCCGGCACAAATAACTGCACATGGCTCAGCGGCAAAAACTGCGTCAAACTCACGGAGTTTGGTGACAAGGCAACACTAACCTTCACAAAGCTGGCCTAACGTATTTATGGTGGTGCAAAGCGTAATGCTCTGCACCACCATTTTTTGCGTCCCGCACAAAATAAATAATATAAACAGAATATATCAGATAATGCCGGCAAGGACTGACTAAGGTAATGATATCAGTAAGTGTAAAGCCAATATGCTTTGCGTAATGCAATTCAGCCGAAAACTAAGGCGTTTTACGAATCAATCCTTACTACCACTTTACACACATCTGCAGTGCTCTGAGAAGCGATTTTGATCGCATTTTCATAGTTGTCCATTGTGAACACATGCGTTCTAAGCAGCTCGGGATGCAGCTTCTTTTCGGCAAACATTTCAATCAGGGGCGTGAAGACGCCTGTGCTGTTGCGCGTGCCAAAGATTGTCAGCTCTTTGTTACAAAATATCATTGTCGAAAACTCAACAGTCTTGTTCGTCACTCCCGCCAGGCAAATGCGTCCGCCGTTGGCTGCATAATTAGGTGTCGACTGCATCACCTGCGCGACGCCAGTCGCCTCAAGTATCACCGGGAATCCCTGACCGTTTGTAAAGTCCGCGACCTCCTTCGCCATGTCGCACTTGTCAGCGGCCAAAACCCTGTCCGCATCAAGCTTTTTTGCAATATCCAGCCTCTTTTGATGCATATCACTTATCATCACCGGCACACCAATGCTCTTTGCGATATCCAGCGCCGCAAGGCCAATCGGCCCCGCTCCATGAATCAAAAGCTTGTCACAGGGCGACAGCTGCAGGCGGTTAAGCGCGTGCATAGCTATGCCGTAAGGCTCTATCATACACCCGTCTTCAGGGGGGATTGTGTCAGGCAGCTTGTATACACGGTTTGCCTTGACGCAGATATACTCGGCAAAACAGCCGTCGACATGCACGCCCAGCACCTTAAGCTCAGAGCAGCAGTTTATCTTGCCCACCGAGCAGGCGTAGCACTTGCCGCACGGAATGATAGGCTCGGCCGTAACATAATCGCCTTCGGAAAAATGAGCTACAGCATCACCCTTGGCTGTGACAATACCGCAAAACTCATGCCCGTTGATGATAGGATAGTTGAGGTAGGGGAATGTACCGTCATACATCCTCACATCGCCGCCGCAAATGCCGGCCGCCAGTACACGGATTAATACCTCATCACCGGCAGGCGCCGGAGTTGGGACCTTTTCAATATCTACTGTCTTAATGCCGCGTGTCACCGCTGCTTTCATATGTTTTGTCCCCCTGCTTTTACGGCGGACTTAATCCGCCTGGCTATCCCGGCTGCCGATATATCGTATTTATCGGCAAGATAAGAGACACTTGCTCCTACACAAAAACTGTCTGTAATCCCAAGTCTCCGTACGGTGGTCGGATATTCATCGCATACAACCTCGGCAACGGCACTGCCCAGCCCGCCTATAACCGAGTGATTCTCGGCAACAAACAGCATGCCGGTCTCTTTTGCGGCCTTAACGATTATTTCTCTGTCAATCGGCTTAATCGAAGGCATATGTATGTGCCTCACATTCACGCCGGATTCTCTGAGCGCACTGCATGCATCTATGCCGAACGCCGTCGTCAGCCCGCTCGTAATCAGTGCGGCGTCAGTACCGGGGCAGAGCTCCACGCCCTTACCAAGCTCAAAAGAATAACCTTGAGGCAGGAACTGTGGCAGCGGACCTTTAGCGATACGTATATAAAACGGCCCGGGTGTTTTCGCGGCCAGTTTCATCGCGGCATACATCTCGTTAGCGTCGGCGGGGTCGATTATCCGCATATTAGGGATTGCCCGAAGTATCGCAACATCCTCAACAGATATGTGCGTGCCGCCGTTTTTCTCGGTCGTTATGCCGGAATATATGCCACAGATTTTTACGTCCAAATCATTATAACAAACGGCGTTGCGTATTTGGTCTGCCGCGCGAAGCGTAACAAATACGGCAAATGTCGAGGCGAACACCGTCCGCCCCATCAGCGCCATACCGGCGGCCGTTCCAATCAAATCCTGCTCGGCAATACCCACTTGAAAATACCTCTCGGGATAAGCGTCGCAAAAGCCTGTCGAGCCGACAATCCTCATCAAATCCGCGTCTACCACCGCGATGTCGGTGCCGTCTGCGGCAAGGTCGCATGTCACCTGAGAAAATATTTTTTTCACATCACAATGCCCCATCGCTTACGCCTCCAGTTCTTTCACACCAAGCTCATATTGCAGCGCCGTCACAGTGCCGGCATGCCACTCGGTGATATTTTCCATGTATGAAATACCCTTGCCCTTTACAGTGTCCGCAATAATCACGGTCGGCTTTCCGGTCTCGGCTTTCGCCGCGTCAAACGCTGCCTTAAGGGCGTTTGTGTCATGTCCGTCAACACGAATCACATGCCAGCCAAACGCGGCCCACTTATCTGCAAACGGCTCAAGCGGCATAACGTCTTCCGTCGGGCCGTCGAACTCAAGTCTGTTGTTGTCAACAATTGCTGTCAGATGTCCCAGCCTGTACTTTCCGGCAGTCATAGCGGCCTCCCACACCTGCCCCTCGTTGCATTCGCCGTCGCCAAGCATGGTATATACCCTGACATCCGGCATGTCGACACGCGATATAAGCGCCGCGCCAACCGCTATTGACAGCCCCTGACCAAGCGAGCCTGTGCTTACATCAACGCCCGGCACATGCGTCGAAGCGTGCTTGGGAACCATCACGCCGTCTTTATCGTCCTCAGCCAAAAAGCTGTAATCGACAAATCCAAAATAGTTCAGTACGGCATAAAGCCCAAACCCGCCGTGCCCCTTCGACATAATAAACCTGTCGCGCTGTTCCCATTTCGGCATGTCCGGTCTGACATTCATCACGCCGTCATACAGTGTTGTCAATATCTCAATCTCCGAAAGATTTCCGCCGTAATGCCCTCCGCCGACATCAGCCATCAGCCTGAAAGCAATTTTTCTAACCTCTTTCGCCTTGCTTTGAGTATTACCCACAATAAATCCCTCCGTTCATTTTTTATGCAAGTTTTCACATGCAGTGCCGCCGGTTATCAGTGTCGGCTCAAGCATAATCCTGTTGTTGTGTGCGTTGCGCGGCTCATTTATCGCTTTTATGGTAAACTCGCACATCTTTCGAGCCATCTCTTCGATAGGCTGCTTGACGGTCGTCAGGTTGATACTTTTAAGCGAGGCAAGCCCGATTCCGTCGAAGCTGACTATTGAAATATCCTCCGGCACGCTAACACCACGCTCCTTACAGGCATCCAAAAAACCAATCGCGGTCATGTCGTTTGCTATCAGCACGGCGCGCGGCAGGTTTCCCAGACGCTCAATATACGCAAGTCCGTCAGTATATCCACGCTGCACACCCATATTCCCGTAGAATATCAGCCGCTCATCTACCGGGAGAAAAGCGTTTGCAAGCGCTTTTCGGTATCCGTCGACCCGGCGCATGCTTGAGGCTGAGTTTGTGTTGCCCGCCATAAAAGCGATTTCGTTATGGCCCAAATCGATAAGATGCTTCGCTGCAATATACCCGGCCTGAAAATTGTCCTGAATTACAACATTCCCCGCAAACCCTTCTATAACGCGGTCTGTCAGTGTTACGGGGCAATCAAGCTCGCTAAGCGCTATCGCCAGGTTTTCACTGTCCATTGAGGAGACAAGTATCAGCCCCGCGGGATTCATATTCTTAGCCGTCTCAAGAATGTTTTTCTCACGCTCGCTGTCAAACTCAACGCTAAGAGGCACAACAGCATACCCGTGCTGTAAAAACTCATGTTGCAGATAATATGTCATATCGCTAAAAAAAGGATTTCTAATATCTCCAATCATCAATCCGATAAGACGTCTGTTAAGCCTGCTGTTCTTTTTTTCGCTCGGCATGTAATTCAATTGACGAATCGCATCAAGCACAAGGGTGCGCGTATCTGATTTTATCGCGGAAAAGTTGTTAATCACCCTGGAGACAGTCGCCGGAGAAACATTTGCCAACTCCGCAACATCGTAAACTGTCGCTCGTTTTGCCATCAAATCAACCTTTCACAAGATGAAGTATTAATCGTCTAAATTAGTTTCATTATACTTTTGATAATATCCGATGTTTCATATAATTTCAAGCTTTTTTGGTAATTATGGCCAACATTACAGTAAGGAAACATATTTATTGAAATAATTTATCTATTTGTTTCATCGTTTCGCCAGCGCTATCAGCGATTTCAAGAAAACTATAAAGTCACACAGATTTACACCTTACCAAAATTGCATTGCATACTGGCACGAAGAAAATTACAAAATCTATTTTTATTCATGGTCCTATTTATGTCTCATAGCTAAGTAAAGGCCTTGTCCTTTACGCAGTTCATACTATTTCTATCGCTGCTTGAATATAATTCGATATAACATAATGGGGGGGATTGCCATGAAAATATTCACATTCCGCGTCACCAAACAAAAAAAATGGAATATTCCGAAATTAAAGCTGCCTAAGCTAAAAAAACGTATAAGGCGCACGGGACAAAAAGGGAAACGCAGCATCATAAAGATGCTTCGCGGCAAGCGAGTAGTAATCGGTGTTGTAACCTGCGTTTTCCTACTGGGCATTGCCGCAATAGCAGCTCCGGGCCGCGCGCTTGAGGTTATAGCCAGCAAGCGCGAGCTTCCGATTTACTCTGTCGAAAAAGAAAGCAAGGTCGTTTCCCTGTCCTTCGACGCCGCCTGGGGTAACGAAGATACTCAGATGCTTATTGACATACTCGGTAAATACCAGATACCCGCCACATTCTTTGTCGTCGGAGAGTGGGTTGATAAATATCCCGAGTCGGTTAAAGCGCTCTTCGATGCCGGGCATGAAATCATGAATCACTCGAGCAAGCACGATCACTTTACTAAGCTGACGCCAAAACAAATAACCGATGACTTAAATGTGTGCAACGATAAAATCGAGGCGGTTACAGGCGTTCGCCCGACGCTCTTCCGCGCGCCATACGGGGATTATAATGACAGTGTGGTCCGCACGGTGAAGGAGGCCGGGATGCTGACAATCCAGTGGGATGTCGACAGTCTCGATTGGAAAGATTTATCGGCGCCCGACATAATAAAGAGGGTAACGGCAAGGGTCAATCCCGGCAGTATTGTGTTGTTTCATAATGCAGCAAAGAACACACCGGCAGCGCTTCCGGGGCTGATTGAGCAATTAATTCAAAAAGGCTATACTTTTCTTCCAATCAGCAAGCTGATATACACAGAAAATTATATAATCGACCATACCGGCAAGCAGATATCGAATTAATTTCAAACAACCAGTCAATTATTTGCTGCAAATCCAATCATCAAAATGTTGCATTTTAAACAAAAACAATACCTCATAATGCGCCATGCGTTCAAAAAATGTTCATGTATATTGTGTGCAGTTGACAGATTTCTTGACATATTACATCAATTCTGGTATATTATGCATAATAAATGTCAGAGATCAAGAATTCAAGAAAACAAGGGGAGGTACTATGGACAAAAACAATGGCGGCGCTGGGGGCGCACCGGCAAAGAAAAAGTTCAAGATGCCACACACTTACGTAATTCTGTACGCACTGGTCATCATCATAGCGATATGCACATATATCGTTCCGGCCGGTGTGTACGATACGTATGCCGATCCCGTATCGGGCAGGACGATTGTCGATCCGGATTCCTATCACACTGTTGAGAAAAACCCGACAACACCGTTCGGTCTGCTTATGGCTCTTCCTAACGGCCTTGTCAATGCTGCAAGTATCGTATTCTTCATATTTATCGTTGGCGGTTCATTCCAGATTGTCACAGCTACTCGAGCAATTGAAAAAGGTATATCGAGCCTTGCGCGAAGGCTAAACGGCAAGGAAAGGCTGATTATACCAATAATTGTGTTTATATTCTCACTCGGTGGCGCAACATTCGGTATGGCCGAGGAGTGTATCGTCTTCATCCCAATGGGTATTGCGCTTGCGCGCGCGCTTGGATATGACGCCATTGTCGGTTCGGGTATCGTTATCCTCGGCGCGGCGACCGGCTTTACATCCGCATGGATGAACCCGTTTACCGTCGGCGTTGCACAGACGATTTCCGAGCTTCCGATGTTCTCGGGCATCTTCTTCCGTCTGATTATATGGGTTGTCGTCATGGCAGCCACTATTATCTATATTTGGCGTTATGCCGCAAAGGTTAAAGCCAAGCCGGAACTCAGCTATGTCTACGAGCTCGAGAAAGCCGAAAAGGGCAATGCGGTCGATATGAGCAAGATCGAAAAGATGGGCACATCCGATATCCTTGTTCTCCTTTCGGTCCTTGCCGGCCTTGCTATGATTATTGTCGGCGTTTTCCTCTACGACTGGTACATAATGGAAATTGCCGCCATGTTCTTCGGCATCGGTATCCTCAGCGGTATATTTTCCAAGATGGGTCCAAGCACAATGGCTTCCGAGTTCGTTAAAGGCGCTGCCGGCATTGCGTTTGGCGCACTCGTCGTCGGTGTTGCGCGCGCCATACTCGTTGTCATGCAGGACGCCAACATCATCCACACAGTTGTTCACGGCCTTGCAAGCCTTATCTCCGGCCTGCCAAAGACTATTGCCGCTGTCATCATGATGCTTGTTCAAACTGTCATCAACTTCTTTATCCCCTCCGGTTCCGGTCAGGCCTCGGTCACGATGCCTATCATGGCGCCGCTGGCCGATGTTCTCGGCATGACGAGGCAGACAGCCGTCCTCGCTTTCCAGTTCGGCGACGGCTTTACAAACTCGATTATACCAACCGGCGCTATAATGGCAAGCCTCGCTATGGGCAACATCCCGTATGACAAGTGGGTTAAGTTCGTTTGGAAGCTTATCGCGCTGTGGACGGCTATTGCCGCTGTGTTTATGGTTATTGCCGTTCTCATCAATTACGGCCCGCATTAATAGCTTCTGATTTTCCACCGGCACAAAGTTAAAGATGGAGACTGTGGAATGGCTATCCATCTGCAGTCTCTTTTCTTTGCAACAGAAGGGAGTGTTTAAATGCTCGATTTAAAAATTATCGACGGTAAAATCATCGATGTGCAAAACCGCAGAATTATTGAGGGCGACCTCGGCATCAAAGACGGCGCAATAGTCAGCGTCGGCAGCGCAGGCGATGCAAAGCGCGTTATCGATGCCGCGGGCCGCTTTGTAAGTCCCGGTTTTGTCGATATCCATATGCACGAGGAAGACTTATCCGCCACAGGGCCCGGCGGACGTGATATATCGCTGGCGATGCTCGCAATGGGCGTTACAACGGCCTGCACTGGCAATTGCGGCAACAACCGGCAGGACCCGCTTGTTCTCAAGGCAGACATCGACAGGTTTGGCAACCCGGTCAACTATGTCAGCTATATCGGCCATAACTATTTACGCAGCGTTGTCGGGATAGAGGACCGATATGCAAAAGCCGGCGACGCGCAGATTGAAAAGATGCGCACCCTTGCCGCAAAAGCTGTAGAAGACGGCGCAATCGGTCTTTCATACGGCCTTGAATACAGCCCCGGCGTTGATTTTGACGAAGCCGAGCGTGTCGGCAGCCTGCTGCGCAGCCGCAAGGATATCCTCCTGTCCGCCCACTATCGCAAGGACGCGAAATACGCGCTCGACGCTATAACAGAGATGTGCCTGCTCGGCAAGGCGCTCGACATCCCGTTCCAGATATCACATTTATCAAGTTGCTGTGCTTACGGCAACATGACCGAAGCCCTCGCTCTTATCGATGAGCTTGCGCTAGGCACGGATGTCCAGGTCGATGCCTACCCGTATGACGCCTTCAGCACTTATATCGGCTCGGCTGTTTTTGACGATGGCTGCTTCGAGCTGTGGAACAAGGATTACAGCTCCGTTCAACTTACGGCCGACCCGTTCAGAAATGTCTATTGCGACAAGGAGATATTCGAGCGCGCCCGCCGCGAATATCCAAATATGCTCGCGATTGCTCATGTGATGAAAGAGGATGAAATAATTCAGGCTCTCAAACATCCGCTCGTCATGGTCGCAAGCGACGGTATTTTCTACAATCATCAGGGGCATCCGCGCGGCGCCGGCACTTTCCCTCGCGTTCTAGGCCGATATGTCAGGCAGCGCGGAGACCTGAACCTCTTCGAGGCCATATTCAAAATGACGCAAATGCCTGCAAAGCGCCTAGGCTTTACACGCAAGGGGACGCTTGATGAGGGCATGGATGCCGACATTGTTATCTTCAACGGAGACACTGTAATCGACAACGCATCATTCGATAATCAGCAGCTCCCGCCAACGGGCATCGATTTTGTGCTTATCGGCGGCGAGGTCGCCGTCGATAACGCAAAGCTCGTCAATACAACGCTTGGAAAATGTATTACGCGCTCAATGAGATAAAAGCGAATATGCTTAAGTGAGGAAACATCATGGATAATTTAAACGAAAAAGTAATTGAGCTGGTCGCCAGGATTGCGCCCGAGCTTGACGCGCTGAGTCAATGCATCTACGACAAGCCGGAGCTTGGCTACGAGGAATATTTTGCCTGTGAATCCCACGTTGACATACTTAAAAAGCACGGCTTTGACGTGCAGGAAAAGCTCGGCGGCATCGACACCGGCTTCCTCGCCGCATACAAATCGGCAAAGCCCGGTCTCACCGTGGCGTATCTTGCCGAATACGATGCGCTTCCCGGCATAGGGCATGGCTGCGGCCACAACCTGCTGGGCACTATGAGCACCGGTGCCGGCATCGTCCTCAAGCAGCTCATAGATGAAGTCGGCGGCACCGTTCTTGTATTCGGCACTCCCGCCGAAGAGACCAGCGGCGCAAAAGTTCCGTATGCCGAGCAGGGGATGTTTGACAATGTCGACATCTGCATGATGTGCCATCCGGCGAATAAAAACGCCCGCAGTGGCGCGTCGCTTGCGCTTGAGCCGATCGAGTTCGAGTTTTTCGGCAAAACCGCTCACGCAGCAGCGTGCCCCGAAGACGGAATAAACGCGCTTGACGGCGTGCTGAACCTGTTTAACTCCATTAACGCCATGCGACAGCAGGTTCACAACGAGTCCCGTATCCACGGCATAATCGTCAAGGGCGGAGAGGCCGCAAACATAATACCGGACTATGCTAAGGCGCAGTTTTATGTCCGTTCTCCGTCAAAAACATATAACCAGCAGCTTCTGCAGCGCGTTAAAAACTGTGCGGAGGCCGCTGCTCTCGCATCGGGAACGACACTAAAAACCACAAGGTTCGAGTTTAGCTACGACAATCTGATTACGAATCAGACGATGTCAGACCTTTATACTGAAATATTCGAGCAGGTCTCCGGTCAGAAGGTCCATAGCTCCGACCGTAATCCCGGCTCTCTTGACGCCGGTCAGGTAAGCCAAATCTGCCCTACAATCCATCCGTATCTCGACATCACAAATGACACAAAAGTTGCCGCCCACTCGCGCGAGCTTGCCGGCGCTACGATTACGGATTTCGGCAAGAAGCAAATGCGTCACGCAGTCGCTTCAATGGTCATAACCGCAATAAAAATCTCTTCAAATAAAGAACTGTATGCCGCTATTCGCAAGGAGTTCGAGGCCGCCGAAAAGTAAACCCCTCGCCGAATCAAATCATTGCGCCGCCGGGATAAAACTCCGGCGGCGTTTTTTGCTGCGTTCGTAGTTTTTATCATCACGTTTTAACATTAACACTACTTATTGGTATATACGATGATGACAACTACAACAAGTTGTGATAAAATAGACACTGTCTTGGTTTTCGACTAACCATATTTCCACGGCATTACCGCCGAGAACAGTAGAAAAGTGAGGTGTCACTATGGCAATGCTAACCGATATCGAAATTGCTCAACAGGTCAAAATGGATGAAATCGGCTCGGTTGTGGCCGGGCTTGGAATCGACGGCGAGTACATAGAGCAATACGGAAAATACAAGGCTAAAGTCGATTACAGTATACTCGACAGCTTAAAAGACCGGCCTGACGGCAAGCTGGTTCTTGTAACGGCCATCACTCCGACGCCGGCCGGGGAAGGGAAGACGACAGTCACGGTCGGCCTGTCCGATGCGTTGCGCAAAATCGGCAAAAAATCTGTCGTAGCGCTGCGCGAACCGTCACTTGGCCCGGTATTCGGGGTCAAAGGCGGCGCCGCCGGCGGCGGGTACGCGCAGGTTGTGCCGATGGAGGACATTAATCTGCATTTTACCGGCGATTTCCATGCAATCGGCGCGGCTAACAACCTGCTTGCCGCCATGCTCGATAATCATATCTATCAGGGCAATGAGCTTGATATCGATGTCCGCCGTATCACGTGGAAACGCGCAATCGACATGAACGACCGCCAGCTGCGCTTTATCGCGGACGGCCTTGGCGGGCGCGTAAACGGCACCCCCAGGGAGGACGGCTTCGATATCACAGTCGCGTCTGAAGTCATGGCAATATTATGCCTGTCTGTCAGCATTGACGACCTCAAGTCGCGGCTTTCCAAAATAATCGTCGGCTACACCAGGGATGAAAAACCTATAACCTGCGGCAATCTCAAAGCCGAAGGCGCTATGGCTGCGCTGCTTAAAGACGCGCTGAAGCCCAACCTTGTTCAGACGCTCGAGCATACCCCGGCGTTTATCCACGGCGGCCCGTTTGCCAACATCGCCCACGGCTGCAACAGCTTGATGGCGACACGCATGGCTTTAAAACTCGGCGACTATGCAGTCACAGAGGCCGGTTTCGGCGCAGATCTCGGCGCCGAGAAGTTTGTCGACATCAAGTGCCGTGCCGCCGGATTAAAACCCGCCGCCGTTGTAATTGTCGCCACAGTTCGCGCGCTTAAGCATCACGGCGGCGTGCAGAAAGCCGATTACACTAAAGAAAACCTCGACGCGCTTGAAAAAGGTCTCCCAAATCTCCTTCAACATGTCGACAATGTGACAAATGTGTACGGCTTGCCTGCCGTCGTTGCGGTAAACCGGTTTCCTACCGATACCGACGCGGAACTCAAGCTGATTGAGGACAAATGCCGCGAGTTGAATGTGAATGTCGCGCTCACAGAGGTATGGGGCAAGGGCGGGGAAGGCGGTAAAGCTCTCGCCGAAGAAGTTGTGCGTCTGTGCGAACAGACAAACACCTTCCGCCAGATATATCCGCTTGAGCTTCGTATTAAAGACAAGCTGAATGCGATATGCAAAAAAGTGTATCGTGCCGATGGCATCGTGCTGACGCCTGAGGCAAAAAAACAGATAACTCAGCTCGAAGAGCTGGGCTTTGGCAATCTCCCAATTTGTATGGCCAAAACACAGTACAGCTTCAGCGATAATCAAAAGCTTCTTGGCGCGCCGCGCGGCTTCAACGTAGTGATTCGCAGTCTCAAGGTCTCTGCGGGCGCAGGCTTCATTGTGGCGCTGACAGGGGACATTATGACAATGCCGGGGTTGCCAAAGGCACCAAGCGCCGAGCGCATTGATGTCGATTCATACGGCAGGATAACCGGGCTGTTCTAACATAAGCAAACTAGCCCGCCTCAAAGGAATGAGGCGGGCTTTACCTATGAGGACGAAATCTTCTTGCAAGGCATTCACTCTTGGCATATACTTGTTAAGGCGGCCGAACTTATACTGCCGCAAAACACATAAAAAGTGGTGATATCAGCTTGAAATCTATCAGACCCGTCATAAGGGATTATCTGCTGCTAATAACCGGCAGTATTATAATGGCACTGTCGATGGCGGTATTTATGGCCGGAAACGGCCTCATTCCCGGCGGTATATCAGGTATCTCGAATATTTTCCACAGATTATTCGATTTCCCGGTCGGGGCGACCGGTTTTGTCATAAGCCTTGTGATTTTTCTGTTCGGGCTAAAGCTGCTGGGTAAACTGACAGCCCTAAAAACTGCTGTCAGCTTTACGGTGCTGGCAGTGCTGACGGATGTATTCATGGCGGCACTGCCTGCTTTCACAAACGATAAACTGCTTGCCGCGGCATTTGGCGGTCTGCTGTCCGGTGTCGGGCTTGGCCTCATACTGATTGGCGGCGGCAGCATAAGCACAACCGACCTTGTCGCGCGTATACTGAACCGTAAGTTCAAACTGCCCGTCGGCCCGGCAATACTTGTAATGGATTCTATCCCTATTATTGCCGGGGCAATACTATTTGGCAGAGAAATGCTGCTGTATTCGATAATTGAAGTAGCCGTACTGTCATTTGCAGTAGAAAAAATTGAAGGCGGCGTCACCGGCGGCAAGCAATTTCTCATCATCACGCAAAAAAAAGAT
>JAVBMB010000030.1:0-5535 GCA_031552995.1 Oscillospiraceae bacterium
CGGCAAGGCAACAGTGTTCAAATGCCGTGTAAACGAGGTCAAAACGACCGAAAAGCCCGAGCTTGATGATGAGTTCGCCAAGGACGTCTCGGAGTTTGACACATTTGCCGACTTCCGCGCCGACATCGAAAACAAGCTGCTCGAAAACCGCAAGGCTTCCGCGAACGCCGACTTTGAAGAGGCGCTGATGGATAAGCTGATTGAAGGCTTTGCCACCGAGCTTCCGCGCGTAATGATAGAGAAGCAGCTCGACCGCGTCGTCGACGACTTTAACTATCGTCTCAGCATGCAGGGCATGAACCTCGAAACCTATCTGCAAATGAATCAGATGGATATGTCGTCTTTCCGCCGCCTGTTTGAAGAGCAGGCCACCCGCCAGGTCAAGATTCGCCTGTCGCTTGAGAAGATTGCCGAGCTCGAAAACCTCACCGTCAGTGATGAGGAGCTTGACGCCGAGGTCAAAAAACTTGCCGAAGACAACAAGCTCACAGAAGAGCGCGTCAAAGAGCTGCTAAGCATGGTGTCGCTGCGGCGCGACCTCGCAGTTCAAAAATCCGTCGCGCTGATTCGTGAAACAGCGGTGGCAACCGCTGTCAAGGAAGAAAAGCCCGCCAAGGCGAAGAAAGCGGCAAAAAAGGACGATGAAAAGGCCGAAAAGCCTGCTAAAGCCGCCAAGAAGCCCGCGGACGAGAGTGACGCCGAAGCGAAGCCCGCCCGCAAAAAAGCAACAAAAAAACCTGCCGAAGGTGACGCGGAATAATAATGCCGTGCGCCGGTGTGCCGGACGGTCCGGATGGTAACACCGCGCGCCGATATCCGTTTCGCGCAGTTAAAATGCGCGTTCAAGCACGCAAATTGCTGACGATTTGGCGCATGCATATTATGTACAAATCCGCAGCTCCCGCGCGAGCTGTTTTCGCGCAAAACCTGTCGAATATATAATGAGAGGGGACACGAAAAATGCCATATATTCCGATGGTAGTAGAACAGACAAACAGGGGAGAGCGTTCATTTGATATTTTTTCCCGTCTGCTTAACGACCGCATTGTCATCCTTAGTGACGAAGTCAACGACACAACAGCAAGCCTTATAGTCGCGCAGATGCTGTATTTGGAAGGTCAGGACCCGGATAAGGATATACACTTTTACATCAACAGCCCGGGCGGCTCAATTTCGGCCGGACTTGCGATATTCGACACCATGCAGTATATCAAATGTGATGTCGAGACAATCTGTATGGGCATGGCTGCCAGCATGGGCGCGTTTTTGCTCTGCACCGGCGCGCCGGGCAAGCGCCTTGCGCTTCCCAACAGCGAGATAGTTATCCACCAGCCGCTTGGCGGCACACGCGGTCAGGCAAGCGATATAAAAATCCACGCCGACCACATTATTAGGACGCGTGAAAAGCTCAACCGCATAATGAGCGAGCGCACCGGGCAGCCTATTGAGCGCGTCACAATCGACACCGACCGCGATAATTTCATGTCTGCCGAGCAAGCGCGTGAATACGGCCTCATCGACAAGGTCATCGAAAAGCGTTAAACTAATTCCCCAATTAGGAGAATCATATGCCAAACGACAAGCGGGACGTAAAATGCAGCTTCTGCGGACGCAGCCAGAACGAGGTCAAGCGTATTATCGCCGGCCCCGGCGCATACATCTGCAACGAATGTGTTGAGGTGTGCGCAGACCTTCTGCTGGACGAGCAGGACAGGGACGACACTGCCGAACAGTTCGGCATACCCGACGAGCTGCCTACCCCGGCCGAGATGAAAGCGATGCTTGATGAGTACGTCATCGGGCAGGACAGGGCAAAGGTCGCCCTGTCGGTCGCGGTCTACAATCACTATAAACGAATCAGGCACAAGGAGTCAGCCGACGACATTGAGATTCAAAAAAGCAACATCCTGCTGCTCGGCCCGACAGGCTGCGGCAAGACATTTTTGGCTCAGACGCTCGCGCGCCTGTTGCGGGTGCCCTTTGCCATTGCCGATGCCACTACGCTCACCGAAGCCGGCTATGTCGGCGAGGATGTCGAAAACATCCTGCTGCGCCTTATTCAGGCGGCCGATTACGATGTCGAACTCGCGCAAAGCGGCATTATATACATCGACGAGCTTGATAAAATAGCACGGAAGAGCGAAAATCCGTCCATTACGCGTGATGTTTCAGGCGAGGGCGTGCAGCAGGCGCTGCTCAAAATCCTCGAGGGCACTACGGCAAATGTTCCGCCGCAAGGCGGGCGCAAGCATCCGCAGCAGGAGTTTATTCAGATAGACACAACAAACATCCTGTTCATCTGCGGCGGCGCGTTCGACGGAATCGAGAAGATAATTGAAAAGCGCACCGGTAAGCAGGGCCTTGGGTTCGGCGCCGCGATTACCGCAAAGAAGGACTATGACAAGAGTGGCGTCCTGCGCCGGGTAGAGCCTCATGACGTGCTGAAGTACGGAATTATTCCCGAGCTTGTCGGTCGCCTGCCTGTGCTTGTCACGCTCGACTCGCTTGACAAGGATACGCTTGTCACCGTGCTGTCCCAGCCGAAAAACGCGCTGACAAAGCAGTACGCCAAGCTGTTCGAATACGACGGCGTCGAGCTGGAGTTCGAGCCGGCCGCCCTTCGCTCCATAGCCGAGAGGACGATTGAGCGCGATACCGGCGCGCGCGGACTGCGCTCTGTTATCGAGGGGATTATGACCGATATCATGTTCGACGTCCCGTCGGACAAGACAATATGCAAAGTCGTGATAACCGAAGACTGCGTCAGGAACGGCACGACGCCGCGCATTATATACGCCGGCAAAAAAGAAAAGGGTATCAGCTGACATACAGGCCACAAATGATAAATCCGCTCCGCGGCGCGCGCCGCGGAGCGGATTTTACTGAGACGCCGGAAAAATCCGTCAAATCCGGTATATTTGTTCAAATATGTAAGCCTTGAAAAAACCCACGTCATGCTGTATAATTAATAATTGGATAATTATCACGCTTTAGCGGGAGGCAACAATGAAAAACGCCGTCAAAGAGGAAAAAATCCTCTATAATATACCGATTCTCGCCATGCGGGGGATAACTGTGTTTCCCGGGGCCTTGTTTCACTTCGATGTAGGGCGCAAGCGGTCGGTAAAAGCTCTGGAAAAGGCAATGAACAGCGGTCAGCGCATCTTTCTTGTCACTCAAAGGGAGAGTAAAACCGACGAGCCGGAGCTTGATGATCTCTATGACATCGGTACATATTGCAACGTCCGCCAGGTTCTCAAAATACCGGGAGACAGCGTCCGTGTTCTTGTCGAGGGCATCAGCCGCGGACGCATAGATTCGCAGGTGCTCGCCGACCCCTATATGGCCGGCGATATTCAGCTTATCGACACCGTGGAGCCGCAAAGGCTGACAAAGCGCGACATCGCCATGATAAGGAATGTTCAGGAGCTGTTTCTCGAATACACAGCCCTTGCCCCGCGCATCACGGAGGATATAATTCTAAACGTGATGAACAACGAGGGCATGGGTTATATCTGCGACCACATCGCGCAGAATATTCAGCTCAAATATACCGAAAAGCAGCTGATTCTCGAGGAAGTCGACGCCCGCCGCCGCATGACGCAGCTCATAAAGATACTTATGAGCGAAATCGAAATACTCGAGCTCGAGCAGGAACTGCAGGAAAAAGTAAAGGAGCAAATCGACAAAAACCAGCGGGACTATTACCTGCGCGAGCAAGCTAAGCTGATAAACGAGGAGCTTGGCGACGGTGAGGACACTGCCGGCGAGGGGCAGGAGTATGTCGAAAAAATCCGCAAACTGCGCCTCGATTCCGACTCTGAGGAAAAGCTGATACGCGAGGCCCGCCGCCTGTCGCGCATGCAGTCGTCATCGCCCGAAAGCGGCGTCATACGCACGTATCTCGACACATGTATCGACCTGCCGTGGAATACCTTCACAAGAGAAAACGGCGACATTGCCAGGGCCGCCGCCATCCTTGAGGCCGACCATTACGGCATGGACAAGGTCAAGGAGCGGATATTGGAATTTTTCGCGGTCAAAGGCCTGACAAACAGTGTCAAGGGGCAGATTATCTGCCTTGTCGGCCCTCCGGGCGTCGGCAAAACCTCTGTCGCCCGCTCTATAGCGCGCAGCATGGGGCGCAACTACGCAAGGCTGTCACTGGGCGGCGTGCGCGATGAGGCCGATATCCGAGGCCATCGCAAAACGTATATCGGCGCCATGCCGGGACGCATTGTCACGGCGCTGCGTCAGGCAAAAAGCCGCAACTGCCTCATTCTCATTGACGAAATCGACAAGCTCGGCAGCGATTACAAGGGCGACCCGTCTTCCGCGCTGCTTGAGGTGTTTGACAGCGAGCAAAATCAGGCGTTTCGAGACCACTATATCGAGCTTCCGTTTGATTTGTCCGACGTTCTGTTCATAACAACGGCCAACGATATGGACAGTATTCCGCAGCCGCTGCTCGACCGTATGGAGGTAATATCGCTCGGAGGGTACACCGACGAGGAAAAGGCTGAAATCGCCAGGCGTCACCTGATGCCCAAGCAGCTTAAAAAACACGGGCTCAAGGCGTCGAACTTCCGCCTGGGCGACGATGCGCTGCGACTTATCATCAACTCATATACCAGGGAAGCCGGCGTGCGCGAGCTCGAACGACAGCTCGCCAGGCTGTGCCGAAAGACCGCAAGGTATATAACCGAAACCGGCAAAAAAACGCTTGCCTTCACGGCGGATAATCTGCCGAAATACCTCGGTACGCCTAAGTTCAAGCAGGATCTTCGCGAAAAAGCGCCGGAATGCGGCGTCGTCAACGGTCTGGCGTGGACGCAGTCGGGCGGCGACATGCTTGAAGTCGAATGCAGCCTTGTCCCCGGCAAGGGGCAGGTCGAGCTTACCGGCAACCTCGGTGATGTGATGAAGGAAAGCGCCCGCGCCGCCATGACTTATCTGCGCAGCCGCGTCACTGAGTTCGGCTTGCCGCCGGATTTTCATTCGGCAAACGACATCCATATACATTTTCCCGAGGGTGCCGTACCCAAAGACGGCCCGTCGGCCGGCATTACGACGGCTACCGCCATATTTTCGGCTGTTATGGCGCGTCCGGTGCCAAAGGATATCGCCATGACGGGTGAAATCACTTTGCGCGGCAGGGTGCTGCCGATTGGCGGCCTTAAAGAAAAAACAATGGCCGCCTGCCGCAACGGCGTAAAAACCGTAATCATTCCGGATGAGAACCGGCCGGACCTCGACGATATCGACCAAAAGGTGCGCGAAAAGCTGTGTTTCCGCTTTGTCAGCCATATGGATGAAGTAATCGGCCTGCTGTTCGGCGCCGACGGATTGCAGCCTTCGGGGATACCTGACGAGGCGGCGATTTCGCCGCACAAGAATATAATTCTGCCGGCAGTGCAGCCGGCAGCCACGGTACGGCAATGAGTATAGACATCACTCGAGCCGTGTTTGTGCGCAGCGCTGCCGATGAGAGCGGGTTCCCGGCGGACGCCCGCCCGCGCGTCGTGTTCGCCGGAC
>JAVBMB010000097.1:0-31333 GCA_031552995.1 Oscillospiraceae bacterium
GTATTATTGAAAGAGGAGCGGATATGAACCGCGCCTTTTTCAATATTTTTTTTCTCGCGGCGTTTGCGGATAACCGCTCGCTTTCCGCCGGCTGCCGACGAGCCTTTCGCTGCTGCTTTAGGTGCTGCCATTCATGTCCCTCCCTTACTTCTTCTTGTTGGCGATTGTCTTCTTCGGGCCTTTGCGGGTTCTTGCGTTCGTCTTCGAGCGCTGCCCGCGCACGGGCAGGCCCTTGCGGTGACGCAGGCCGCGGTAGGAGCCGATTTCGACAAGCCTCTTGATGTTGAGCGCGGTCTCCCGGCGGAGATCGCCCTCGACGGTGTAATCATGTTCGATAGCCTCACGAAGCTTTGCGGCCTCGTCTTCGGTTAAGTCTTTTACGCGGGTATCGGGTGATATCCCAGTCTTTGCAAGTATCTGATTGGACAGCGTGCGGCCGACACCATAAATATAGGTAAGGCCAATCTCCACGCGCTTTTCGCGGGGAAGGTCAACACCGGCAATACGAGCCCTTTAATTACCTCCTGTTTTTGTTAACCCTGTTTCTGCTTGTGCCTGGGATTTGTGCAGATGACCATGACACGGCCATTCCTGCGTATAATCTTGCACTTTTCGCAGATGGGTTTAACGGACGGTTTTACTTTCATAATACAAGTCCTCCCTTGTGCGCCTATTTAGAGCGCCAGACAATCCTGCCCCTTGTGAGGTCATAAGGCGACATCTGAAGCGTCACCTTGTCCCCCGGCAGTATCTTAATGTAGTTCATGCGAAGTTTCCCCGATATGTGAGACAATACCTTGTGTCCTCCACTCAGTTCCACTTTGAACATCGCGTTTGGCAGCGCCTCTATAACGGTACCTTCGACTTCGATCATATCTTCTTTAGCCAAACAAACTACCTCCCCGGTTATTCATGCTTGCCACTTCCGTCGGCAGTTAAGATGATCGGCTCACCCTCGGTTATAAGGATTGTGTTTTCATAGTGCGCAGACAGGCTGCCATCCATTGTAACAACAGTCCAACCGTCGGATAAGCGTCTGATTTCGCAAGTGCCCGCATTGACCATCGGCTCGATAGCGAGCGTCATCCCGGCAACCAGCCGGGGGCCTCTGCCCGCAGGCCCGAAGTTCGGCACCTCCGGTGCCTCGTGCAGCTGCTGGCCAATCCCATGCCCGACATACTCCCTGACCATTGAATAACCATGATTCTCATTGTACTCCTGTATCGCATGGGATATATCGGATATCCTGTTGCCGGCACGGGCAAATCTGATACCTTCATAGAAGCTCTGTCTTGTCGTCTTAAGCAGGTGCTCGGCTTGCTCCGTCGCTTTGCCGGCGATGTATGTCGCGGCGCAATCGCCGTGATATCCCCCGTACAGCGCACCGACATCGAGCTTGACCAAATCCCCGTCCATGACTTTGCGGTTACCAGGTATGCCGTGGATTATCTCATCGTTTATCGAACAGCATATATACCCCGGGAAACCGCCGTAGCCGAGGAAAGACGGCTTTGCCCCGTAACCGGTTATCACCTTATTGGCATGCTCCGCGAGCTCTCTTGTCGTGATACCCGGGGCCACCAGACTGCCGGCCGCCCTGCGGGCGAGCTCGGCAATCCGGCCTGCTTCCTGCATGAGTTTTATCTCATGACTTGACTTAACTTTAATCATTGCGTAATACCCAGCGCGGCGAAGACACCGTCTCTTGTGTGCTCGACATCTTCCTGACCCTTGACGATTTTGAGCTTTCCCTGACGCGCATAGTATTCCTTGACGGGCTCGGTAAGCTCATGGAACACCTGAAACCGGTGCTCTATGACCTCGCGCGTGTCGTCGGCGCGGACTTCAAGCCCGGTGCCGCAGACATCGCATATCCCGTCAATCCTGGGCGGGTTGCTGATTATGTGATAACTTCTCTGGCATTTCGGGCAGGTAAGCCTGCCTGCCATACGTTCGATTATTATATCGTCCGGCACCTCGAGCGATAATACGATATCGATATCGCATATCTCGTCGAGGGCGACAGCCTGCGCCAGATTGCGCGGAAACCCGTCGAATATGGCGCCTTCCGCACAATCACTCTGCGCGAGCCTGTCGCGCATAAGCCCGATTGTTATCTCGTCCGGCACAAGACTGCCGGATTCCATCTTTTCCTTGACCTGATTCCCCAGAGGCGTTCCCATCCGGACTGCCGCGCGCAGTATATTCCCCGCTGAGATGAGAGGAATATTCAAAACCTTGCTGACAAATCCGGCGTGGGTTCCCTTCCCTGCGCCGGGGGCGCCAAGAAACACGATAATCATCTCTTATTCCAAGAAGCCCTTGTAATGGCGCATAAGCATCTGGGATTCAATTGCCTTGACGGTTTCGAGCGCGACGCTGACCATAATCAGCACCGACGTTCCGCCTATGCTAAGCCCACCAAGGCCCTTGATGTTACTCATGATAAGCGGCAGCCCGGCAATAACGGCCAGGAACAGCGCGCCCATCATTGTGATTTTGCCAAGCACCTTCTTGATGAAGTCGCTTGTCGGTTTGCCGGGGCGGAACCCCGGGATAAACCCGCCGTTTTTGCGCAGGTTGTTCGCAACCTCTATCGGGTTGAACTGTATGGTCGAATAGAAGTACGCAAAGCCGAATATGAGGACGACGTACACAAGAATATATGCGATGGATGCCGGGGAGTGTGAAAAATACTCTTTGACAAATGTGTACCAGAAGCCGCTTGTCGCGCCGGCGAAGCCGACGATTGTTGCGGGAACCTGCGTTATCGTAGACGCGAATATGACCGGCATAACGCCCGACATATTGACCTTCATTGGCAGGTGTGTACTCTGTCCGCCGTACTGCTTGCGGCCAATGACCCTCTTTGCGTACTGCACAGGGATGCGGCGCTCGGCGTTCGTGATATACACGATAAACGAGATAATACCGATTCCTATTGCGAGGATGATAAGCAGCTTCCACCATGTCATTGTCGGCGCCACAGCAGCTCCCGCGGCGTCAACCGTACTGCTAAAGCCTCGTATAATGCCGCCGACAAGGCTTGGCCCGCGGCTGACGATGCCGACAAACAGCAGCATCGATATACCGTTGCCGATGCCCTTGTTCGTTATCTGCTCACCAAGCCACATGACGAACATCGAGCCTGCCGTGAATGTTATCAGCACCACAATCATGCTCCACGTATCCGAGCGGGTAAGCACA
Source organism: Oscillospiraceae bacterium (assembly GCA_031552995.1). Taxonomy (GTDB): domain Bacteria; phylum Bacillota; class Clostridia; order Oscillospirales; family Butyricicoccaceae; genus JAVBMB01. Next base: position 3,208 of record JAVBMB010000097.1, read on the forward strand.
TGATACTGCTTGTCGAGGATAAGATAGTAGCCGAGGCCCATAACAACCGACAGCACAAGCGTGACGATTCTAGTGATGGCTTCAATTTTCTTCTTGCCCTCTTCGCCGCCCTCTTTAGCCAGCTTTTCAAGCGCCGGGATGGCAACCTGCAGGAGCTGAATAATGATGGAGCTGTTGATATACGGATAGATGCTGAGCGCCAGTATCGAGGCGTTCTGCAGGCCGCCGCCGGCCAGGATGTTGAAGTAGCTGAGCAGATTGCCGCTGGATGCCACGAACTGCTCTGCCAGAGATTTCGTGTCGACATACGGCACGTTTATGGCGTGCGCGAAGCGGAACACGACAATGGCGATGACGACAAATAGAATCTTCTTGCGAAGCTCGGGGATCTTCCAGGCGTTTTTAATGGTCTCGATCAACTCAGATCACCTCTGCCTTTCCTCCCGCGGCCTCAATCTTCTGTTTAGCGGCCTCGGTGATACCGGACGCCTTGACGGTGAGTTTACGGGTCAGCTCGCCGCTGCCCAGAACCCTGAAGCCGTCCATCTTTTTCTGGCATATGCCTTTCTTGACAAGAGCGTCAAATGTGACTTCGGCGCCGTCCTCAAACACATTCAGGTCGCGGACATTGACCGCCGCAAACTTGTTTGAGAACATCTTGTTGGTAAACCCGCGCTTCGGCAACCTGCGTGCCAGAGGCATCTGGCCGCCTTCAAATCCCGGGCGGACACCGCCGCCGCTGCGGGACCACTGCCCCTTGTGGCCGCGGCCGCCGGTCTTTCCGTTGCCGGTGCCGATTCCGCGGCCCTTGCGCTTGCCGACGCTTGTGCTACCGGGGGCCGGCGTTAGCTCATGAAGTTTCATATCCGGTACCCTCCTTAGTTAATCTCTTCAACATTGATAAGATAGCTGATTTGGCTTATCTTACCGAGTGTCATGGCGTTATCGGGCTGCACGGTCGTGTCGCCGATCTTCCTTAGGCCGAGCGACTTCGCCGTGGCGATGTGCTTCTTAAAGCGGCCGCTGAGGCTTTTTTTGAGGGTAATTTTATATTGCTTCATATGTCAAAATCCCCCTTACAGCTGCTCGACGGTCTTGCCGCGGACAACGGCGACCTGCTTGACGTCCCTGACGGAGGCCAACCCCTGCATCGTGGCTGTGACAACGTTCTGCGGGTTGTTGCTGCGCAGGCACTTTGTCCTTATGTCGCGGATGCCGGCCATCTCGACAACGGCGCGAACCGGGCCGCCGGCGATAACGCCGGTACCGGGGGCGGCGGGCTTAAGCAGCACGCGCGCTGCGCCGAACTTGCCGATTATCTCATGCGGGATCGTCGTGCCGTTCATCGATATCTTTACAAGGTTCTTCTTTGCATCTTCGATGCCCTTGCGGATAGCGTCGGGAACTTCGGAGGACTTGCCAAGGCCGAACCCCACGGTTCCGTTTCCATCACCCACAACCACCAGAGCCGAGAACTTGAAAATACGTCCGCCTTTGACAGTTTTTGATACCCTGTTCAGGGCGACGACGCGCTCTTTCAGCTCGTAGTCGTTGGAGTCAATCAATTTAGCCATAAGTCTATCCTCCCCTTAAAACTTCAGTCCGCTTTCGCGGGCGGCATCGGCCAGTGCCTGAACACGGCCGTGGTACAGGTAGCCTCCGCGATCGAACACTACGGTCTCGACGCCTTTATCCTTAGCCCGCTGAGCAATGAGCTGGCCGACCTTCTTTGCGGCGTCGATATTGCCGCCGTAGGTATCAAAGTCCTTCTCGTTGCTGGCCGCGGCGCACAGCGTGCAGCCTGCCTCGTCGTCGATGAGCTGGGCGTAGATATGCTTTGCGCTGCGGAAAACATTCAGGCGGGGACGGGCAGCCGTGCCGGAAATGTGGGCGCGCACTCTCTTATGCCTGATAAGTCTCTGGGCGTTTGAATCATACTGCTTAACCATGTTATGCGCACCTCCTTATTTCTTCTTCGAGCCGGTCTTGCCCTCTTTGTGGCGTACCGCCTCGCCGTGATAGCGAACACCTTTGCCCTTGTACGGCTCAGGGGGACGCTTCGAGCGAACCTCGGCCGCAAACTGGCCGACAACCTGCTTATCGGTTCCCGAGATAACTATCTTGTTCGGGGCCGGGACTTCGATTGTGATGCCGTCAATTTCCTCCATGATGACCTGATGCGAATAGCCGAGGTTCATCGTGAGTTTTGTGCCGTCCTTTGCTACGCGGTATCCGACGCCCACGACGTCGAGTTCCTTTTTGTAGCCCTGGGTAACACCGACAACCATGTTGTTGACAAGCGTGCGCGTAAGGCCGTGAAGGCTTTTGTGCAGCTTATCCTCGCTGGGGCGCTCGACCTTGATTATGCCGGCGTCGCAGCTTATCTTCATATCCGGATGCATCGCCTGACTAAGCTCGCCCTTCGGGCCCTTGATGGTTACAAGGTTACCCGCCGCAATCTCAACCGTAACGTCGGCCGGGACGGTTATGGGCATTCTTCCTATTCTGGACACTGTGATTACCCTCCCTTACCAGACAAACGCGAGGACTTCGCCCCCGACATTAAGCTCTCTTGCTTTCTTGTCGGTGATGACGCCCTTCGACGTTGAGATTATAGCGATACCAAGACCCTTAAGCACGCGGGGCAGTTCCTCCGACCCGGCGTAGACACGCAGGCCGGGCTTGCTGACACGGCGCAGGCCGGTTATGGCTTTTTCCTTGCCGGCTGTGTATTTCAGGTTGATTCTGATTGTGCCCTGAATACCGTCGTCGACAACGGTGTAGGACTTGATATAGCCTTCTTCGTGCAGAATCTGGGCGATGGCCTTTTTCATGTTCGAAGCGGGGACATCGACCGTTGTGTGCCTTGCTGCCCCGGCGTTCCTGATACGGGTGAGCATATCGGCGATTGGATCGGTTATATGCATTGTTATTATCCTCCTTACAGAAGTTAAAGAGCGGCCACAGTTGCGGCGGTTCATCCGAGGGGCAAGGCCGGGCATTGAAGCTTGGTCTTGCGCCGGGATTTTATTCAGCCGCGGCTCTCTCTACTTTTCCTAAAGCCGCGCGGCGGTATGATCCGGTTTGGGGTGCCGTGCTGCCGGTGCCGGCCGGTAAAAAAACAACAGATGACCCGGCCCACCGGAGACGCACGCCCAAACGAGACGCCGCTGCGGCATAAAATATTGTTTTACCAGGACGCTTTGCGCACGCCGGGAATCTGACCTTTGTATGCCAGCTCCCTGAAGCAGATGCGGCAGACACCGAAATCCCTGAGGTAGGCGTGGGGGCGACCGCAAATCTTGCAGCGATTGTAGTTGCGCGACGAGAACTTGCTTCCCTTCTGCTGCTTAAGCACCATTGCTTTTTTTGCCATCGTGAAGCCTCCCTTACTGCTTTGCGAAAGGCGCGCCGAACAGCGAGAGCAGTTCACGGCCTTCCTCATCGGTTTTTGCGGTTGTTGTGAACACAATGTCCATACCGCGGATCTTGTCAATCTTGTCGTAATCTATCTCCGGGAAAATCAGCTGTTCCTTGACGCCCATGGCATAGTTGCCGCGGCCGTCAAACCCGTTGGGATTAATCCCGCGGAAGTCTCGAACGCGCGGAAGCGCTATCGAGAACAGCCTGTCAAGAAACTCCCACATACGCTCGCCGCGCAGTGTGACCTTAGCGCCGATTGACATGCCCTCGCGCAGTTTAAAGTTGGCGACGCTCTTCTTGGCCTTTGTGACGACCGGCTTTTGGCCGGTGATCTTTACAAGATCAGCCACAACGGCGTCGAGAACCTTGGCATTATCGCGTGCTTCGCCGCAACCGACATTGACGGTGATTTTCTCGAGCTTCGGTATCTGCATGACGCTTTTGTACTCAAACTTCTTCATAAGGGCCGGGGCAATTTCTTCCCTGTACTTGATTTTCATGCGGGGAACATAATTCTCCGGCGCTGCCGCGGCGGGTGCCGCCTTTTTCTTTTCAGCCATATGTCTATCCTCCTACCGTCATATCTCGGCGCCGCATTTTTTGCAGACGGTGGTTTTCTTGCCGGACGCGTCAATCTTGTGGGCCGGCCTTGTCGGCTTGTCGCACTTCGGGCAAACCCTCATGACCTTGCAGACGCGAATCGGGGTTTCCTTCTGGATGATTCCGCCCGGGTCTCCCTGCTTGCGCGGTTTGACATGGTGGGCGGTGACGGCGATACCCTCGATGATGACCGTGCTCTTCTTCGGCGAGGCGGACAGAACTTTGCCGGTCTTACCCTTGTCCTTACCGGAGAGTACAATGGCGGTGTCGCCTTTTTTAACGTGTAATGTGTTCATCAGCGTCCTCCTCACAGTACTTCCGGAGCGAGCGAGAGAATCTTCATATAATCCTTCTCGCGCAGCTCGCGGGCTACCGGGCCAAAGATGCGTGTGCCCTTCGGGTTTTTGTCTTCCTTGATGAGTACGGCCGCGTTCTCGTCAAAGCGGACATATGAACCGTCCGCACGGCGCAGACCCTTGCGGGTGCGCACTATGACAGCGCGAACGACATCGCCCTTTTTGACCTGACCGCCCGGGGCGGCTTTGCGTACCGATGCGACGATAACGTCGCCGATGTTTCCGTATCTGCGGGTCGAGCCGCCGAGAACACGGATGCATTTCAGCTCTTTCGCGCCGGTGTTATCCGCAACGCGAAGATAAGATTCCTGTTGTACCACGGCAAACCCTCCTTACTTAGCTTTTTCTATGATTTCGACAAGGCGCCATCTTTTGTCCTTAGACAGGGGACGGGTCTCCATGACCCTGACCTTATCGCCTATACCGGCCTCGTTGTTCTCATCGTGGGCTTTGAGACGGTATGTCTTCTTGATTATCTTCTTATAGAGCGGGTGCTGGATGCGGTCTTCGATTGCGACGACAATCGTTTTGTCCATCTTGTCGGATACAACCAGGCCTATCCTGCTCTTGCGGAAAGCTCTTTCACTCATAACTCTACCCTCCTAAGCTCAGGACTTCGCCGAGAGCTCGCGCTCGCGGATGACCGTCTTGACTCTAGCGATGTCGTGCTTGACTTCGCGGATTTTTATCGGATTTTCCAGCTGATTTGTCGCGTGCTGAAGCCGAAGGTTGAATAAATCCTTCTTCAGCTCATTCAGCTTCTCGTCCAGCTGCTGGGCGCTGAGTGCGCGCACCTCTTTAGGCTTCATCATGCTTCACCGCCTGTCTCTTGTTCAGTGTCCTCACGCTTGACAAACTTTGTTTTTAACGGAAGTTTGTAACCGGCAAGACGCAGCGCCTCTCTGGCAGTTTCCTCAGTCACTCCGGCGATCTCGAACAGAACGCGGCCCGGCTTGACGACGGCGACCCAGTATTCAGGCGAGCCTTTACCGGAGCCCATGCGGGTTTCGGCGGGCTTTTGCGTAACCGGCTTGTCGGGGAATATTTTTATCCAAACCTGACCGCCGCGCTTGATGTAACGCGTCATCGCGATACGGGCAGCCTCGATCTGGTTGCTGGTAATCCAGCCCGGCTCGGTGGCAATCATGCCGTATTCACCGTTGGAGACGAAGTTGCCGCGTGTGGCCTTGCCCTTCATACGTCCGCGGTGAACCCTGCGGTATTTAACTCTCTTCGGCAGTAGCATTATTCTGCCCCTCCTTCCGTTTCGGGTGCCTTTTCGGCGGGGGCCGGTGCGGCGGGTGCGGGTGATGCCGGCTTCTGATACGGGCGTCCCTGCGGGCCGCGCGGGCCTGCCGAGAACTGCTTCTTTTCGCCAAATCTTCCGCCGCCGCCCTGACGGTTTCTGTCCCCGCCCTGGCCGCCCGGTCCGCCCGGACGCGGGCCTCTGTCACCCTGCGGCCTCGGCCTGCGGTCTCCGCGATCCCCGCCCGGGCCATCGCGCCTGTCGCGGCGGTCACGCTTGTCGCGGCTCGGTGCTGCGACTTCTGTTGTGCGCGGGCCGCCCGTGAGAACCTCGCCCTTGTACAGCCAAACCTTGACGCCTATACGGCCGTATGTTGTGTGAGCCTCGGCAAAGCCGTAATCGATATCGGCGCGCAGTGTCTGAAGAGGGATTGTGCCCTCGTGGTAATGCTCGGTACGGGCAATCTCGGCGCCGCCGAGACGGCCGGAGACCGATGTCTTGATGCCTTTGGCGCCAAGCTTCATCGCGCGCTGCATCGACTGCTTCATCGCGCGGCGGAACGATATACGCTTTTCAAGCTGCGCGGCGATATTCTCGGCAACAAGCTGGGCATTGAGGTCGGGGCTGCGGACTTCGACGATGCTCATCGCAACAGGCTTGCCAATCATCTTGGAAACATCGGCCTGAAGCTTTTCGATATCTCCGCCGCCGCGGCCGACAATCATGCCGGGGCGCGCGCAGTGAACAAATATACGGACTTTGGCGCTGTCGCGCTCGATTTCAATGCGCGGAACACCGGCTTGGAACAGTGTCTTCTTGAGATACACGCGGATCTTGTGATCCTCTACCAAAAGGTCGCCGAAAAGCTCGTCTTTGGCAAACCAGCGGGAATCCCATCCTTTGATAACGCCCACACGAAGACCGTGGGGATTTACTTTCTGGCCCATAAACTAACCTCCCTGACCTATTCTTTTTCCGCCAGAACCATTGTTACATGGCTCGTTCTCTTTGTGATGCGAGCAGCGCGGCCGCGCGCCCTTGCGTGGATACGCTTGAGCTGGGGCCCGGGGCTGACAAACACCTGCGATACAAAGAGCTTCTCGGGGTTCATCTCAAAATTGTTCTCGGCGTTGGCGCGGCAGCTTTTAAGCAGCTTTATCAGCGGCTCGCTGGACGACTTGCGCGTGTTCATCAGTATGGCGGCGGCTTCGTCGGCGCGCTTGCCTCTGATGAGGTCGCAGACAATCTGCATCTTGCGGGGAGAGATGCGGACATATTTAAGGTATGCTCTTGCTTCCATATATCTCTATCCTCCCTTACTTGCCGCTTTTGCTGCCGGCATGACCCCTGAAGGTACGCGTCGGAGCAAACTCGCCGAGCTTGTGCCCGACCATGTCCTCGGTGACATAGACCGGCACGTGCTTTTTACCGTCATGTACGGCAATGGTGTGCCCGACAAAGTCGGGGAATATCGTAGATGCCCTTGACCAGGTTTTAAGGACTTTCTTCTCGCCTGTTTCGTTGAGCTTCATTACCCTTTTAAGCAGCTCGGGAGCCACAAAGGGGCCTTTCTTTACGCTTCTGCCCATAGTTAATGTGTCTCCTTTCGTTATTTGGTACGGCGGCGCACGATTTGTTTATCGGTGCGGCTGTTCTTCTTACGGGTCTTGTATCCCAGCGTCGGCTTGCCCCACGGGGTAACCGGGCCGGAACGGCCGATGGGCGATTTGCCCTCGCCGCCGCCGTGCGGGTGGTCAACAGGGTTCATGACCGAGCCGCGGACGGTGGGACGCACGCCGCGATGGCGGGTCTTGCCGGCCTTGCCGAGGTTGACGTTCTCGTTGTCGATATTTCCAACCTGGCCAATCGTCGCGCGGCACTCCATCTTGACATAGCGAACCTCTCCGGACGGAAGACGGACCTGGGCGGCCTTGCCCTCTTTAGCCATCAGCTGGGCTGCGACGCCCGCCGAGCGCACAAGCTGGCCTCCGCGGCCGGGATACAGCTCGATATTGTGGATGACCGTGCCGAGGGGGATATTGCTTATCGGCAGACAGTTGCCCGGCTTGATGTCGGCGCCGGCGCTAGAGATTATCGTATCGCCGACGTTGAGGCCGTTGGGCGCGAGGATGTAATTCTTAACGCCGTCCTCGTACTGGATGAGGGCGATGTGCGCCGTGCGGTTGGGGTCGTATTCCAGCGTTAAGACCTTGGCGGGCATGTCGACCTTATCACGCTTGAAGTCGATGAGACGATACTTCTGCTTGTTGCCGCCGCCCTTGTGGCGGACGGTGATTCTGCCGTAGCTGTTTCTGCCCGCGTTTTTCTTGAGCTTTTCGAGCAGACTTTTCTCCGGCTTGACCTTGCTTAGCCCGCTGTAATCCGTAACCGTCATCTGACGGCGGGACGGCGTTGTGGGCTTGTAGCTTTTTATAGCCATTTGATTTTCACTCCCAGTTTATTATCGTTTTGCGCCGGCTTACCGATATGACGCGTGCCGGCATACATGCGGCGGCAGCGCACTGCCGCTGGCGAACGGAAGCCTTGGGCGTCTGCGCCCCGGGCTCTCGCCTTTTTGATTACACCATGCCCTCGAACACTTCGATGGGCTTGCTGTCTTCCGTCAGGCGGATGATCGCCTTTTTGCGCGACGACGTCTTGCCGACGTGTACGCCCATGCGCTTTTCCTTGCCGATGACGTTCATTGTGTTCACGCTGAAAACCTTGACATTGAATATAGCCTCGATAGCGTGACGGATTTCAATCTTGTTGGCTGATTTGGCGACCTCGAAGACGTACTTCTTGTCGGCCACACCCTCCATCGACCTCTCGGTGATAATCGGGCGAAGTATTATGTCATACGGGCTCTTCATTGGGCGTATACCTCCTCGATTTTGGCAATGGCGGCCTTATCGACGATGAACTTGTCAGCCTTGAGTATATCGTAGGCGCAGAACACGCCGGCGAATGTCGTCTGCACGCCCGGGATGTTGCGGGCTGAAAGCACGACGTTCCTGTTGACTTCCGGCGTCATTATAAGGGCCTTGCCCTTGGCGCCGACGTTGTCAAGGAAGCTGATGACACTCTTCGTCCTGATAGCGTCGAGCTTGATGCTGTCGACTACAATCAGCTCTCCCGCCGCAAGCTTGGCGCTGAGCGCGCTGCGTATGGCGAGGTTTTTGGCCTTCTTGTTCGTCCTGATTCTGAAGCATCTCGGCTTGGGGCCGAAGGCGATGCCGCCGTGTGTCCACTGCGGCGCGCGGGTGCTGCCCTGACGCGCTCTGCCGCCGCCCTTTTGTGCCCAAGGCTTGCGGCCGCCGCCGCGGACTTCCGCGCGGGTGAGCGTGCTTTGTGTGCCCTGACGCTGGTTGGCAAGATAGCTCTTTATATCCTGATGCAAAACGGCTTTGTTCGGCTCGATGCCGAACACGCTGTCGTTGAGCTCGATTTCTCCGACGACTTTGCCGTTCATATCGACTATGTTTGTCTTAGCCATGATTTCTCCTCCTCCCTCAAGCCTTAACTGCGTTCTTAATGAACACAATGCCGCCCTTGGGCCCGGGAACCGCGCCGCGGATGGCTATCATATTGGCCTCTTTGTCAACCCTGACGACCTCAAGGTTCTGCACGGTGACCTGCTCGTTGCCGAGATGTCCGGGCATTTTCTTGCCGGGCATGACGCGCGACGGGTCTGTGTTGGCGCCCGTGGAGCCGACGCTGCGGTGAACAGGGCCGACGCCGTGCGTATGCTCCTGCGAGTGGGTGTTCCAGCGCTTGATGTTGCCGGCAAACCCCTTGCCCTTGCTGACGCCGATGACGTCAATTTTGTCCCCGGCCTCGAATGTGTCGGCATAGATGCTGTCACCAACGTTGAGCTGGTCGCATCCCTCAAGCCTGAACTCCTTGAGGTATTTCTTGGCGCCGACAGACGCCTTTGCGAAGTGACCCTTCATGGGCTTGTTCAGTTTCTTCTCGCCAAGGTCCTGGAATCCGAGCTGAACCGAGGCGTAGCCGTCGGTCTCCACCGTCTTCTTCTGCACTATCGTGCAAGGTCCCGCTTCGATGACCGTCACGGGGATGACCTTGCCGGCCTCGTCGAAAATCTGCGTCATGCCGATTTTCTTTCCAATGATTGCTTTCTGCACTTTATTTCCTCCTTACAGGCATTGGTTGGGCCGCGCGGCACCGCCGTCGCCCAACATGACCCGCCCGCATATGTACTTGCGGAACAGGGTATTTACAGTTTTGCTTTTACAGCTTGATTTCGATGTCGACGCCTGCCGGAAGGTTGAGATCCATCAGCGATTCGACTGTCTTCTGCGAGGGGTTTTTGATGTCTATCAGGCGCTTGTGCGTGCGGCGCTCGAACTGCTCGCGGCTGTCTTTATATTTGTGTACAGCGCGAAGGATTGTGATGATTTTCTTGTCTGTCGGCAGCGGAATCGGGCCGGACACTTCCGAACCGGTGCGCTTTGCGGTCTCGACGATTTTCTCGGCCGCCTGGTCGATGAGAAAATGGTCATACGCTTTGAGTCTGATACGCATTTTTTGCATGTTTGCCATTATTGCCCTCCTGATTTTGCTCTCCGCATCATGTGCGGAGGCCCCATTTATTTGCTGTTGACAAATGGGGTGGAAAGTCGCCACGCCTCCGGGTGTATTTCATTTAGGCGTAAATGAAACCGGTATCTTACTGTGGCCCGGCATAATACGACAGTTGGTCTCCCGCTCGGCTTACGCGCACGTCGCGCGCAGTTACGAACATAGTGGGATACGCTGCGTCTATTATGAGAACTGTGGTTCCGTCTCTCCTGCCGCCCGATTGTCGGACTTCTCCGCCTAAGTTACCCGCATAACGCGGCAATCTCAGGCTTCATCGCGCCCGTTTTTTTAAACAGGCATAGTACGCCCATAAAGGCGCTCTTATAGGATACCATTGCAGCATGTGCTTGTCAAGGTTTTTTTACACTCGATTTTGCAACATTTTTTGCGATGATTTCATTTCGTGTTATTGTACATTTGCAGTACAGATGGTAGAATACATCTGCGTGCCGAAACTGTCAATCTTTTGATGACGCGGCGGCGCAATTTGCGGCCGGTGGTGAGGGTAATGAACTTTGTCTATGGCGATGAAGAAATTGCATACCTTAAAAAACGTGATAAGAAGCTCGGGGCAGTCATCGAGCGCGTCGGATATATCGACCGGCCGGGCGACGACGACCTGTTCACCGCTGTCGTGCGAAATATCGTCGGCCAGCAGATATCGACGGCGGCGATGGTGACCGTGTGGCGCCGCATGTCGGACGCTTTTAGCCCGATAACCGCGGATGCGCTGGCGAGCTCAAGCGTCGAGCATTTGCAGAGTTTTGGCATGACATTTAAAAAAGCGGGGTATATAAAAGGGTTTGCCGAAAAAGTGAGCAACGGAGATTTTGACATCTATGCGCTGCATGAAATGGGCGACGCCGACGTGATTAAAGCGCTGAGCTCGCTCGACGGAATCGGCGTGTGGACGGCCGAGATGATTATGATATTTTGCATGGGCAGGCCGGACGTGCTTAGCTTTGGTGATTTGGCTATATTGCGCGGTATGCGCATGGTCTATCGCCGAAAGAAAATCGACCGTGCCGCATTTGAAATGCTTCGGCGCAGATACAGCCCTTACGGCACTGTGGCTAGCCTGTACATCTGGGCAGTGGCCGGCGGCGCGTTAGCGGAGCTGACGGACCCCGCCGCGAAAAAAACCAGCGGAAAATAGCGCCGGTGCGCGGCTGCGCCGGATATGCGCTTTATTCGGGTTTCCCGCACGAGCAGCAGGACGTCATTGTGCAGTTCGGCTCAAGACCGCTCTCGCGCAGGATTCCCTCCCCCCAGCTGAACATCAACTGAAGTATCGGGCGCAGGCTGCGCCCTTTTTTTGTAAGCGAATACTCGACCTTTGGCGGCACAACGGGATAGACGGTGCGCTGCAGCAGACCGTCGCTCTCCAGCTCGCGCAGCTGCTGTGTCAGCATCTTTGGCGTCGCCTGCTTTACAAGCCTGTGAAGCTGAGAAAAACGGACGGCGCCGTCCATCAGGTGCCACAGCAGCAGTGCCTTATATTTGCCGCCAATGAGACGAAGTGTCGTCGACACCGGACAGTTTACCTCGTGTTCAAGCAGATTCATTATAGCGCCGCCTTTACGGTATCTTTTCGGGTACTATATTACAAAATAGTGCATTCTTGCGAAAAGCATAATTAATGATATAATGATATCAGAAAGGCATAATACTGTCAATCAGGCTAAAAAAGGAGCATGTCATGGAAAAGACGCAGTTCGACGTGACCGGCATGACCTGTTCGGCGTGCAGCGCGAGGATAGAAAAAGAGGTCTCCAAGCTTGACGGCGTCAGCGAGGTCAGCGTGAATCTGCTGACGAACAACATGACCGTGAAATATGACGGCGGCAAAATAAATATTGACGGCATCGCAGACGCGGTGGGCGGCATCGGCTATGGCGCAAGGCCAAAAAATGCCTCTGCGAAAGGCGGCGCACGGGGCGACGCTAGCGGCAATGCCGCACAGGATGACGCGCGCGCAATGAAACGGAGGCTTGTTATTTCGCTGCTGTTTGCGGCGCCGCTGTTTTACCTCGCCATGGGCGACATGCTTTCCTGGCCCGTCCCCGCCGCGCTTAGCGGCATGGACAACGCAATGGTTATGGCATTAACGCTGTTCTTGTTGACGCTTCCGCCGCTGATTGTAAACCACAGATACTTTACTGTCGGCTTTACGAATCTTATAAGGCGTTCGCCAAATATGGATTCGCTGATTGCCGTCGGGTCAGGCGCGGCATTTCTTTACGGCATATACGCTGTATACCGGATCGCGTGGGGCTTCGGGCACGTCGACATGGCGGCGGTGCATGAGTTTTCGATGAACCTGTACTTCGAGTCGGCGGCGATGATCGTCACACTTATTACGCTGGGCAAATACTTTGAAGCCAGGGCAAAGGGGCGTACGTCTCAGGCTATAGCCAAGCTGATGGACCTGTCGCCGAAAACGGCGACCGTGCTGCGCGGCGGGCAGGAGTTTGATATCCCTGCCGGAGAGGTGCTTCCGGGTGATATACTCGTCGTCCGTGCCGGCGGCGCAATACCGGTGGACGGCGTTATAACCGAGGGAAGCGCGTCGATAGACGAATCCGCCGTGACCGGCGAGAGCCTGCCTGCCGAGAAGCAAACGGGAGACAAGGTGACCGCCGGAACGGTGAGCCACGCCGGATATATCCACATGCTGGCAACGGCGGTGGGCGAAGAGACGACGCTTGCGCAGATAATACGTCTTGTTGAGGAGGCGACCTCGACGAAGGCGCCGGTCGCGCGGCTGGCCGATAAGATAAGCGGCATATTCGTGCCTGTCGTCATGACAATCGCGGTTATCGCCGCCGCAGTGTGGCTGGCGCTGGGCTACGGGTTCGGGTTCGCGCTGACGGCCGCGATATCGGTGCTTGTGATATCCTGCCCTTGCGCGCTTGGCCTTGCGACGCCGACCGCGATTATGGTGGGCACTGGATGCGGCGCTGCGCGCGGCATACTGATAAAATCCGCGCAGGCGCTTGAAGCGCTGCATAATGTGGATGTGGTCGTGCTGGACAAGACAGGCACGGTGACCGAAGGCAGGCCGGCTGTTGCGGATATCGTCCCGCGCGCTGACGCGCTTGACCTGCTTTCCGCGGCGGCGTCGCTTGAAAAGCTGTCTAGGCATCCGTTCGCGGCGCCGATAGTTCAGGCAGCGCTCAGCGCAGGCGCGGATATCCGGGATGTCGGGCATTACGAGCTCATCCCGGGGCGCGGTATTTCGGGAGAAATTGACGGCGCGGTTTGCCTTGCCGGCAACAGGCGGCTGATGGACGACAACGGCATCGAAGACGTCGCCTCAATTGACGAGAAAACTTTTGCGCAAAGCGGCAAAACTCTGCTGTACTTCACCCGAGCGGGACGTATGCTTGGATACATCGCCATGGCCGATACCGTAAAGAACACAAGCCGCGATGCCGTTGCAAGGCTGTATTCGCTTGGTTTAGATGTGGTCATGCTGACCGGCGACAGCCGTGGTACTGCCGAGGCAATCGCCGCGCAGGTCGGGATTTCGCACATCGAGGCCGAGGTTATGCCGCAGGACAAGGAGCGGATTATACGAAATCATCAAAACGGCGGCAGGCGCGTCGTGATGGTCGGCGACGGCATAAACGACGCGCCCGCTCTGGCAAGGGCAGATGTCGGCGTCGCGATTGGCGCCGGGACGGATATAGCAATCGAATCCGCCGATATTGTGCTGACGAAAATCGACCTGCACGGCGTGGCGGACGCAATACGCCTCAGCCGGGCCGTTATGCGCAATATCCGGCAGAATCTGTTCTGGGCATTTATATATAATGTAATCGGAATCCCCGTAGCGGCTGGCTTGCTGTTTATCCCATTCGGGCTGCTTCTCAATCCGATGATTGCCGCGGCGGCTATGAGCTTCAGCTCGGTTTCGGTCGTCGTAAACGCTCTGCGGCTTCTTAGGTTCGAGCCGTGCAGAGACAGACGCGGCATGGCTGAGTATAAACCAAATGATATTATTGATATGACAAAACTTGAGGAGGATAACATGATGACAAAGACCGTGATTATCGAAGGTATGTCGTGCATGCATTGTGTCGGCGCGGCGAAAAAAGCTCTAGAAAAGCTTGAAGGCGTGACGGGCGCCGACGTCAGCCTTGAGACGAAGCGCGCCAGTCTCAAACTGTCGGGGCCGGTTGAAGACAGCGCGATACGCGCCGCCATTGACGACGCCGGTTTTTCAGTGGCGGGCATCGAATAAGTTTGCCGGCGACATGAGATTAGTTTGACAGTTCTGAAAAGGGATGCCCGACCGCACTTGGTCTGGCATCCCTTTATTTTCCGAAATCCGCCTTACTGCACCGCAATTTGCCCAGGTGGCTGTAATTATTTTAACACTTTCACATCTTGCGGCGTATTATCTTTCCGCCGGTCTCCCCGGTGAACACCGAGTCCCTGACGGCAATTTTTCCGCCGACAAAAACATAATCCAGCCCGGTGCAGCGCTCGCGGAACTTTGCGCCGTAGTCGGCGTTGTCGATTATCGTATCGGGGTCAAAGATGACAAGGTCGGCATCGAACCCTGTCTTGACAAGACCCTTAAGGTCAAGGCTGTAGACGGCGGCCGGCATTGATGTCATCTTGCGAACGGCTTCCTCAAGCGGAATCACCTGCTGCTGCCTGACGTATCTGCCCAGTACGCGCGGGTATGTGCCGATGCCTCTTGGGTGCCCGCCCTCGCTGCCCGGGTGCCACAGCCCGTCCGTACCCACCATCGTGCGCTTGTATCGCATGACATTTTTCAGGTCGTCCTCGCTCATCGTGTGGAATATCGCCCCTGTGGACAGATTATCCGCAAGCAAAAGGTCGCATTGCAGCTCGTACGGGTCAACGCCAAGAGATTTTGCGGCGTCGTTTAACATCATGCCGTTAAACTGCGGATGCGATTTGGAATGGCCGATCATAGTGTACTGGAAGCGCTGCTCGGATGTCCCTTCGCCGACGATTCTCTTGCGCAGCTCGGCGCGCTTTTCAGGCGACGCCAGCATATCCATCATGGCAGGCACGCCCAGCGCAAACAGCTCGCCAGGTATATTCGTATTGAGCCCGGTCGACGACGCCGTGTATGGGTATTGGTCGCAGAAGACGTCCAGCCCCTCGAGATTCGCCCGCTCAATGAGCTCGATTGTGCGGTAAGTTTTGCCCCAGTTGGCGGGGCCTCCAGTCGCCTTGTGGTGCGATATTACACAGCGGACGCCTGAACGGCGCGTGACGTCCAGCATCTCCTCAAGCGCTTCGACAAGGCGGTGATTTTCCGAGCGCATATGTACCGTCATGACGCCGCCGCGAGAGGCGACAACCTTGCACAACTCAGCCATCTCATCAGTGTCGCAGTACGAGCACGGCGGATAGATAAGGCCGAACGATATGCCAAGCGAGCCGCCGTCCATTGTGTCGGCAAGCAGGGCTTTCATTTTCTCCAGCTCTTCGGGCGTCGCTTTACGGTTTTCGTAGCCCATGACGCATGCGCGGATGTTGCCGTGCCCCGTGATGAACGCCATATTCGTGCCCAGAGGCTTGTCGATATAATCCAGGTACGAGCCAAACGAGAAGCGTCTGTCTGCGCCGCCGCGCACATCGCCGCTAAGCGCGCCGATGACTCGCAGCGTTTCGTCCAGCCTTTCGGCCGACAACGGCGCCGGCGACTCTCCGCACATGCCGCCGACCTGCGTGGTAATTCCCTGCTCCAAAGCGCCGATGCACTCGGGATACTCCTCAACAATCAGGTCGCTGTGGCTGTGAGAATCGATAAATCCCGGTGCGACAACATGCCCTTTGGCATCGATTACGTTCGCGCCGGCCTGATTCAGCCTGATGCCGACAGCGGCAATTTTCCCATCTTTGACCGCAACCTCCCCGTGGTAGGAGGGGCATCCTGTTCCGTCCACTATCCGCGCGTTGATGATCACGAGATCATACATGTGAGACACTCCCTTTCGATATGATTTGGTATTCCGGAATTACCCGGAAAACATATACTTATCTGTCGTCAGGCGGCTGCGCGATGTTTTCGGCCGCCATGCGGTATCCGACGCCGACCTCGGTGAATATATACCGCGGCGTGGCGGGGTTATCCTCTATCTTGCGCCTGATATTCGCCATATTGACGCGCAGTATCCTGTTGTTGTCGGCATTGGCGTACGGCCCCCAGATACTGGCGATTATGCTGTCGTATGTAAGCACTTTGCCGCAGGCTCGGGATATCAGTGAGACAATCTGGTATTCGACATTTGTCAGATGCATATCGGCGCCGCTTTTTATCACCTTGCTGTTGCGATAATCCACTACAAGGTCACCGCAGGAATATTCGGTCTTTTCCAGCGCGTCGCCCATCTGGTTTATCGTCGAATGCCGTAGCGCCGAACGGATACGGGCTTTCAGCTCTTTGGCGCCGAACGGCTTTGTGACATAATCGTCCGCGCCCAAATCAAGCGCCATAACCTTTTCGCGCTCTCTTGTGCGCGCCGACACGATGATTATCGGCCGCGCGGTGCGCTGACGCAGCTTTTTAAGTATCATCAGCCCGTCGGCGTCCGGCAGACCGAGGTCAAGTAAAAATACATCCGGCAGATAACTGTCGGCCGCTTCCAGCGCCTGCGCGCCTGTCGCGACGCTGACGACGCTGTAGCCGTCGTCTGAGAGCAACGATTCCAGCACATGAGCGATACGCTGCTCGTCCTCAATGACCATAATTGTTTTTTGCGTGTTCATGAGTCCTCCTCCTCAACGGGAAGCGAAAAGCTGAATCTCGCACCGCCCTCCGGGCAGTTCTCGACCCAGATATCCCCGCCGTGCGCGAGTACAACTGTACGGCAAATTGAAAGGCCGATGCCAAGCCCGTGACGCGAGTCTCCGGCCTCGTACCCCTTGCCGGCAAATATGTCCTCCATCTTCTCCTGCGGGACGCCGTCGCCGTAATCCCTTACGGCGAATACGGCGTCTCTCCCCCGGCGAACAACCGTGAGCTCGACACTGCTGCCCCCGCCGTATTTTACGGCGTTTTCAACAAGATTAAGGATAACCTGCGTAATCAGTGTGGCGTCCATGCGCAGAATTATAACCTGATCCGGCACAGCGACGTTTAGCTTTAGCGACGGGAAGCGCGTAACGCATTTGTATGCCGCTTCACCAACGATTTCCTCCGCCGCTTCGGCGCTCAGGCTCAGCTTGGGCCCTTCGGCGCTGACGCGCGTTACCGACAGCAGGTTTTCCACCATATGTGTCAGCCATACGGATTCCTCGCGGATATCGGCTAAAAGCTGCCGCGTGTTTGGAGTATCGCCCAGGCTTTGCTCAAGCGCGGCGCAAGCGCCGACTATCGCGGCAAGCGGAGAGCGGAGGTCGTGCGAAACTGCGCGCAAAAAATTGGCGCGAAGCTGCTCCATGTGCTTTTCTGTTATGATATCCTGCTGCTCATCTATCAGCACCTGACGCTCAAACGCTATCGCGCCGCGCTGGATGAGCTGGTCAATCAGCTGGACAGACGGTTCGTCATACCCCTCGGTGCCAAGCAGAACGCCTACAACGCACATCACTTTATTTTCGATGCTTAGCGGGTAATATCTGAAAGGTGAAAATGTGCAGATTCCCGTGCCGACGCCGACCATTTTACCGCGCCGGGCCGCCTCACAAACGGCAGCCAGCTCGTGCTTGAAGATGATTAACCCCGCCGGGCGCGCGCCGACACGGGCGGCGCATCCGCCGTTAGCCATGAACAGAACCGACGACCTGCCGCTTAGCTCAAATATCGCCAAAAGCAGCTCTTTGCCGATTTCCTCCATCCCTCTCGCCAGCATAAGCCTTGTGTTGAACTCGCTCATCATCTGGCGGCGTTCACTCTCAAGGTCACTTTTCTTCTGCTGCTCTTCAATCATTTGGCGAAGGTTGACCGTCAATCTGCCGATAAGCAGCAGGCACACCACTATGCCGATTACAAGCACAAGCGGAGGCCTTGCGCCAACAGGCCAGGAAAACAACGCCGCCACGGCAAAGGCTGTAACGCTAAGCCAGGTCAGCAGCATCCTTCTTCCAGCGGTATGGACATACTGCGAAAACGCTAAGATTACAAGCGCGGTCAGCGCCGTGTGCAGCGCGAGGCCGTTGCCAACAAGCGCCGTCAATGCGCTTGCAAACAGCACGGCCGCCGGCGCGGCGAATATCAAGGCAATATCCTTATATGTGTGAGGCGAAATGCGTGAAAACGGTGATTTCACAGTTTTTTTACCTCTCGAAACGCATGATGGCGAGCTTGAACACCCTGTATTTCCATTCTACAAGATAGATCATGGTTTGTGAAGCGGCAGTGACAGTATTTTCGCTAAGAAGGCGCTAAGAAATAATCAGTTCGCTTTTATATGTTAATAATGTATGATATGATTTGGTTTATAGGCAATAACTTGTGCATTTTCACAAAGAAATCGTTTGACAGGAGGAAAAAAGATGAAAAAACTAACCGCGTTACTGTTGGCAGCAATTATGCTTGCAGGTCTTGCAGCGGGTTGTAACCCAAGTGACCCCACTCAGCCGGGCACAACCACGACCGCACCGCAGGGCAGCACAACATCACAGCCCCCCGCCGTGACAACCGGCCCCGACGGGCGTGAGGTTGCCGACGAGCAAGTCTACCGCATCCTCTACAAAAGTGAAGTGTCTACGCTTAGCTACCTGACCAGCTCATCCGAAATTGACTTGATTTGCGGCGCTAACTGCGTTGAAACGCTGGTGCGCAGCGACCAGTACGGCAACCTGAAGCCCGCAGCCGCCGAGAGCTGGACTGTGAGCAGTGACGGCCTTACCTGGCAGCTCAAAATCCGCAAGGGCATGAAATGGTACGACAATACCGGCGCCGAAAAAGGCGATGTGACCGCGCATGACTTTGTCACCTCGGCCGCATGGGTGCTTGAAGCCGCCAATGCCAGCAGCAACAGCACCACTATGTGCGATATGCTGGCCGGCGCTAAAGAGTATTATGACTACACAAGCGCAGTTCTCAACGGCACCACGCCGGAGACTGAGGTAACCTTCGACTCCGTCGGCGTAAAGGCCGTAGACGATTATACACTTGAATACACCCTCAACGCTCCGCGCGTCTACTTCCTGAGCTGCCTTGAGTTCGGCTGCTACTATCCGATGAGTCAAGCGTGCCTTGACGAGTTCGGCGCCGATATCGGCACCGACAATACAAAGCTGTGGTATTGCGGCGCATACCTGATGGACGTTTTTTCACCGCAGGAAGAGCATGTGTATGTGAAAAACCCCAATTACTGGGATGCCGGCAATGTATTTATTGAGCGTATAGAGCGCAAATACAACGCGGAGGCCGACACACTTGCGCCGACGATGTTCCTCAACGGCGAGGTCGATTATACCGATGTAAGCTCCGACCTGCTTTCCGAATGGCTTGGCGACCCCGCAAAGTCGCAGCTTGTCACACCGACATATGTCAGAACAAACTATACATACTACTGGGGCTTCAACTTTGAGCCGATGTTTGACGAGCAGTATGAGCCGGATAACTGGCGTCTTGCCGTCAATAACGAGAACTTCCGCAAATCTTTGTATCACGGCTTTGACCGTCTTCGCGCACTTAAGATATTCTACCCGAACAACGCCGAAGACCTGCTGATAAATACAATTACCCCCAGCGGCTTTGCCAAGAGCGAGACAAAGGATTACACCCTTTACGGCAACCTGGCAAAGATCGCGCAGACCGACAGCTTTAATGCCGACCTTGCCAAAGAGTATAAAGAAAAAGCAATAGCCGAGCTGACGGCTGCCGGAGCCAAATTCCCTGTCAAGATTCTTGTGCAGTACAACGGCACGGCGGACTGGGCAAAAGAGTGCGTCATCATGAAGCAGCAGATGGAAGAGCTGCTCGGCGCCGATTATATTGAGTTTGTAATAAACAACTTCGGCGCGCAGGACTTCCTTAGCGGCACACGCCGCTGCGGCAACTACGCCATACAGAAGCTGAACGGCGGCGCCGACTATATGGACCCCGAGACGTGGATATGGATGACCGATGTCGGCAACAACTACACATTCGCTACAGACACGACCGCCATATTTGAAAAAACGACGAAGTCCCCCGAGACCGTCGCCATAGTTGACGAATACCTTGGCATGCTGCGCGCCGCGCAAAAGCAGACATCAAGCGTTGACGACCGTTATACCGCTTTTGCCAATGCCGAGGCATTTTATATCGACCATGCGATGTTTATCCCCTACCGCGCCACCGGCGGGCTTTATGAGGCGACAAAGCTCAACCCGTTCGAAGGCATCTACAGCAGCTGCGGCTGGAGCTATCTCAGCTACAAAGGCAGAAGAGTCTATAAGACAGCCATGAGTTCCGACATGTTCTACGCCCAGCTCGAGGACTGGCAGGCTGCCCGCGGCGAATAACCGCAAAGCTTTTACGCGCTGACAGCGCGTAACCGAAAGAGCGGCTCTGCTCTGTGCCAAACAGGCGGGGCCGCTCTTCTTAAATCCAACCTCTCTGCCGGCGCACATTCAAACGCTTCCAAAAGGAAGGACAGATACATAATGCTAAAATACATGACGAAGCGGCTGTTACGGTCTCTGCTGACTCTGGTAATAATTATAACCGTAATATTCTCTCTGCTTCGGCTTATGCCCGTCGAGGGCTATTTTGACAATTTTGACAAATTGACACCGACGCAGATAAATAACCAGCTTACCATTCTCGGTCTTAACGACCCGCTGCCAAAGCAGCTTGGCAAGTTTTTTGTCGACCTGCTGCACGGCGACCTCGGCGTGTCGCATCGCTATCGCAAAAATGTCGAAATCACAAAAATCATCGCGCCCAAAATATTGGTCTCGCTCCGCTTCGGCCTCACTGCCATATGCCTCAGTTTGCCGCTTGGCATGGCGCTTGGCGTAATGATGGCCCGCAAGAAAAACGGAGTGTGGGATAAGTTTGGCAACGGGTTTATCGTCTTCATACAGGCGGTGCCAAACGCGGTATACTTTTTGTTTATACAGCTCTACGGTACAAAGCTTATCGGCACAAGTATGCTGTATAACGCCAAATCCTCGCTGACAATGATTATGCCTATTCTTTCGCTGGCGCTGCCGTCAATTGCCAGCTATGCCATGTGGCTGCGGCGGTACATGGTGGACGAATCGAACAAGGACTATATAAAGCTGGCGCGCGCCAAGGGCGTGCCCAACACGACAATCTGGTTCAGGCATGTTTTCCGAAACTCGGTTGTGCCGATGGTTAACCTGATACCGACCTCGATACTGATGACGATTTCAGGGTCGATATACGTCGAATCTCTGTATTCGGTTCCCGGTATGGGCGGCCTGCTCGTCGACGTTATTAAGAAGCAGGATAACACTATGGTTCAGGCGCTTGTCATTCTGTTCTCTGTGATGGGCATACTCGGGCTTATACTCGGCGACTTTATGATGGCTCTCGTCGACCCCAGAATCAGTTTTGTCAAAAAGGAGGGTGCGCGCTGATGAGTAAGTACTCCAATAAAGAGCGGCGCTCCGGCAAGCTTGAAGGCAGCCTGCTGACCGACCTGAAACGCGAAGCTGACAGCAAAGACATTTTGACCGACGAAGAGATTGCTGCGCTGGCGGCTGCAGAGTTTGAACCGGCGCCCTATAACGCCAGCGAAGCTGAGCGCACCGGGTATTCCAACTATTCGTACTGGCGCAGCACGCTGCGCATGTTCGGCAAAAACAGGCTGGCTGTCGTTTTGCTTGGGATTATCATGCTGATGATGGTGTTTGCCTTTATTCAGCCGTTTATCCCCGGCCAGCGCGACGCAATACTGATAAACAACTACCCCGAGGGCCACGCGAAGGAGGGGCAGCCGGTCGGCAACCAAAAACCGAACGCAGAGTACTGGTTCGGCACGAACTCCATCGGACAGGATCTGTGGTCCAACATATGGTCTGGCACACGCACCTCGCTGATAATCGGCTTTTCAGTGGCGCTGCTTGAGGCAATGATAGGCGTCGCCGCAGGCGTACTGTGGGGTTATGTGAGAAAGCTGGATTTTCTGTTTACCGAGATGTATAACCTGATAAACAACATACCGACGACAATTATACTTATTCTTGCCACCTATGTTATGAGCCCCGGCGTGCTGACGATGATTATCGCGATGACAATCACCGGCTGGATAGGGCTGGCACGCTTTATACGCAATCAGGTGCTGATAATCCGCGACCGTGACTTTAACCTGGCGTCCCGCTGCCTTGGCACGCCTACACGCCGCATAGTCACAAAGAACCTGCTGCCGCAGATGGTGTCTGTCATTATGCTGCGCATGGCTCTGTCTATCCCGGGCGCGATAGGCTGGGAGGTTTTCCTGACGTACATCGGCCTCGGCCTTTCAATCGAGACACCGTCGCTGGGCAACCTCGTCAACTCGGGCCGTATACTGATGTCTGCGCCAAGCTTGCAGTACCAGCTGATATTCCCGGCGCTGATACTGTCGATAATCACTATATGCTTCTATCTGGTGGGCAACGCCTTTGCGGATGCTGCCGACCCGAAGAACCACGTTTAAGGAGGCGCCGATATGAATACAGACATTGTTCTCTCGGTACGCGACCTGAATGTGATGTTCAGCCTGCGCGGACAGCAGCTTCACGCGCTGCGTGATATTTCCATGGACCTGTACAGGGGCGAAAGCCTTGCTATAGTCGGCGAATCCGGCTCTGGCAAGAGCGTGCTTGTCAAAAACTTTGACGGCCTGCTGGACAAAAACGGCTGGATAAGCTCGGGGCATATTTACTATCTGCCCCGCGAAAATGACACAAGCGACGACCCCGCAGCGCACTTCACGCATGACCTCGCCACATTCAAGACCGACGACGACTGGAGCAGCATACGCGGCAAGGAAATCGCAATGGTCATGCAGGACCCGATGACCTCACTGAACCCGCTCAAGACAATCGGCTGGCAAATCGAGGAGGCGCTGCGCCTGCATCAGAACCTTCAGGGCGATGCCGCAAAAAAGAAAGTCATCGAGATACTCGCCGACGTCGGTATACCAGAGCCCGCGCGGCGCTATAAGCAATATCCTCATGAGTTTTCCGGCGGTATGCGCCAGAGGGTCGTCATCGCAATCGCAATCGCCTGCAACCCGCGCGTGCTGGTATGCGACGAGCCAACGACGGCACTTGACGTTACAATTCAAGCGCAGATACTCAGCCTTATCCGCGAGC
Organism: Oscillospiraceae bacterium; assembly: GCA_031552995.1. GTDB lineage: Bacteria > Bacillota > Clostridia > Oscillospirales > Butyricicoccaceae > JAVBMB01. The sequence continues at coordinate 26,686 of JAVBMB010000097.1, forward strand.
TGAAAGAAAAATATCAGCTTACGACAATCTACATAACACACGACCTCGGCGTGGTCGCCAACGTCGCCGACCGTATTGCCGTCATGTACGCCGGCGATATAGTCGAGATAGGCACATGCGAGGAGGTTTTCTACTCGCCGCAGCATCCGTACACCTGGGCGCTGCTGTCCTCGCTGCCGCAGCTTGGCGTAAAGGGCCAGGCACTGTATTCGATACAGGGCACGCCGCCGAACCTGTTCCTTCCCATCAGGGGCGACGCATTTGCCCCGCGCAACCCGCACGCGCTTAAAATCGACTTTAAATACAGGCCTCCGTATTTCGAGGTCTCCCCTACCCACAAGGCGCGGACATGGCTGCTTGACCCTCGCGCGCCAAAGGTCGACCCGCCGGAACACATCAAAAACATCCGCAACATCAGGGGCGAAAGGAGGGCTTCGGAATGAAAAACAGTGAAGTTCTTCTAAGCGTCAAGGATATGGAGGTCACATTCGGCACGCGCCGAAACGCGTTTGTCGCCGTTAAGGGTGTATCGTTTGACATCTATAAGGGCGAGACATTTGGCCTTGTCGGCGAGTCCGGCTCGGGCAAGACGACAATCGGACGCGCGATAATCCGTATAAACCCGATGTCGCGCGGCGAGGTGATATTTAAGGGTGAGCGCATAAGCGGCAAGATATCAAAAGAGCTTGACAGGCAGGTGACGCAGAAAATTCAAATGATATTTCAAGACCCGATGTCCAGCCTGAATGAGCGCGCTAAGGTCGACTATATCGTCGCCGAGGGGCTGATTAATGTGCGCAGCGAACTGAATGCCGCCGAGCGCGAGAGACTTGTATCGAAGGCTCTGAGCGATGTCGGCCTGCTGCCCGAGTTTGCCAGCCGTTTCCCGCACGAGTTCTCAGGCGGCCAGCGCCAGCGCATCGGCGTGGCGCGCTCGCTCATCATGGAGCCGGAGTTCATAATTGCCGACGAGCCGATATCTGCTCTGGACGTGTCAATCCGCGCGCAGGTGCTGAACCTGCTTGCCGAGCTGCAAAAAAGCCGTGCGCTGACGTACCTGTTCATCTCGCACGATTTATCGGTCATGAGATTTATCAGCGACCGCATAGCGGTTATACACAAGGGCGTCATAGTAGAGCTGGCCGAGACCGAGGCGTTGTTCGCCCACCCGCTGCACCCGTATACCCGCTCGCTGCTGTCGGCCATACCGATGCCGGACCCTATTTCCGAGCGGGAAAAGATACTGGAAATCTACGACCCGGCTGTGCATAATTATAACGACGACAAGCCGGTTTGGACAGAGATTGAGCCGGGGCATTTTATCATGGCAAACAAAGCCGAGCTTCAAGAGTATATAGAAATGCTTTCCGACTAGACTACTGAATAAAGCGCAAGAAGGAACGCCGTCTGAGGCGTTCCTTCTTGTTTTGTCCGAAAAATAAATCAAAGTCAATGCCCTAGATGTGTCACGCGCATGAAAATCGCTTCCAAATCGGCCGCTGAAGAGAGGGGCATCTGTCTAATGCGCTATAACCTGTAATTGCCTGAATTGCCCCCCGCCGGGGCAATTTTTATACGCCGAAACAGGTGTCTTCATTCACCGGTGCGCCCGAATATGCCCCTCACCGAAAAGCGGCATCCGCTTTTTCGGGTTTTTGCGCCAAATAATCATCCCGGCCAAGCGTGAACACCAGATGCGGCATATCTTTGCCGTCTACAACCTTGACAAACTCCCCGGCCTGCTTCATGCCAAGGCGCTGCGCCACATTGATGGACGACTGATTATGCGGCCTAATATCTGCATGCAAATCGCGAACGCCAAAGCGCCCGAACGCCAAAGCGGCGAAGGCGCGCGCGCTCTCAAGCGCATAGCCTTTATGCCAGTAGTTGCTATCAAAGATGTAGCCAAGCCCGATCACCTCTTTGCCGTCCATTGTCTGGCGCAGCAGCCCGACCTGGCCGATAAGCACGCCATTTTCTTTCAGCACAACGGCGCTGTAACCAAAACCGTCCCGCTCGTAGCGCTGAATCTGCCGGTCAATCCATTCGCTGACCATCTGCTCGTTAAATGCGTACTCCCACGCGTACATTACCTCAATTTTTGACATTATAGCGTAAAGCGCGGACAAATCGCTTCGCTCAAGCTGCCGGATAATCAGACGCTCTGTCTCTGCAAGCATTGCGGCACCCCCTGACAATCAATTTATGTATTTGCGGAAAAGAAGCATAGCACATCGCATATCAATTGTCAATACGGCCTCATCATACCTCCACGGCATCGCGCATAGATATTGTCTCAGGGGTGGTATTATTTTTACGTTTATGCGCCGCCGGATTACATATGTGCTGATTGTGATAATTGCCGTCGTAGGCTTTTTTGCGCTGCTGCGCGGTGACGCGCTGCCGGTGTCGCTTCCGATTGGTGCCGAAAGCCGGGTCGTGCCGATAATCATGTATCACAGCCTGCTTAAAGACCCTAAGCTGGCAGGGGCTTATGTGCTCTCCCCCGACGACCTTGAGCGCGACATGGTATATCTGTCTGAACACGGATATACGCCGGTGCTGATAAGCGAGCTTGCGGCATTTGTTTTTGAGGGCGGCGATCTGCCAGAAAAGCCGGTGGCCATTACACTGGACGATGGATACCTTAATAACAGCGTGTACCTGCCCGAGCTGCTTGAGCGCCACGGCTTTTGCGCCACGATATCCATAGTCGGCGAATATGCCGAGCACTATACGCGCTATCCCGATCCAAGCACATCATACGGATACATGACATGGGACGACATCGCAAGCCTTTCTGCGCTGCCGTATATCGAAATTGCGAATCACTCGTTCTTTGTTCACGGCAGGCTTGCGGTCAAGTACGGCGGCCTTTCGGCGCAGACGCTGGCGGACGACGCCGCCGACATGAATGAAATCATGCTTCAGAAGCTCGGCTTTTTACCCGGAACGTATGCTTACCCCTACGGCTACACTGTCAAGGACAGCGACAGGGCCTTGGCCGAATTGGGCTTCACCGCGACGCTTGGCTGCGGTGAGAGCGTAAACACAATCAGGCGCGGCGACAGTTCGTGCCTCTTGTCGCTCGGCAGGTTTAACCGGCCGTCGGGGATATCTACCGACAGTTTTATGAAGCATGCACTGGGCGAGTGACATACATACCCCACAGAGAGGAGAAGGCCTTGCGGCCGAATAATTTATGGATATACATGTAGTCCGTCCGGGGGATACCGTTGCCTCCATAGCCCGGCAGTACGAAGTATCCGCAGATTTGCTGATAAAAAATAACATGCTTGACCTGCGCCAGGGTCTTGTCGTCGGGCAGACCATTGTGGTGCTGTACCCCACACTTGTGCATACCGTCATGCCCGGCGACACGCTGTATTCAATTGCGCGTCGGTATGGCGTTTCGGTAAGCCGGCTGTGGCGCAACAACATTTGGCTGGGCGGACGAAGCGTTATTTCACCCGGGCAAAGCATTGTCATCACCTACAGCGACGCGCCGACACGGCAGATTGAGGCGATTGGATATATATATCCGTTCGTCGGCATTCCGCTTCTTCGCCAGACACTGCCGTTTATCGGCATCCTGATGCCGTTCACATACGGTTTTACACCTGAGGGCACACTCGTCTCGCTTGACGACGAGCAGTTTATTTCGCTTGCCAAGGAATATGGCGCAAAGCCCTATATGCATCTGTCAACCCTTACTGAAAATGGTACATTTTCCAGCGAGAGCGCCGAAAAGCTGCTCAGCGATATGCAGTTTCAGCAGACGGTTATAGAAAGTGTTATGACGACAATCGAACAAAAGGGGTATCTTGGGCTTGACGTGGATTTTGAGTACATCCACGGCTGGCTTGCCGACGACTATGTGGCTTTTTTAACCCGCCTTAAGGCCAGGCTTTCGCCAAAAGGTCTTGGCCTGATTACCGCCGTGGCGCCCAAGACGCGCGCCGACGAACGCGGGCTGCTTTATGAGGGACACGACTTTGACGGCATTGGCAAGGTCAGTGACGGTGTGCTGATTATGACCTACGAGTGGGGGTACAAATACAGCTCTCCCCGTGCCGTTGCGCCGGTGTACTGGGTACGCAGCGTCCTCAACTACGCTGTGACGGCCATCCCCCGGGACAAGATATACATGGGCATACCAAACTACGGCTATGACTGGCCGTTACCGTTTGTCGAGGGGCAGACAAGCGCGCAGTCGATTTCTAACACCGAGGCGGTGTCGCTGGCCGCGCGTTACGGCGCCGAGATACTGTATGACGAGCGCTCTCAGGCGCCTTACTTCCACTACACGGCGGAAAACGGTGTTCGGCACGAGGTATGGTTCGAGGATGCGCGAAGTATGCAGGCGAAGTTTGCGCTTGTCTCCGAATACCGGCTTCTCGGCGGCGGATACTGGAATCTGATGCGGCCGTTCCCCCAGAACTGGCTTCTGCAAAACGCGCTTTTTGGGCTGAACCGATGAGAAAAGAAACGCACCAAAAGGTGCGTGAGGCTGTCAAAGAAAGGTGTTCAGGTTTTTTGCATGAAAAGTAACGTGATTAAAAAGTTCCTAAAACCCCCGCTTATAATCAAAAATTCCGGGAATTCATTTCCCGAGAATTTTTATCAAAATTGAAAATTGTCGAAAAAC
>JAVBMB010000039.1:0-12080 GCA_031552995.1 Oscillospiraceae bacterium
ACGGATGGCCTGTGTATACACAGATATCGGCGTCCTTGCCCGGTTTAAGGCTGCCGACACGGTCGTCGACACAACCGACCTTTGCGGCGTTTATCGTGATGGCGCGAAGCGCGGCGTCCTCGTCAAGGCCTTCGCGCACAGCCATCGCGGCGTGCGAGCTTAGGTATTTTAGCGGGTTGACCGGGTGGTCCATCGTCAGGCAGACCTCGATGCCGGCATTGTTCAGTATGCCCGGGGTGTCGAAGCCGCCGTTCTCGGTCTCCGGCTTCGAGCTGGAGCAGAACGGCCCTGATATCGGCATAATGCCGGCTTCTTTCAGGTAAGGCACAACGCTGCGTCCGTCTGTTGTATGTACGGTTGTATACCACAGGTCAAACTCCTTGCATATCCTGATTGCCGTCAGAATATCGTCCGAGCGGTGGGTGTGCACATGCACCATCAGTTCGCGCTTAAGCACGGGGATAAGCGCTTCGTACTTGGCGTCGTAAGGTACGTCCTTCGGGTTTCCCTTGTCGTCCTTTTGCTCTTTCTTCGCCATGTACTCACGCGCCTTTATCAGCGCGTCGCGCATAAGAAACGCGCTGGCCATGCGTGTAACCGGGGATTTGCTCTGGCTCTCGCCATAGCAGCTCTTCGGGTTCTCGCCAAGCGCCATCTTCATTGCGCACGGCGCCTTGATTATCATGTCGTCAATGCGGTCGCCGCACATTTTGATCGCCGCCATCTGCCCGCCGATGATATTGGCGCTGCCGGGGCCGACGACGGCCGATGTAACGCCGCCCTCTATGGCCTTCCTGAAAGCCGTGTCATGCGGATATATGGCGTCAATCGCGCGGAGCTGCGGCGTGACGGGGTCGAAGTACTCGTTGCAGTCCTCCCCCTCCCAGCGCTTCGATTCCTCAGAGATGCCGATATGGCAGTGGGCGTCGATGAAGCCCGGCATAATCCAGCCGCCGGCGGCATCCAGCTCATCACACCCGCACTGCGTCATGTCTTTCATATCGCCGAGGCGGGTAATAACTCCGTTTTCAAAATCGACAAAACCGTTTTCATAAACCGTTCCCTCCATCGTGACAACACGGCCGTTTTTGATCCTCATTGCACCATCTCCTAAGTTTTTATTTCCGGGTGACAGATACCGACACGCACCGCGCGGCAAGCGTGATATCATGACCTCAGATCGCATATGCCGCACGGCTGGCGGTCACCGTGCATCCGGGTTTTGCCCGGCAGAATCGGGCACTGTTCATATCTTTATCCCCACAACCCACTTTTTGGCGCCCGATTATCGGGCGCCGCCTTTTTTGCGCCGCGGGGTAAAAGCAAAGCCTATTTCGCCTCGCCGTAAAGCTTTTCCAGCAGCGGCAGCGCACGCTCGATACGCGCGGTAGGCACACAGTAGGACAGCCTGATATGCCTCGGGCAGCCGAAATCATCCCCCGGTACGATAAGCAGGTTGCATTTTGTCTTTGCCAACTCGGAAAACTGCTGCCCCGTCAGGCCGTGCGGCGCCTCGAAGAACAGATAAAACGCGCCGTCAGGTTTGGCGCAGCGGTAGCCGAACGCAGTCATGCGCTCGTAAAGCAGCCTGCTGTTGCGTTCATACACCGTGACGTCCGGACGGACGGCGGCGCACAGCGCGACGACTTTTTGCATCAGCGACGGGGCGCAGACATGGCCTATCGAGCGCGCAGCGCCGGCAACTGCGGCGTATATCGTCCCGAAATCGCAGACGGAGTCGGGCACGAGGATGTAACCGATACGCTCTCCCGGCAGGGATAGCGACTTGCTGTAGGAATAGCAGACAATCGTGTTCGCGTATATCGCGGGGACGTACGGCACCTCGACACCGCCGTACACCAGCTCACGATACGGCTCGTCGGAGAGAAGGAATATCGGCCTGCCAAGCTCGGCCGACTTGCGTGTAAGCAGCGCGGCAAGCCTTTCAAGCGTCCGCCTTGTGTAGACAACGCCCGACGGATTATTCGGCGAGTTGATAAGCACGGCCTTTGTGTTGACACCGATTGTCTTTTCCAGCTCGTCAAAATCTATCTGAAAATGCTCGGTATCGGCCCGCACATATTTGAACACGCCGCCCGAGCCCTCGATAAACACTTTATATTCCGGGAAAAACGGCGCAATAGCGATAAACTCGCTCTCTTTTGTCTCGGCCAGCGCGCGGAAGCACGAGATAAGCGCCGGCGCGGCGCCGCCGATGATAAACAGATTTTTTGCCGCGACACCGGCGTTAAAACGGGCGTTGAGGTCGCCGGCAACAGCCTCGCGCGTATCGTCGGCGCCGACAGCGCTTGTATAGCCGTGCAGGGCGACAGCCGATTGCTCGGCCAGCAGCTTTTTTATCGCGGCCTCAACGGCGTCCGGCGCGGGGATGCTGGGGTTGCCCAGGCTGAAGTCCATGACATTTTCCTCGCCGACCTCTTTTGCCTTGGCGCGGCCGTACTCAAAAAGCTCCCGTATGCAAGAGCGGTTGCTGCCAATTTTGTGCATCTCTCTCGATACCATTCCTAAACCAACCTTTCCCATTAAGGTGAACAGCCGCAAGGCCAGACACATTTAATCACATGATAAATGTGTTCGGCCCGTTTGTCAACCGAAGCATCAGTTCAACCCGCTCTGCCTTGCCCGGGCGATTATTTCGTCGACACGCTTTTTTAACTCGGGCCACATATTCAGCTCGCGGTCGGCCGAGCACAGACTCTCGGCCTCGTCGTGCGCCGTGCGGATTACGCGCGTGTCGCCGTTGAGGTCGGCGATACGAAACTCCGGCAGGCCGTGCTGGCGGTTGCCAAAAAAGTCCCCAGGGCCACGCAGACGCAGGTCCTCCTCGGCAATCACAAAGCCGTCATCCGTATCGCACAGCGCCTTAAGCCGCGCCCTTGCCGCCTGCGAGGGGTCCTTGCGCATCAGTATGCAAAAGGATTGACGCTCCCCCCTCCCCACCCTGCCGCGCAGCTGGTGAAGCTGCGACAGGCCGAATATATCGGCTTCCTCTATGACCATCAGCGACGCGTTCGGCACATCGACCCCGACCTCGATTACGGTCGTCGAGACAAGTACATCGAGTTCGTGCGCGGAAAACGCCGCCATGACAGATGATTTTTCGCCCGGCCTCAGTTTGCCGTGGACAAGCCCGATACGCAGACCGGGAAGCTCCCTTTCGAGCTTCATAGCATACTCCACGGCGGATTCACGCTCGCTCTCCCCCGCTTCAATCAGAGGGCAGACAACGTACGCCTGACCACCCTGGCGCACTTGCTTTTCGATAAAGCCGAGCATACGCCCGCGCTTGTCCTCCCCGACGGAATATGTGAGAATCTTTTGTCTGCCGGGCGGCAGCTCGTCTAGCAGCGAGACGTCGAGCTCGCCGTATATTATCAGCGTCAGCGTTCGGGGTATCGGTGTCGCCGACATGACAAGCAGGTGGGCTTCCTCACCTTTTTCACTGAGCGTTGCGCGCTGCCTGACGCCGAAACGGTGCTGCTCGTCGACGACAAACAGCCCGGGCGCGCTGAACACGACATCGCTTTGGATGACGGCGTGCGTACCGCACAGCACATGGCATTCGCCGGAGGCGACACGCTGTTTGACCCAGCGTTTTTCGGCGGCGCCGAGCGAGGATGTCAGCAGCTCGCATGTTATCCCGAACGGGGCGAGCATACGGCTGAGCACACGGTGGTGCTGGGCGGCAAGAAGCTCGGTCGGCGCCATGACGGCCGACTGCTTGCCGCTTTTTGCCGCGAGCCATGCCGCGGCCGCCGCGACCATTGTCTTGCCCGAGCCGACATCGCCTTGCAGCAGCCGGTTCATGCGCGAGCCGCCGGCCATATCACGGAATATCTCATCTATCGACCGCCTCTGCGCGCCTGTCGCCTCAAACGGCAGGCCGGCGAGGAACTCGTCGGGCGGACACAGCTCTATACTGGCGCCCGGCGTGCCGCGGCTTATGTTTTTAAGCCGTTGCCCGGCGCAACAGAACACAAACAGCTCTTCGAAAATCAGCCGCCGGCGGGCACGCTCGGCCTGAGTGAAATCAGCCGGGAAGTGTATGCCGTGATAGGCCTCCTCCTGCCCGCACAGCTCGTTGCGGCGCAGGATATCCGGCGGCAGCAGCTCCTGCCATCGGCCGTCGGCAAGCTTCAGCGCCGCCGCGACGCCCGACGATATCATCTTTTGCGTCACACCCTGCGTCAGACGATAGACAGGCAGTATCCTGCCCGACGCCTCCTGCGCGCCGGGCAGGTCAAAAGCCGGATTCAGCATCGCCTTTACGTTGGAGCGCGCTTCTATCCGGCCGAAAAATATATATTCCCGCCCCTGAATGAGGCGGTTTTTTACATAGGGGTTATTGAAGTATGTGATATTCATCACGCCGGTGTCGTCGAACACGCGCAGCTTCGTCAGCGTCAGGTTGCCGCGCAGCTTGGCCGTTGCCGGCGGCGCTGCTACAGTAGCCTTTACGCATACGCTGTCGCCGTCGACAGCCGAGAAAATAGTGGAAAACCGTGTGCGGTCCTCGTACCCGCGCGGGAAAAATGTCAGAAAATCCTCGATTTTATAAAGCCCAAGGCGCGCCAGCCCGGCGGCGCGCTTACCCCCCACGCCGGGAAGCGAAGAAACGCTGTCATTAAGCGAGCTCATATCTCCGCCCTGTAGAGGGATATCACTTTGCCGAGAATTTCGCACTCGCTGCCGTCAATAGGTTCGTAAGCGGGGTTTTCCGGCATGAGCCATACGCCGTCGGCGGCGAGCCGCAGACGCTTGACAGTCGCCTCGTCGTCTATCATAGCGACGACGATTTGCCCGTGCAGCGCCGTGCTTTGCTGCCGGACGATTACGATATCGCCGTCGAGTATACCGGCGTCAATCATAGAGTCCCCCTTGACTTGAAGCGCGAAATGCCCTGTGGCATCACCCTCGAACGGGATGTATTTGATAAGCTCTTCCTGCGCAAGAATCGGCTTGCCTGCCGTGACGACGCCGACAAGCGGCACGCCGCCAAAGCTGACAGCGCCCGGAACGGTGATTGCGCGCGTCTTGCGGTCATCTTTTTTAAGGTAGCCGCCATCCTGAAGGATTTTGAGATGACTGTGTACCGTCGACGGCGAGAGCAGCCCGACGGCGGCGCATATTTCGCGCACGGTCGGCGGGTAGCCGTTCGACTGTGAAAAACTCGTCACGTAGTCTAAAATCTTCATACGCATCGGGCTAAGCTTTTTCATATTGCACCCCTTGAATAGCGATGACCGGCGTGATTGGGCGATCATTGCCTCACCAGCAAGTAAAGCCGCCACCGCAGTGCTAAGCGCCGTATACATCCGGCGGTTTTATTCTACACATACTATACCATGAAGCAGGGATTTTTGCAAACATTTGTTTGAAGAATTGTTCACTTCTTTTACTTTTATTTGCCGTATTCTTATGTTATAATATGAGGAAATTGATTATTACCCTGCCCGCGTGACAGATTATGTATTGCGGCGCGGGGCGCGCAGTGTGTTTTTAAGCTATTTTATATAAAGGAAGTAACACGATGGCAAGCTCTTTTTTAAAAAAACTGTTTGGCGACACATCCGCCAAGGAACTTAAAAAAATAGAAGCGACAGTCAACACAATCGAGTCTCTCGCATCGAAGTATTCGGCGCTTTCCGACGACGAGCTGCGCGGAAAGACCGAGGAGTTCAAGCGCCGATACGCCGGCGGAGAGACACTTGACCAGCTTCTTCCCGAGGCGTTTGCCGCCGTGCGCGAGGGCGCGACGCGCGTTCTGGGCAAAACGCCGTTTCGCGTGCAGCTCGTCGGCGGAATTGTACTGCATCAGGGGCGCATAGCCGAAATGAAAACCGGTGAGGGCAAAACAATCACCGCCACTCTGCCGGCCTACCTGAACGCGTTATCCGGCGCGGGGGTTCATATTGTCACCGTCAACGACTACCTTGCCAAGTTTCAGGGCGAGGAGATGGGAAACCTCTATCGCTTTATGGGGCTGACGTGCGGCGTCATCATCCACGGGCTGACAAACGAGGAGCGCCGCGAGGCGTATGCCTGCGACATCACCTACGGCACAAACAACGAGATGGGCTTTGACTATCTGCGCGACAACATGGCGATATATAAAGAAGAGATGGTGCAGCGCGGGCACAGCTTCGGCATCGTCGACGAGGTTGACTCGATACTTATCGACGAGGCGCGCACACCGCTTATTATATCGGGACAGGGTGACAAGAGCACCGAAATGTACGGGCTTGCCGACCGGTTTGCCGCGCGTCTGACGCCGCTGAAAATGGTGGAGGTCGATGAGAAGGAGAGCCAGGATGATATCGAGGCCGACTATCTTATAGACGAGAAGGCCAAGACGGCGACCATCACCCCCCGCGGCGCCGCGAAGGCCGAGCGTCACTTCAACTGCGGCACGCTGACCGAGCCTCAAAACGCGACGCTGCTGCATCACATCAACCAGGCCATCAAGGCATACGGCTGCATGAAGCGTGACGTCGACTATGTGGTGCGTGACGGGGAAATTGTCATTGTAGACGAGTTTACCGGCCGCTTGATGTTCGGAAGGCGTTATTCCGAGGGGCTGCATCAGGCCATTGAAGCGAAGGAAAATGTAGACGTGCAGCGCGAGAGCAAGACACTGGCGACGATTACATTCCAAAACTATTTCCGTCTTTACAACAAGCTGTCGGGCATGACGGGAACCGCGCTGACCGAAGAGGATGAGTTCAGGCATATATATAACCTGGATGTCATCGAGATCCCGACGAACAAGCCGATGATACGCATCGACAACAACGACCTTGTCTTCCGCACCGAGCGCGGCAAGTTCATGGCTGTTATAAGCAAAATCGAGGAGTGCCACGCGAAAGGGCAGCCGGTGCTTGTCGGCACGGTGTCGATTGAGAAGAGCGAGCACCTGAGCGACCTGCTGAAAAAGCGCGGAATCAAGCATCAGGTGCTCAACGCCAAGCATCACGAGAAAGAGGCAGGCATCATTGCGCAGGCGGGCAAGCCGGGTACGGTGACGATTGCGACGAACATGGCCGGCCGCGGCACCGACATTATGCTTGGCGGTAACCCCGAATATATGGCGAAGGACGATATCATGCGCGCCGGATATCCCGAGGAGGTCGTGTTTGAGGCAATCGGCTTTGCAAACACCGGCGACGCGCAGATTTTAGAGGCGCGAGAGCTGTATCGTCAGAGGCTTAAAGAACACACCGAGGCCACGCGCGGCGACAGCCGCCTTGTAATCGACAGCGGAGGACTGTGCATAATCGGTACCGAGCGGCATGAGAGCCGCCGAATCGACAACCAGCTTCGCGGCCGCTCCGGCCGTCAGGGCGACCCCGGCGAGAGTACGTTTTTCCTGTCGCTTGAAGATGACCTTATGCGGCTGTTCGGCAGCGAGCGCATGATGGGCATGATGGAGGGCCTCGGCGTCGAAGAGGATGAGCCGATAAACCACAAGATGCTGTCCGGCGTAATAGAGTCGGCGCAAAAAAAGGTTGAGGGACGGCACTTCCAGACGCGTAAAACCGTGCTTGAGTATGACGATGTTATGAACAGGCACAGAGAGCTGATTTACGGCCAGCGCATGAAAGTTCTTGAGGGCGGCAACATCAGGGATCAGATTATCACAATGATTACCGAGTCGATTGACAGCACGGTGAACACGATGGCGGCCGGGTACGATAAGCTTGAAAAGCTTATCGCGGGGCAAATTGTGCAGAGCTACACGATGGTGTTCATCGACCCTGTGCGCGCCACAAGCGTGCTGGCCAAGCTTGTGGGCATGTCCCGCCAGGAGGCTGTTGACGAGCTGACACGCATGGCGTTGGATTTTTATCAGGTGAAAGAGGACTCGCTTGGCAGTGACCTGATGCGCGAGCTTGAGCGCGTTGTGCTGCTGCGCACAGTCGACAAGTATTGGATGGATCACATTGACGCCATGCAGGAGCTGCGGCAGGGCATAGGCCTGAATGCCTACGCGCAGGTTAACCCTGTTGACGAATATAAACGGCAGGGCTTTGATATGTTCGACGGCATGATTCAGGAGGTGCGCAACGAGACGGCGCGCACGGTGTTCCTTGCGCAGGTCGGCATCAGACGCGAAAGAGTCGCCAAGGAGAGTGAAACGTCCGGAGACGGTTCGCTGCAGCGCAAGCCGGTGAAAAAAGGCGCAAAAATCGGACGCAATGACCCGTGCCCGTGCGGCAGCGGAAAGAAATACAAGCACTGCTGCGGCAGATAGCTGTGCCGGAATATAACACACGCCCCCGTTTCCATGAAACGGGGGCGCTTACTATAATTACGTACTTCGCGCACATAATAAATACAATACGTTTTTTTCTATGCCATCACTATCATGCCGGCGTGTACGCCACGGCTCTCTCCCTGCCTGCGGTGCGACCAGAATTGGTCGCCGCCGTCGCAGCATGTGCATTGGTTGGCGATGTCGATATTGTACGGCATGATTCCGGCGCGCAGCAGCGCCGCGTACGTCACGTTTTTCAGGTCGACATGCCACTTGTTCTTATCGCGGTAGATGTACTCGCTGATCATATCTCCGTAAACGCCAAGCAGAGCCTCGGGCACATCGTCGTCCGTCTCGAAGCAGCCGCGGCATATCGACGGCCCGACTGCGACTGTTATATCGGCCGGACGGCAGGAGAAATCGGCCTTCATGCGCTCGATAGTCTTCGCCGCCAGCTCGTGCGCAATGCCGCGCCACCCCGCGTGAACAACGGCAATAACTCTCTTCTTGTGGTCGTACATCAGCAGCAGCTGACAATCGGCATAAAAACCTGCCAGGCAAATGCCGGGCACTCCGGTTATCAGCGCGTCGACCGCATCCGGCAGAAAAACCGTCTTCGGACCTGAGGTCGCCGTGACAACCGCGATATTGGAACTGTGCTTTTGTACCGTTCTGGCGACATGCCCGATATCCGCGCCGACGATATTTGCGGCAATCGCGAAGTTTTGAAGCGCGCTTTGCTCTCTGTCGTCGGCATTCATGCGGAAATTGAGGCTTTCATATATCCCGCTTGAAACGCCGCCAAGGCGTGTGAAATACGCATGCCTTATCGCCGGGAAAACACTGAGTTGAGGTGAAACATAATGCGGCACACCGCCGCTTGTGCGTTTTAGTAAGTTTGCCATGCCGGTCTCCTTGCTTTGAATGTATAAGACGCTGTGCGCATCACGAAGATGCGTCGCTAATCCGTGTTGATTCGGCTGACGCCGATGCATTTGCCGTCCGCGCCAAGCTCGAAAAGCGCGCCTTGTATCCGCACATTGCGGTCGGAGGCCTCAAACCTGGGCGGCAGCTCTCCCCTGAACATGCCGAGTGATTGCTCTGCCTTGACGCCGATAATCGAGTCGATGCCTCCTGTCATCCCGATGTCTGATATGAAGCCGAGCCCGCCGGGATATACATGCTCGTCCGCCGTCGGCACATGGGTGTGCGTGCCGAACATCACAGACGCGCGCCCGTCGAGATGATAACCCATCGCCTGTTTTTCGCTGGATGCCTCGGCGTGGAAATCGACGATAAACAGGTCGGCATCGATGCTTGCAAGCGCTTCGTCAGAGGCGGCGAACGGGCTGCCGACGTTATAATCCATATTAACGCGGCCGATGAGGTTTATGACGCACACGCGCTTTCCGAGGCAGTCGATGAGCACGTACCCCACGCCCGGACGCTGCGCCGGCATGTTCATCGGACGAATTATATATCGATGCTCGTCGAGATAATCGCATATCTGACGGTTGTCGTAGGTATGATTCCCTAGTGTAATTATGTCTGCGCCGGCGTCAAATATGCGCTCGGCATATGATGGGCTAATACCGCGCAGGCAGGCATTTTCACCATTGACAATGACAAGGTCGGCGCCTGTCTCTTTCCTCAATGAACCGAGCCGTTTGGACAGTATTTCTATCCCCGGCTGGCCGCACACGTCGCCCACAGCTAAAACTTTCACAAACAATTCTCCCTTTTCGTTGACAAATCACGCTGCGCGCTATAAAATAATAAAGCGCCTTTAATCCTTGTGCAAGCGCGAATGCCGCATATGCGCTATCAGCCCGGCAGGATAATCACCGGCCATCCAAGCACCCGCACGACGCTAAGCTTTTGCACAAAAAATCGAACATACTCCCTTATACGCGCCCGTAGCTCAGTGGATAGAGCACCCGCCTCCTAAGCGGGGGGTCGGAAGTTCAAGTCTTCTCGGGCGTGCCAAAACGCTGTAATCCCAAGGGATTGCGGCGTTTATGCTTTTCTTGGGGATTTGCCCTTTACAATGGCGAACGTACTGTTTTGGCAAGCCGTGTTTTCGAGTTTGTTCACCTTTTGCTAACACCAGCTTGTGGTGGGTCATTTTGCGTTCTTCATCAAAGGATTGTTTTGACACGCACCGGTCTGCTTATGGGGATCACTTGAAATGGTGCATCCTTGCATAGCCCGCAGGCATTACTTCTGCTTATTTGAAGCATTACAGCTATCTCAGGTAAGGTGTATGTTCTCTTCGAATCAGTAAGTTGGACTGAACACTATTCAAAGTTCTCGGAAGCAGCCATATATATTCCTCCTTCGCTGATGCAACCGATTCAACACGGCGTAGTTCATAGGAATTATACCGTAAATCATCTCCGGTTGCAATTATTTTAGTGAACGTCTGGTCTAGTGAGACAGCTCTCATGGGTTTATACTTCCCTCAACGCCTGCGGCGAACAGGCCATAGCCGCGCTTTTTGCGTTCTCCCCGCATTCTGATGCCGAGCCGCCCCTTGACATGACGTTAACCAGGCGGGAAGTCCCATAATAACTCCATGAGGTCTTGGCGCACGCGGAGGGCATCCGCGTGCGTGTTCTTATAGCTTCGGCTGCCGCTCGGATGGCTACGCTCCGTGCGGCATTTCATATTTATAAGCAAAGAAATTTGTCGAAAACCCGATAAATCGCCCCGCCAAACCGTATTACAAGTGAGAGGAGGTCGAGGAATGATTGATAAAAGTACTATCAGTACTGCTTAACAACAAGATATATTCGGCCTTGCACCGTTGCCTTGCGAAATTGGTAAAATCCGGTTGTTTATATCTCGTTTTTACGATATAATAAGACAAACTTTTTTATTGGCGCTATCAAAATAATTCTCGTCAGCGGAAACGGTTTGCTTATAAGAGATATTTGGGCAAAGAAACTAAAGGAATTAGTGCTGCTGTCCCTCTGTTATTATTTTATTAACTGAAGAGTTTTCATCGGACAATCAGAAAGAGAGTGACATAATGTTTTTGGAGTTTGCCTACTCAGGGACTATGCAGTTTATTCTTATGTTGTTTTCTTTTGGATACTGTTTTACTCTGATGTATTTTATTGCTAAACTGATACTTCGTATATATGGAGAAACAGCCAGTTTTAAGCAGAAAGCGATTTTTGCATTTTTGACCGGAACAGTTTTACTGTCCGTTTTGGTATATGTGGTATATTTCATCGGAGGCATGGCGTCGTTCACCAGGATAACATACATTTTGATGCTTGCGCCCAACCCTATTTGTGCGCTCCTTTACTGCTTTTACGGGATTAAGATTCTAAAGCTCTCCCCAAAACGCGCTATAGAAATGATGGGAAATGTGTATTTATATTTCTCATGCGTCCATAGCGTTACCATGCTCATCGGGGCGATTTTTTTCGTGCAGCCGGATGCTGAAAGGTTTAATTATTTGCTTGATGCCACAATGTACATATGCAACTTGATTGTTTTTTTGCTTATTTTCAAATTGACATGGAAAGTCATTGACCGCAAACCGGATTTGATTATTCCCAAGACAGACCGTTTTGCGAACCCGGGAAAAGATCTGTTTTTTTTCACCTTAAAAGCGCTCGCCATTTATTGTGTCCAGGTCATCACACCTCTTGCAATTCCAAATATTGTGGTTGCGGATACCGTGATTGTAATCATCTTGCTTTTATTTTTAGCGTCAACTCTTTTACTGAGTATGTACCGGCACACAAAAGCGGATGTTCGGAACAAGGATGCGCATATTAACGCTCTTATAAAG
>JAVBMB010000012.1:0-7734 GCA_031552995.1 Oscillospiraceae bacterium
TTCTCCGACGATGCCGAGTGTCTCCCCTTCTCTGACATAGAAGCTCACGTCGTCGGCAGCCTTGACGACACCGCTGTCGGTGTAAAAATAGGTCTTGAGGTTTTTAACCTCCAATAGTATATTATCGCTCATGCCGCGCCCCCCTATCGTTTCATCTTCGGGTCGATGGCGTCGCGCAGGCCGTCACCCAGCAGGTTGAAGCACATGACCGATACGAATATGCAAATTGACGGCGGAATCCACAACCACCAGCGGTTGAGAACGATTATGAGATTGCGCGCCTCATTTATCATGTTGCCCCACGTAGGCGTCGGCGGCGAAACACCCATGCCGAGGAAGGACATTGAGGTTTCGACAAGCATTGCGCTGGCCATGCCCATTGTGGCGTAGACTATAACATACGCCAGCACGTTCGGCAGCAGATGGCGGAATATCCGCTTAAAATCGCTTATGCCCAGCGCTTCGCACGCCTCCATATATTCCATCTCGCGCAGCGTCAATATCTGCCCGCGCACGATACGCGCTATGCCCGGCCAGCTTAGTACGACGAGAGTGATTACAAGGCTGTACACCGAGCCGGCGCCGACGATTGCAACTATTGTTATAGCCATCATCATCAGCGGGAAGCTGTAAAACACATCTCCGATACGCATGATTACCGCGTCGACAATTCCCCCGTAATAGCCTGACAGGCTGCCGAGGATGACACCGATGAAGCACTGTATAACTGAAACCATCAGCGCAATGCCCAGCGATATGCGTCCGCCGTAGAACAGACGCGTAAACAGGTCTCTGCCGATGTTATCCGTGCCGAACCAATATGTCGAGTTCGGCTTAAGGTTGCTGTCGGCAGCGCTCGTTTGCCTCATTGTATAAGGCGAAAACACCGGAACAAGTATGCATGCCATAACTATAATCAACAGCATGAAAAGCGCAATCATCGCCAGCTTATTTTTCCTTAGCCTGAAAAACACGCCGCCCCAATACGATTGGTTGAGCTTTTTAGCTTCCACTGTAGTCTTGCTCATATTAGCTCCCCCCCTAATCGTATTTGATGCGCGGGTCGGCAACTGCATACAGGATGTCGGCGACGAGCGCACCTATGAGCGTCATCAGCGCGACGAGGGCGTTTATGCCCATAAACAGATTGTAGTCCCGCTTATTTACGGCGTCGATTTGCAGCTTGCCGATGCCCGGAAGGCTGAAAATATTTTCCGTTATGACGGCGCCCGATATCAACCCGGGTATTTGGAAGCCGAGCAGCGTAATTATGGGAATTATTGCGTTACGGAACGCATGGCGGTATATGACGACTCTCTCCTTAAGCCCCTTGGACCGGGCTGTCCGGATATAATCCTGTTTTATTACCTCAAGCATGCTTGAACGCGTATAACGCATAAACGACGCCATCGAACCGAGGCCGAGCACAAGCGTCGGAAGCACAAGGTGCAACGCCCTGTCCTTAAGAAACTCCCATGTCGTCGGATTTTTTAATGTGGCCGACGATAAACCGAACAGGGGAAAAATCTGATTGTCAATCGCCAAAAACTTAAGCAGCATAAGCCCGAAGAAGAACGACGGGATACTGATACCGATCAGCGATATTACAGACATTGTATAGTCGGCGGCCGAGTACTGTTTTGTCGCGCTGATTATCCCGGCAGGGATGCCAAATAACATCGCGAATACAAGCGCGCACAAAGCAAGCACGAATGTTTTGCCGAGGAATGCGCCGATCATGCTGCTGACAGGTTGCTTATAGATGCTGGACTGGCCAAGGTTGCCCTGCAGCGCCTGAACGGCCCAGTGGTAAAACCGCACAAGCAGCGGTTGATCCAGCCCCATTTTTGCCGCCAGCTCGGCTTTGAGCTCGGCTGTCATGCGCGGATCCATAAGATTGTTTGTCGGCCCGCCGGGCGCCGCGTTTGCTATGAGAAACAGAAGAAATAGTATGCCAAGAAACACAGGTATCATAATGAGCAGACGCCTTATGATATATGTACGCATACAACACCTCACTTTTTCAGGTTGTATTATGGACGCTATGCAGTAATCATGTTTGCCGCATCACAGGGGGAAAATACACGGCGCGACATAATATTAAGCATATGTTGCAGGTTGCCTCATTTTGATTCACATTTAACATGTTTGTTTGTGAAATTTGCCAATCGCAAAATCCACGAGAAGCCCGGCCTCGTGACCGGGCTTCCCATAAGCAATAAGATTTGCGGGTTATTGGAGGCTAATGTCAAATATGCTGTATGTCCAATCCTGGAAAGTGCTGATGTTCATGCCGGAAATCTTGTCGCTGATTCCCCACAGGTAGTTCCTGTAAGAGACAATGATGGTTGGGATTTGCTCATTCATGATAAGCGCCCACTCTTCATAAATCTCTGCGCGCTTGGCCTGATCGAACTCGGTACGGCCTTTCTCTATCAGCTCCTGCGCGTGCTCGTTGCGGTAGCCCGAGGCGTCGAACCCGCCCGCGACATAGGTATCGGCATCAAACAAGCCGCCCTTGGGATCCGGCTCGGCATCAAGCGAGAATCCCATTGTATAGATATCAAAGTCTTTCTCACCCGGCTCGGCGTTCATGGTCTTGTCAGAAACGGTGTTGAAGTCCATAAGCTCAATTTTGAGTTCGATGCCGACCTGCGGCCAGCTGTCGGCTGCCAAGCCCGAGAGGGTTGTCGGCCATGTGGACTCGGTATATACCAGCCAGCGAACGCTGAGCTTCTTGCCATCCTTCTCGCGGATGCCGTCCGAGCCGAGCTTCCAGCCGGCCTCGTCAAGCAGCGCAGCAGCTTTTTCAAGGTCGAAGTTGTATTCGTTGAGCTTGGATGTGTCTTTCGGGAACGCCCATGAAACCGGCGAAATCGGCGCGGTGCCGACCATGCCCAGCGGGCCGTATTCGATTTCTATAAATGATTTGCGGTCGAGGGCATACATGAAGGCCTGGCGAACCCTGACATCATCAAATATGCCGTTTTTGGTGTTGAAGCAGAGGAACGTGTAGCCATTGGCAAGGAAGTTGACCCTCTTTACACCGGGCATCGCGTCAAGCGCCTCGGCGTTAATCAGGCTGGCGCCAACCTCACCGAAGTCGATCTGGTCTGTCTGAAGGGCGCTGAGAATGCTGTCGTTGGCGACCTCAAGGCCGAGAACCTCGTCAATCTTAACGCTCTTGCTCGTATCCCAGTAATTTTCATTCTTCTCGCAACGGATAAGCTCCTTCGGCTTATACTCGGTCATTATAAACGGACCTGAGCCGCCGGAGACGCCTGGGGTCGAGAGCTTCAAGAGGAAGTTCTCCCATGTATCGGCCTCGTAGTATGCCTTATTCATGATGCCGTATGAGAAGTTTGAAATGTTGGCCGGGCTTGCCCTGCCCGCGGCAAACGTGAAGGATATCGTCTTTGCGTCGATAATCTTGATGCCGCTGAACTCGTCGCCGCCGGCATGGAACTCCGCATAGCCTTCGAGCGCGTCGACAGCGTAGGCACGCGGACCGGTATAGTCCTTGTGAGCCATCATCTTATAAGTGAAATCAACATCCGCGGACGTCAGCGGGGTGCCGTCGGCAAACTTAATCCCGTCTTTAAGCGTAAAGGTATATGTAAGTTTGTCTTCCGAAAGCTCATACTTCTCGGCAAGATTCGTGATATACTCCGCTTCGGCGTCGACGTCAACGAGCGGCTCGAATATCAGCGAGCAGAACTGGCTGTCATAGACGTTGTCGGTCATAATCGGCATAAACTTGCCGTCATAGCCCGACAGGCCGTACCTGAGAACTGTGCGTTCATCTGAGGCAGGGATTGTTGTGCTCTCCCCCGGCGCTGTGGTTGTAGGTCCGGTTGTGGTCGTGCCCGGCGTTGTTGTAGTATCACCTGCCGACGGCTTGCATCCGGCGAATAGAGCGATGACAAAAACAGCGGCCACCATAAGTGCCAGGATTTTCCTCATTTTCATCTTTAATTCTAACCTCCTGTAATAGTATTCACGTTCGATTAATTATGAAAGCCCTTTGCTGCATAAGAACCTATTAATAGTATATTGTTTTTTGAATTACAAATCAACCGAATTTTAAGCTTTTTTAACAATTAATTAATTATCGTATGATTGCACAAAAAAATCTGTCAGTTCATGCAAAAAAGCTGTGAGTAAAAAGCCATTTTGCTAACTGTCAGAATAAAATGTAAGATTATTAACTTTTCCACAAAAAAATATCAGAAAAATGAGACACATGTTTCAAATTGATAATGTTTTGTGCTTTTATGTAGATGAATTATGTGCAGTATTATACAGCCTGATATATTGTATTTGCAAATATTTCACTTGACTAATTAAACGTTCAATTAATATATCTTGTTGAAAAATCAGGAAGCATTTTTAGCATGGAATATCAATTGTTACGTACAATTTGCAACTATGATAATCTCAATATTGAAAAATATAACGTAAGTATAATAGATAGTGAATTATTATGCACTGCATGTTTTGGTAATTTTATGCATTGTTACAAATAACCGCACAGGCATTGTAACACTTGTTATAAAAATACCGTCTCTACCTTTCTCTCCTCACAACACGGCGGACTGTAAAGCCATGATGTCAGTCTACCGCAGGTCATGCTGTAGTCGGAGCGTGATATTAGCCTGTTCGCCGCCGGCTGAAGCCTGTCAATAATGACGAGCTTTATTTTCATCCTGCGCGGAATGATTGCTTTTACATAGACAGAAACTGCGTCGCCGCACGAAATGCCGTCCACCTGCTCTGCCAAACCCGAAAGATTCGGCTTCAGCTCTACAAACGTGCCGTAGCTCTCTATTCCGCGCGCGATGCCGCGCAGTGTCATACCGACGCCGATATGCTCGACATTCTGCTGCCATGTGCCAAGCAGCTCTCTGTGTGTAAGCGTTACTCGGCGAAGCGATGTATCTTTGGCGAGCACGACCGCATAAATGTCCTGATTGACACAAAACCGCTCGCGCGGGTGGGAAATGCGCGAAACTGAAATGTTTTCGATGCCGATGAATGAGATGATGCCGCATCCGATGTCGACAAAAACGCCAAAGCTCTCGATATGTGTGACGCGGCACGGAATTATGTCGCCGGGGACGAGATTTTCCATCATCCAGTCCAACGCGCGTTGTTGCGCCGCCAGGCGAGAGAGCCGCCATCTGCCGTTTTCCCTTCCGATTACCGTAAAGCAAATCGGCTTGCCAACGCGCGCAATAACTGCTATTTCCCGTGTTTGACCTGTGGATATACCTATAGCGGCGTCGCTTTTGTCTATAACACCCTCGACTGTGCCAAAATCGACTTTCAGTTCTCCGTCAGCGGTGCGCATAGCGGCATGTGCCTGAAGAATCTCCCCGGTCAACGCCGCGCGCGACAGCAGTTTTTCCGCGTCGGAATAATCGGGCATGTTTTTCCCTTCCGGCAGAAACTCATTTGGTGACATAGACGCCCTCCTTTGACAGAGGCGCTCGGCCCCCGAAAATGACGGCATGGCCGTCTTTTTTATCTATATGCATAAAGCTGTTGTATTTTTACCTTAAAATGCTAGAATAGATGGTGGAGGTGATGTTATGCCGCTGGATATCAGGGTCGGAGACATCCTGATGATGAAAAAACCCCACCCGTGCGGCTGCAGGGATTTCAACGTACTGCGGGTAGGGATGGATTTTAAGCTGAAGTGTGAAGGGTGCGGGCATGTTGTTGAGTTGCCGCGAGTAAAGGCAGAGAAAAATATCAAGACGGTGATGCGCGGCGGAACGCCGGCTAAGTGAGCGCGGTGTTTCCGCCTTGGCGCGAATACCGTCAGGTTACAGGAGGGAGCAACTATGGAAATTGCCGGAAAGCAGATGCATATACAGGCTGCGAAGGGTGATATCGGCAGATATTGCATTGTGCCGGGTGACCCCGGACGGTGCAAGGCCATTGCTAAATATTTTGACGAGCCGCGGTTTGTAGCAAAAAACCGCGAGTTTGTTGTATATACGGGTTTTCTTCTGGGCGAAATGGTGTCGGTCTGCTCTACCGGCATCGGGGGGCCGTCGGCCGCGATTGCCGTTGAGGAGCTGTTTGCCTGCGGCGCGGATACATTTATCCGGATAGGCACCTGCGGCGGGATAAACGAAAAGGTGTGCGGCGGCGACGTTGTAGTGGCCTCCGGCTCTATTAGGCAGGAGGGTACCGGGCGCGAGTATCTGCCGATTGAGTTCCCCGCCGTCGCCGATATCGATGTGACGTGCGCGCTGCGCGACGCGGCGCAGGCCCTGGGACGGAACACCCACGTCGGCGTTGTGCAGTCGAAGGATTCGTTTTATGGGCAGCACTCTCCGGGGCGTATGCCGGTAGAACGTGAGCTGCTTGAAAAGTGGACCGCATGGAAACGAGGCGGCGCGCTGGCCAGCGAGATGGAGAGCGCGGCGCTGTTCATCGTATCCGCCGCACTTGGCGCGCGCGCCGGCGCGATGTTCCATGTACTGTGGAATCAGGAGCGCGCCGCGGCAGGGCTTGCCGATACGCATTCGCCAGATAACGAGCCGACCGTTGCCGCCTGCGTCGCAGGGCTTAGGCTTCTTATCGGGCGCGACCGGGCAAAGTGCCGACAAGCTGAATAGCTTTACATCGATTGTGCATTATAGGCAAAAAGAACCGGAGATTCTTCCCCGGTTCTTTTTATATGTATTCTGTTGGCGGTTGCGCAAGATTACTCTTTGCCCGGAATATGATACCTGACCATGCTCATCGGCCGGCCAAGCTGTGATTTTGTCTCCTCAATCCCCTGCTGCACGCCTCCGTAGTATTCGGCAATGGCGCGGCTGGGCGTATTGCGCACCTCGGCCATGTAGATAAAGTGCATCGGCGCGTACTCGCTTCGGGCGTAATCGATGACAAGCCCGACGGCCTCTCTGCCGTATCCGTTGCCGTGAGCGTCCATTTTCAGCCAGACGCCGAGGCTGGGAGTTTTTGTATCGGTTTCGTGAACGCCGCACAGTCCAAGGAACTCTCCGGACGTGGATTCGATGGCGAACACTGTCTCCAGCCCCTTGCTTCGGTTGGCAATCGTGCCGCGCAGGAAGGTTTCGGTGTCTGACACGACTTTTGCCGGAGCGGGTGTCATGTATACCGTAACCGCGTCATTGAACTCTGTAAATATGTCGTTAAGATGCCTCATGCCTACCGGCACAAGCCGCAGACGCGCACTTCGCAGTACAGGCCCGGCCGAGGCGAGTGAGTATGGCTGCGTGAGGTCCTGGTCAATCTCAGGTCTGCCGTCTCTCTTGACAAGGCTAAGCGCAACATCTCCTATCGGCTCTCCCAAATACAGCAGGTTGTACATCGCGCTGCATATAGGCAGCTCGATAGCTAAGCCCTCGACAAGGTGATGCACCGCCTTTGTGGCAAAAAAACCTTCGACAACAGCGCCGACATTCTCTATCGCCTCCTGCGGCGGGATGCCGCGGCCTATCATCAGGCCAGCGCGACGGTTGCGCGAATGCTCTGAAACGCATGTGACGATGAGGTCGCCAACCCCGGACAGGCCGCTGAACGTCTCCGCCCGGCCGCCGAGCTGCACGCCCAGCCTCGACATCTCGGCTATGCCGCGCGTCATTACAAGCGCTTGTGTGTTATCTCCAAAGCCGGCCCCGTCGCTGATGCCGACGGCAAGCGCCATAATATTCTTCATAGCGCCGCCCAGCTCGGCGCTGACAATGTCATCCG
>JAVBMB010000005.1:0-5035 GCA_031552995.1 Oscillospiraceae bacterium
CAGCCGCTCGTCTGCGCCGCCTCGGGAACTGTCAGCTCACCGCTAATCCTACTATTATAACACAGCCACGCAATTCTGTCATCTGCCCGCAGCCATGTCATCTGCCTTTTCGCAAGGTTGCGCGTCTTGCGGCACAGCAGCTCGGTCGCCTCGTCCAGCGTAACCTTGCCACAAAAATAGTCCGCAAGCTCCTTGTATCCTATTGCTTGTGCCGCCGTACCCATAAGCTTTCCTCTTTCGAACAGCTCCCTCGCCTCATGCTCCAGCCCATGCTCAAGCATAGTCTTCACACGTAGTCCGATTCGCTCATACAGCCGCTCCCTCCCGGGGTCAAGGCCAAGCATAAAAGCGTCGTACCTCGGCGGAATCAGCCGCGAGCGGGCGTTATGGTCTGTTATAGTCCCGCCGGTTTGCGCATAGACTTCCAGCGCTCGCAACACGCGTTTTTTATCGTTTACATGCAGCCGCGCCGCGCTTTCCGCGTCCACGGCGGCAAGTCTTTCGTGCATTGCTGCCGCGCCGCGCTCGTAATATTCCCGCTCCAGCTCCTCACGCAGACGCCCGTCGTCCCCTACCGGTGAATATTCGCGCCCGCTTATCAGCGCATCGACATATAACCCTGTCCCGCCGCATATTATCGGCAGCTTGCCGCGATGCAGCGCATCCTCGGCACATACCGTCGCCTCCCGCTGAAAGCGCGAAACCGAGTATTTCTCCGATGTGTCAGCAATGTCAATCATATGATGCGGTACAATGCTCATATCATCTGCGGATGGCTTTGCCGTGCCGATATCAAGCCCTCTGTATATCTGCATGGAATCTGCGGAAATTATCTCTCCGTCAAATTGCAAAGCAAGGTGAATCGCCAGCGCCGTCTTACCGGACGCCGTCGGGCCGCATACGGCAAGAACCCGTTTCATCACAGCACCCTGCCAAAACGTTTTTCTATTTCATTTTTTGCCATAAACACCGCCACCGGCCGCCCGTGCGGGCAATTGCGGATATGGTCGCTCGACAGCACAAGCCGCGCAAACGCTTCAAGCTCATCCGGGGCGGAGAAATCACCGGCCTTTATTGCGCCTCGGCATGCGATGCTCTGCAGCAGCTTTTCAAGCGTCGCGCTTCGGTCGCTTCTGCCCTCAAGCATCTTGCCCGCCAGGTCGGACAGCACAACCCCCGCGTCCCTCTCATCGAGATACGTCGGTATCTGCCGCACAATTATACCCGATCCGAAATCCTCCACCAAAAATCCTGCGCTCTCAAGCAGCTCAGCGTTCTCAAGGCACGCCGCTTTCTCCTTCAGCGAAAGCGACACCGTGACCGGGCTAAGAAGCAACTGCGCCGGCATGTTCCCGGTTTCGGCCGCCAGCTTGTCATACAAAATGCTTTCATGCGCAGCATGCTTATCTATAAACCACATGCCGTCGCCGCTTTGCATAATGATATACGTAGAAAACGCCTCGCCGACGAACGCGAAGTCCTCGCCATCCAAGCGGGACTCGGTTTGAAGCCGAGCCTTCGGCATTTCTCGCGTCGCATCCGAAAGCGGGCGCTGCACCGTCTCATATTCCATCAGGGGTATCAGATTCGGCTCCAAATACACCGCGTTTTCGCTTTTCGGCGGCGCAGACGGCGCCTTGCGCGCGTACTGTGTGTCTGCCGCACGTGTCTCATATTCCGCCGGCTGCGGCGCGGCTGCCTTTGCCGAGGTTGCGGCATACGCCTCGTCATATGTGTATGTCGGCCTTTTCGACAGCGAAATGACCTGCTGATTCGGCGTCACATTATCCTCCTCGGGCTTTGCCGGCGCGCGCCAGGCCGAAAATGAATCATTGGCTTCAAGCGAGGTCTGCAGCACATTATAAAGCGCCGAAAACACCTCTTTTTCGCGCGAAAACTTTACCTCAAGCTTGGCGGGATGCACATTGACATCTATGGACGACAAATGCACGCTTATATTGATAAAGCACGCCGGTGAGCGGCCGGTCATTATCTTGCCTTTATACGCCTGCTCAAGCGCGGCGGACAGCAATCGCGAGCGTACCGGCCGGCCGTTGACGTAAAAATATTGCATGTTCTTGTTCGCCCTTGTAACAGACGGCTGCGTAATGAACCCGTCAATCGAAATATCGTTAAACGAACCGGATATCGAAATCAGCGCCGCGGCGATATCGCTGCCGCACAGGGCATATATCGAGTCGAACATCTTGCCGTTGCCTGTTGTAAAGAAGCTCTCACGGCCGTCTTTGATAAAGCAAATCGCGACATTCGGCCGCGAAATCGCAGCCTGTGTCACGGCGGCTTCCACATAAGCTCCCTCGGTCGAATCTTTCTTAAGGAACTTCGCTCTGGCCGGCACATTGTAAAACAAGTCACGCACGACGACCGTCGTGCCTACCGGGCATCCCGTTTCGCCAAACGACTTCTCTTCCCCGCCCTCGATTGATATCT
This sequence comes from Oscillospiraceae bacterium, assembly GCA_031552995.1. Classification (GTDB taxonomy): domain Bacteria; phylum Bacillota; class Clostridia; order Oscillospirales; family Butyricicoccaceae; genus JAVBMB01. Next base: position 2,452 of record JAVBMB010000005.1, read on the forward strand.
GCACACCGGAGGTGTTGCCCTTGACGCGTGTGAACATGTCGACTTTAGCCACAGCCGAAACGGCGGCCAGCGCCTCGCCCCTGAAGCCGAGCGTCGCGATGGCGTCCAAATCGCTCTCTGTGTGTATCTTGCTTGTTGCGTGGCGCAAAAATGCCGTGCGCACATCCTCCGGAAGTATACCGCCTCCGTCGTCGGTAACGCGCATATATGTGACGCCGCCGTTTTTAATTTCGACGGTAATTCGTTTTGCCCCGGCATCTATGCTGTTTTCTACAAGCTCTTTTATAACCGAACCTGGCCGTTCGACAACCTCTCCCGCAGCTATAAGGTTCGCCAGCTGCGAATCGAGCTGATATATTCTGGACATGTCAGCACTCCTTGGCTTTTTTCGTAAGTTCATACAGCAGTGACAGCGCCTCAATCGGTGTAAATGTGTCCGGCTGAAGCCTGCGCAGCTCATCAATGATTTCGCTTCGCGCAAATCCCCCCAGCGAAAGCTGCGCGTCGTCCGGCTCGCTTTCGCTCTCCTCACCGCGCATAATCGCCGGCAGTGCCTGCGCGGCGCGGCTCTCTATCTCGACAAGCAACTCATTGGCACGGCGAATGATGACGTCCGGCAATCCCGCAAGCTTGGCAACTTGGATTCCATAGCTGTCGCTTGCGCCGCCGCGCACAATCTTTTTGATAAACACAATATCATCGCCGCGCCGTTTTACTACGACATTGTAGTTCTTTATGCCGTCAATAGTGTCTTCCATCTCGCACAGCTCGTGATAATGCGTCGCAAAAAGCGTTCTGGCGCCCAGCTTCGCGCGGTCGGCAGCATATTCAAGCACGGCGCGCGCAATGGCCATGCCGTCGAATGTCGACGTGCCGCGCCCGATTTCATCCAAAATCAGCAGGCTCTTTTTCGTCGCGGTCTTTATGATGTCTGCGACCTCGTTCATCTCAACCATAAACGTTGACCTGCCGGAGAACATGTCGTCAGATGCCCCGACCCTTGTGAACACCCTGTCGGCGACGCCGACCCTGGCAGACGACGCGGGAACAAAGCTGCCGCACTGCGCCATGATGACAATAAGCGCCACCTGCCGCATATACGTCGATTTGCCGGCCATATTCGGCCCTGTGACAATATGTACGCGATTTTCTCCGCCGTCCAGCAGCGCGTCGTTTGGCACAAACACGCCGTCCTCAAGCACGCGTTCTACTACCGGGTGCCGTCCATCCCTTATGTCGATGACATCGGTGCCGTCGATATCGGGCATCACATATCCGTTTTGCAGCGCCGCCGTCGCCAGCGACGCCAGCGTATCGGCGGCTGCCACCGCCCGGGCGGAGTATTTGACACGCTCGGCCTGCGCGGCAAGGCAGTCCCTCACCCGGCAGAATATCTCATATTCCAGCGCGTACAGCCGTCCCTCTGCGGAAAGCACCTCGCCTTCAAGCTGTTTCAGCTCCGGTGTAATAAACCGCTCGCAGTTCGCGAGCGTCTGCTTCCTGATATAATTATCCGGTGCCCGCCCGGCATATGATTTGCTGATCTCTATGTAGTACCCGAACACACGGTTGTAGCCCACTTTAAGCTTGGCAATACCTGTCCGCGCGCGCTCGCCGGCTTCTATCGCCGCGACACGCCCCATCCCGCCGGACAGTAAATCCCGAAGATTATCGACCTCGGCATCGTATCCACGGCGAATCATACCGCCCTCCCTCACGGAAAACGGCATATCATTCTCAACAATCGCCGAATCTATAAGCGCGGCGAGGTCGTCAAGCGTATCCACCTGCCCACACAGCCGCGTCAGGCTCTTTGAACCGAAACCCGAGAGCATGTCCTTTATCCCCGGAAGCGCGACACACGCCTGCCAAAGCGCGCGCAAATCGCGGCTGTTGGCGCTGCCGTAGACGATTCGCGCCATGATGCGCTCGAAGTCGCCGACCTTTGACAGCACCTGCCGCATATCGTCAAGCGCCGGACGCTGCTTCGTCAGCGCATCAACGGCGCTAAGCCTCTCGTTGATACGCTGAGGGCTTATAAGCGGCTTTTCGAGCCACTGCCGAAGCATACGCGCGCCCATCGCGCACTTTGTATGGTCCAGCACCCACAGCAGAGAGCCTTTTTTGTCCCCGCTCTGCAGCGATGCCGTAAGCTCAAGGTTGCGCCTGGCGATATTATCGAGTCCCATAAACTGGTTCTGCTCATATACCTCTACCGTACGGATATGCCCCAAATCGTTCTTCTGTGTCTCGTGCAAATATGACAGCAGCGCCCCGGCCGCCTGCACCAGCAGCGGACGTTTTTCAGGGTTCAGCGACTCTATGCAGCCCGGCTCAAACTGACGGCGCAAGGCTTCAAGTGAGCTGTCGTATAAAAACCTCCACTCTCCGCCCCGTTCCACATGACATCCGGTTTTCGAGCGGGCAAACGCGGTAATTGCCTCGCAGCTGAAGGCGCCGTCGCTCAGCAGCAGCTCGCTGGGGCGAAAGCGCCCCAGCTCATCGACAAGCCTTGTGCCGCAGTCTGCGCCGTCAATCTCTGTGCCAAACGCCTCTCCCGTCGAAATATCGCACACGCACAGCC
>JAVBMB010000099.1:0-17460 GCA_031552995.1 Oscillospiraceae bacterium
ATAGCGGGCACCGCCGTGGGCAGGATACGTGCAATGAACAGCGACAAGGGCAAAAAGATTGAGGAGGCCGGTCCGTCCGTGCCTGTCGAGATTGTCGGCCTTGCCGACGTGCCGTCGGCCGGAGATGTGTTCTACGCCGTCGAGGACGAGCGCATGGCGCGCGAGCTTGCCGAGAAGCGCCGCTACGACGAGAAGGAAGAGCGCGCTCAGGCGTTCAGAAAAGTCACGCTTGAAAACCTGTTCTCCCACATCGAGGAGGGCAGCGTAAAAGACCTCAACATCATCGTCAAGGCCGATGTGCAGGGCAGCTGCGAGGCGCTTAAGAGCTCGCTTGAAAAAATCACGAACGAAGAAGTGCGTGTGCGTGTCATCCACTCGGGCGTCGGCGGCATAAACAGCAGCGACCTGATGCTGGCCAGCGCCAGCGGCGCGATTATCGTCGGCTTTAACGTCCGGCCGGAGGCCGGTGTAGCCGACGCCGCGGCGGGCGACGTCGATATCAGACTGTACCGCGTAATATACGACTGTATCGAGGAAATAGAGCAGGCTATGCGCGGAATGCTTGCGCCGAAATACAGGGAAGTTGTCCTCGGACATGCCGAGATTCGCCAGACCTTCAAAGTGTCGGGCGTCGGCACGATTGCCGGCTGCTATGTTCTTGACGGCAAGATGCAGCGCAACGAAAGCGTGCGCATCGTTCGCGACAATATCGTCATACACGAGGGGCCGCTTGCCACGCTGCGCCGATTTAAGGATGATGCCAAAGAGGTGGCGCAGGGCTTTGAGTGCGGCATGAGCTTTGAACGCTATAACGACATAAAAGAGGGCGATATCGTCGAGGCCTTTGTTATGGAGGAAATTAAACGATAGGCAGGTGCAGACATGCCGACGAACCAGAACCGGCTTAACCGCATAAATGAACAGGTGACGCGCCAGCTTATGACGCTGCTGCCCACCGTTAAGGATCCGCGCCTCAGCGGCTTGATGATTAGTGTGCTGCGCTGTGATGTAACAAATGACCTGCGCTGGTGCAAGGTGTATCTCAGCGTCATGGGGGATTATCAGGAAAAGCAGCTTATGCAGGGGCTGCGCTCGTGCAGCGGCTTTCTGCGGCGCGAGCTTGCGCACACGCTGACGCTTAGGTATACGCCCGAGCTTGTGTTTGTGATTGACGACTCGATATCGCACGGCGCGCATATCGCGCAGGTGCTGAGTGGGCTGGATATTTCGCACGAGCCGGGCGACGCCGAGACACCGGACGGCGAGTAGGTTTTGCCGCTGTACGCGGGGCGGCATTTGCCGCCTCGCGCGTTAAAACGCCGCAGAGAGGAAGACGCGTGTGAAGATTTCGCTGGTCGAGACAAAGACTGTGCTGGAGAATAACGACAACTGCCTTATATTGACACATCGGCGGCCGGACGGTGATACCATAGGTTCGGCTGCCGCGTTATGCCGTCTGCTCCGTCTTATGGGCAAGACGGCTTTTGTCGCGCCGAATGAGGATTCGACAAGCCGCTTTGATGAGTTCTTGGACGGGCTTTATCCCAAGCCGGGGTTTGAGCCGGACTTTATTATATCGGTGGATATCGCCGATTTATCACTTCTGTGCCCAAGCATGGAGGAATATGGCGCGCGCATTGATTTATGCCTCGACCACCATCCGTCAAACAAGCTGTTCGCCAAGGTCAGCCATGTAAGAGAGGATGCCTGCGCCACCGGCGAGATTGTCTGGCAGCTGCTTGAGCTGTGGAATGTCGAGCCGACGCACGAGCTGATGAACGCGTTTTATGTGTCCGTTGCCACGGATACCGGGTGCTTTCGGTACTCGAACACGACGCCGCTGGCGCACAATATAGCGGCCAAATGCATTACTATGGGTATAGATTTTGTTAAATATAACATAGAGTTTTTCAGCAAAAAGACAAAATCACGTTTTGCGATTGAAAAAACCATATACGACAGCCTGATATTCAGCGACGACGGGCTGATTGGCGCGGGCGTGCTTTCGCGCGGCGCGATTAATGAAGCCGGCGCTACAGAGGACGATTTGGACAACCTCAGCTCATTGATAATCAACCTTGAGGGGCTGTGCTGCGGCATATTGCTGATTGAAAACAAAAACGGCGCGGGATGCAAGGCGTCGGTGCGCACGCACAAACCGCTTGACGCATCCCGAATATGCGCGGCGTTTGGCGGGGGCGGGCACGCAAGAGCCGCCGGATGCAATATGCGGCAGGGTTTAGACGAAGCGCGCGCCATGCTGACGGACGCGGCCGCCGCTGAAATTGCGGCAGAGCTGAAACATGTATAACGGCATTCTTCTGCTTGACAAGCCGCAGGGTTTTACCTCGCACGACATCGTCGCAAAGCTCCGCGGCATTATGAGGCAAAAACGTATCGGCCACGCCGGCACGCTTGACCCGATGGCGACGGGGCTGCTTGTAATTTTACTCGGCAACGCCACAAAGACGTCGGACGACGCCGGCGGGCTGGACAAGCGGTACATCGCCGGGCTCAGAACCGGCGTTGTCACGGCGACGCAAGATATCTGGGGAGAAGTGATGGAGGAAAACGCCGCCGCCGTCACCGGCGACACGCTGTGCAGCGTGCTGCAGACGTTTCGGGGCGGCATTATGCAGCTGCCGCCGATGTACTCGGCGGTTCAGGTCGGCGGCCGGCGGCTGTATGACCTGGCGAGGCGAGGGATTGAGGTGGAGCGCGAGGCGCGGCCGGTCACGATTCACGCCGTGACAGCGATAGACCCGGCGGAGACGGCGCGCGATTTTAATTTGGATATAACATGCTCGAAAGGCACTTACATACGTACGCTCTGCCATGATGTCGGCGCCGCGCTCGGCTGCGGCGCGTGTATGACTTCTCTGCGGCGCACTGAGTGCGGCGATTTTTCGGTAAGTGACGCCTTGGGGCTGGACGAGATAAAGGCGCTGCACGGCGCGGGTGAACTCGCGTCGCGGCTCGTGCCGACCGATAGGCTTTACGGCGGCCTTGACAGCGTCACGCTGACAAAAAATGCGGACTCGAGGGCAAAAAAAGGCGCGCCGCTGTTCGCGTTCCATATCGCCCGCGGCGCTATTCCGGCGCACGGCGTAAAGTGCAGGGTTTATACCAGCGGGGGCGAGTTCATTATGACTGGCATCGGGCGGGATATCGGAGGCCCGGCAATCGCCTGCGACACGATGTTTTTTATTGGGGATTAATTATGGCTGGCAATATAATCGCCCTCGGCTTTTTTGACGGGGTGCACAGAGGACATGCCGAAATATTGCGCCAGACGGCCGATATAGGGCATGCGACGGGCGCAAGACCTGTCGCGCTGACATTTGACGTACATCCGCGCGCCCTTGTACGTGGGGCGGCTCCGCGGCTTATTACATCGGACGGAGAACGGCGCAGGTTGCTGCTTGCGTTTGGCATGGACGATGTGATTTCGCTGCCGTTCGACCGCGAAATGGCAGACATGCCTCCGCTTGATTTTGCCGGGATGCTGATAAAAGAGCACGGCGCAGTGGCAACGGTCTGCGGCGCGGATTTCCGCTTTGGACGCCGCGCCGCCGGGACTCCGGCACTGCTGCGCGAGGCTGGGTTAAGTGTAACCGTCTGCCCGCCTGTGCTGGACGGCGAGGGCAGGGTCATTTCGTCCACAACCGTGCGCGCGTTTGCCGAGGTCGGCGATATGATGACCGTCTGCCGGCATCTGGGCAGGCCGTTTGCGCTTGAGGGTGTTGTTGAAAACGGGCATAAAAACGGGCGCGCGCTGGGCTATCCCACGGTCAATATCCCGGCTGTGCCCGGTCTGCTGCTTCCGCTGCGCGGCGTGTACGTCACCCGTGTGACAATAGACGGCGCGGTGTACGACGCCGTGACGAATATTGGCCGCCGCCCGACATTCGGCGGCGGGCGCGACACTATCGAGAGCCACATCATCGATTACAGCGGCGACGCCTACGGCATGACATGCCGCGTCGAGCTTATCAGGTTCATCAGGCCGGAGCAGGCTTTCAGCTCTCCTGCCGGCCTTGCCGCCCGCATCGGGCAGGATATAGAGGAGGCACGCCGTGTTATCGCGGCGCTGCGATAGCTGGGAGGCAGAGGTATGGAAAGTTTTCTCATTAATTTAAAAGCATCGATAGATATTTTCATCAGCAATGTCGTTGCGCGCTTTGGCGTGTGGATTAATATCGCGCTTATTGCAGCGCTTGCAGCGCTTATTGCCGCTACGCTTCTAAAAGCAACTCTGCGCGGCAGAAGCCTGCGCAGGCCGTCGCCTATGGCTAAGCGTAAGCCTGACCCCGAGATAACACACAGCGCGGCCGAGCGGCTGTCGTCAATGCTGCGGTACGAGACTGTCACCGGGAATATGGCGGCGATACAGGCGCAGGCCAGGTTTTTAAAGTCGGCATACGCTCAGGCTTTCAACACGCTTGGGATGCTGGAGATGGATTCCGGCAGTATGCTTCTGCGTTGGAAGGGGCGTGACAAATCATCCGAGTCGCCGGTTTTGTTCTGCGCGCATCTTGACGTGGTGCCGGCGGGTGAGGGCTGGACAAAACCGCCATTTGGCGGGCAGATTAGCGGCGGCCGCGTGTACGGCCGCGGCGCGATAGATTGTAAAGGAAATGTCATCGCGCTGATGGAGGCCGTCAGCACGCTGATACGCGATGGATATCAGCCGCGCAGAGACATATATTTTGCATTTGGACATGATGAGGAGGGCGGCGGCAAACAGGGCGCCGCCAGTATCGCGGAGTTGCTTGGCAGGCGCGGGCTGCTGTTTGAGCTTGTGATGGACGAGGGCGGCTATATATCCGACAAGTTCATGAACCGCCATGACGTCGCGGCGGCGCTAATCGGCGTCGGAGAAAAAGCAAACTGCTGCTACACACTGACGGCCCGTTCACAGGGCGGGGATTCCGGCCTGCCGCAGAGGCATTCCACCCTGGGAATACTGTCCGAGGCCGTCTGCCGCATCGAGGCGGCGCACCCGCGCATAAGGTTGCTGAAGTCGACGCGCGAATATCTGCGCACAAGCTTCCCCGCAATGACATTCGGCAAACGGCTTGTCATAAGCAACATTGCTATAACAAAGCCCCTGCTTACAACAGTGTTTAAGAATGACCCGGCGACGCTTTCCATGCTGCGCTCTACACTTGCGCCGACAATTATGGCGGGCGGCACGGCCGAAAATGTCATTCCATCCGAGGCGACCGCCGTTATCAACGCCAGGCTGTTGCCCGGAGAAAGCCCCGAGGCGATACTCAAGTACATATCCGGCCTGCTTGCCGACCTGCCTGTCACTGTCGAGCTTGAAGAGAACAGCGTCAGCTGCGAGATGGTGACGTCGACGACGCACCCGATGTACAGCTTGCTGTGCAGCACGCTGGAGGAGCAATACCCCCGCCTGCCGTGCATACCGATAATCCTGCCGGGCGACACCGACAGCCGGCATTATTCAAAGCTCAGCGGCTGCACGCTTCGGTTCACGCCGTTTATAATGTCCTCCGAAAACGCCGCGTCGGCGCACGGCCCGGATGAGCATATGCAGGAAAAGAGCCTTGGGCTGGCCGTCGAGTTCTATCAAAGCTTTATGCGCAAGCTGTAACCGGGCGGGAGGGGAAGCATGCAAACCAGGAAAATTGCTCTGCTGGCTGCGCTGATACTTGTATTTATCGTGTGCGCGGGCGTCTCGTGCCGGCTGACTGCCGAGCCTCCCCACACGCCGGCGCAAGGCGACTTTACGGCGCATTTCATCGATGTCGGGCAGGGAGACAGCATTTTGCTGACCTGCGGCGGGCAGGCGATGCTTATAGACGCCGGGGTATCGCAATCGGGCGGCAAGATTATTGAATACATAAAGGCCCAAGGGATTTCGAAGCTTGATATCGTCGCCGCGACGCACCCGCACGCCGACCATATAGGCGGAATGGCCGAGGTGCTGGATGCGTTTGAGGTCGGGCTGTTTATCATGCCGAAGGCAGAGCACACGACGGTGACTTTTGAAAAGATGCTTGACGCCATTGAGCGAAACGGCTGCGATGCCGGGTACGCTTATGACGGCCTCAGCTATGAGCTCGGCGATGCAGATATCGAAGTTTTATCGCCCGTCGAGGGTGAAGAGCAAAGCGATTTGAACAACTGCTCGCTTGTGATGCTGGTGCGTTTCGGCAGCTTTAAACTGATGTTGACCGGCGACGCCGAAAAGAAGATCGAGCAGAGGCTGCTGCCCGACGCCGAAAGCGTCGATGTGCTGAAGGTGGCGCACCACGGCAGCAGCACAAGCTCGACGCCGGATTATATTGCAAAGCTAAAGCCGAAAATTGCGGTAATCTGCTGCGGGGAGGGTAATGACTACGGTCATCCTCACCGCGAGACGACGGAAACCCTTGACGCGGTCGATGCCGCAGTCTACCGCACAGACCTGCGTGGAACGATTGTCATTTCTGTAAACGGAGGCGAGATAGATGTGCAAACCGAGCGCCGGTGATTTATATGTGCTTGATTCTGTTGAGAGCGGCGTGTACCGTATGGTCGGGGACGGCGGCGATGAGCTGACGGTCGACGGCCTTCCCCATGGCAGCCGTGAGGGAGATGTGTTCCGCCTGACAGACGGTGTTTTTGTGCCGTGCCCCGAGGAGACAGAGCAGCGCAGGGCGCGGATTCGCGGCAAGATGGACTCGATTTTCGGCAAGAAAAAGCGGCCTGATTGACGCGCCGATATCATGCGGCGCGTTTTTTGCCGCCATAATTGTGCATGCCCCTGTGCCTGTGGTATAATTTTATTATAAGGCTTAAAAGAAAGCTGACAGGAGGTAAAAGCATGAATATGCTTGACTGTTATGAACAAGTCAGGAACCTTACGCGCGATATGGTGAAGATCCCGAGCATAAACCAACAGCCGGGGCAGGAGACCGCTATGGCCGAGTTCATATTCGGTTATTACCACGGGCTGGATTACTTTAAGCGGAACCCGGCAAATGTGCGGATGTTCCCTACGAAAAATGACTTTGTCGGGCGTCACAGTGTGCTGGCGATGGTGCGCGGCACAAAAGGCAGCTCGAACAAGGCTGTCGTGCTGCTTTCGCACACCGATACGGTCGCCATCGATGACTATGGCCCGTTAAAGCCGTGGGCGCTCGACCCCGACGCCCTCCCCGAAAAGCTGCTTGAACTTGACCTGCCGCCAGATATCATCGATGATATAAAATCGGGAGATTACATGTTCGGCCGCGGAGCGTTGGATATGAAATCAGGTGCGGCGGGGCATATGTTTATTGTAGAATACTTTGCAAGCCACCCCGAAGAGCTTGACGGCGTCGTCATCGGGCTTCACACCTGCGATGAGGAAGTAAGCTGCACCGGCGTCATTACGGCGCTCGACCATCTGTATCAGCTTAAGCTGGACGAGGGGCTTGAATATGCGGCGTGCATAAACTCGGACTATTCCACAAACTATAATCCCGGCGACACAAACCGGTACATCTATTATGGCTGTGTCGGCAAGATGCTTCCCTGCTTTTATGCCATCGGCAAGGAGACTCATGTCGGCCAGGCGTTCATGGGGCTTGACCCCAACCTGCTTCTCAGCGAAATAACGCGCGATATCTCGCTTAATACCGATTTTTGCGATGTCGCCCTCGGCGAGTCGACAATCCCGCCGATTTCACTGCGGTTTGCCGACACAAAGGAGTTCTATACCGTGCAGACGGCAATTTCGTCTCTGGCGTGCTTCAACTTCTTCACGCATAGCCTTTTCCCCGACGATGTGGTGAAGAAAAGCAAGGCGTTGGCCGAGCATTCGTTTGACACCGTCATTAAGCGGCTTAACGAGCAGTACGAAAAATATTGCCGGATAAACCGGGTCGAATACTCGCGCCTGCCGTGGAAAACGAAGGTGCGCACATGGGAGGAGCTGTATGCCGAGCTTCGCTCCCGTCACGGCGGGGCATTTACAAAGGGCATTGCCGATTTTGCCGCCGCGCTGAAAAAGGCGCAGCCGGATATGGACCTGCGTCAGTTCAGCTGCCGCGTCATCGACGAGGCGTGGACATATGTCGGCGACAAATCTCCGTGCGTCATCGTGTTCCTCGGCTCGGTGTTCCACACGCACGGCAGCGTAACGCGTGACGAGCCGAGGCAGGCGGCGCTGCTTGACGCGGTGGAGGCGGCGGTGGATGATATACGCCCTACTGCCGGACGCACAATAGTCACGCGGATGTTCTACCCCTACATCGCCGACCTGAGCTTTATCGTCGCGCCAAAGCGCGATGTGACGCCTGACCTGAGCGCGAATATGCCGGCCTGGGGCAGCCTGTATACATACGATGTCACGCCGTCACTGCGCGTCGACATGCCTGTGTGCACAATCGGCACTTTCGGCCGTGACGGGCATACGTTTACCGAGCGCGTCGACATGCGCCACACATTCTGCAACGTGCCGAATATCACATACCGCACGATTCTTAAGCTTATGGGGTAGAAACCCTATTGATAATTCTTTACGTTTGTAGTATACTATCTTTGCAAAAAAACTAATATGGAGGTGCTATAGTGGTAGTTACGACCGAAAGCCTTATTGGCGATGTGCTTGACACCGATGTCGGAACGGCAGAGTATTTCTTTGAAATAGGCATGCACTGCTTGGGATGCCCGTCGTCCCGCAACGAGAGCATCGCCGAGGCGTGCGCGGTACACGGCACTGATGCCGACGCTTTGGTGGACAAGCTCAACGCATATTTTCAGGGCAAATAACAATGCGCGGCCCCGGCAAGCTGCCGGGGCCGTTTTTTTCGTCCGGCGGGAGGCGAACGAGCCGCTGCCGAGTTTTTTTCGGAGGTGTTTGTGTGCATCTTACGCCCAGGCTTGCGCTGTGTGCCGATATGGCGTCGGGCGGCAAATATATCGCCGATATAGGCTGCGACCACGCCATGCTGCCGATTGCACTTGTCAGGCGCGGCGCGCTTCGCGCGCTGGCGTGCGATATCCGCCCGGGGCCGCTTGCGAGGGCAAAGCAGAGTATCGCGCGGGCGGAGCTTGGCAATGTTATCGATACGCGCCTGTGCGACGGGCTCGGCGGTGTTCTGCCCGGCGAATGCGATACGATAACGATTTGCGGCATGGGCGGAGAGACAATTGCCGGTATCCTTCGCGCCGCGCCCTGGACGGCATGCGGGCAGCACCTTATCGTAATGCAGCCGCAGAGCCGCGCTGAAGCGCTGCGTACCTTTTTGGCGGAAAGCGGATACGGCATCGAGGCTGAATCACTTGCGCGCGAAGGCAACAGGCTGTACTGCGCCATCGCGGCCCGCGGCGGCGGGGGCTATTGCGGCGATACGCGGCATTTCCTTTTTTCGCAGGCTATGACGCGCGACCCGCTGTTCCTCGAGTACATCGATATGCTTGTACGGCGCTATCGGCGCATCGCGCAAGGTCAGGCATATTCGGGAGGGGACGCGAAGGACGCGCTTGATATATTGCGCATGCTTGAGGGATACAGGCATTAGCTTTAAGAAAGTATGCCGGGGAACGATAAATATAACATGCGTTTCATTTATCTTATGGTATGCAAGCTTTTACTTATTTTACGCATTGAGGAGGACTTACCTTGCCGCTTGACAGCCTTATGATACGCGGGCTCGTGTGTGAGCTGAACAACGAGCTTGCCCAGGCGCGCGTCGATAAAATCCACATGCCTGCGCGCGACTGCGTGGTACTCAGCATGCGCGGCGCGGTGCCGGTTAAGCTGCTTATCTCATGCGGGAATGACGCGCGTGTTCATCTTACAGATACAAAGAGGGAGAATCCCGACACACCGCCTGTTTTTTGTATGCTTCTGCGCAAGCATCTCAGCGGCGGCAGAGTTCTGTCGGTCAGCCAGCCTAAAGCAGAGCGCATAATCACGCTGACGATATCATCGGCGACCGAGATGGGCGACATAACCGAAAAGAAGCTGATTTGCGAGCTTACCGGGCGCATGACAAACTTGATTTTGATCGAGCAGGACGGGCATATACTCGCCTGCATGAAAAATATTGGCGCAGACGATTCGCCACGCCCTGTGCAGCCCGGCTTGCTGTACCGCCTGCCTCCCGCGCAGGGCAAGCCGTCGCTTGACGCTATGGGCGATGCCGAGCTTGCCGAGCTGTGCGCCGAGGCGGTGCGCAGCGGAGAGGCCGCCGAGTACATCATAAAACGGGCTGTCGGCCTCTCCCCCGCTCTCCTGCGCGAGGCTGAGGCGCGTTTCAGGGGCGGCGAAGAGCTCAGCACAGTCATTAAGGGGCTTGTCGCATGCCGGCCGCTTCCGTTTATGGTCATCCGCGCGGGCGAATACGCCGATATTTCCCCTGTGGAGCTTACAACGGCCGAGTGCCGGCAGTGGCCGGGGTTTTCAGCGCTGCTCGATGATTTTTACCGCGGCAGGGCAAATGCGCAGGCGATAAAAAATGCGTGTGGAGCGATGGTAAAGACGATGCAGACGGCGAAAAACCGTCTGGAGCGCAAGTTGGCCGGGCAGCGGCAGGAGCTTGCTCAGGCACGGGCGCGCGAGGAGCTTAAGGCGAAGGCGGACCTGATTACGGCGAACCTGCACGCCATAAAGCCTGGTGACGACGCCGTGACCGTGACCGATTACTTTGACCCGGAGCTGAGGCAGACCACCATATCGCTGGACGGCACACTGACGCCGCAACAGAACGCGCAGCGGCTGTATAAAAAATATGCGCGGATGAAAAACGCCGAGCAGGTGCTGGGCGAGCAGGTTGAGCTTGGCGAAAGCGAGCTGGGCTACATCGAAAATGTTCTCTACTCAATAGCGCAGGCAAGCGATGCGCGTGAGATTGACGAGATTAAAAACGAGCTGGTTGCGGCACGGTATATAAAGGCTCACGGCAAAACAAAGCCGAAGGCCCCGGCCTTTTCGCCGCGCAAGTACGTGCTTTGTGACGGCTTTACAGCCTACGTCGGCCGCAATAATGTAGAAAACGATTACCTGACGCGTGAGTTTGCCGCCAAAAATGACCTGTGGCTTCATGCGCGAAATATTCCCGGCGCTCATGTAATTGTCGAGTGCGGCGGGCGAGAGCCGGATGACGCGGTGATAGAGCAGGCGGCGGCGCTGGCGGCGTATTATTCGTCGGCAGCGCAGTCCGGCAGAGTTGCCGTTGACTGCACTCTGGCGCGTCACGTTAAAAAACCGTCCGGCGCGCGGCCGGGCATGGTGAACTATTTCAATTTCCGCACAATAAGCGCGCGCCCCACGCTGCCCGAAGCGCATGGCGGAGCACCAGAGTGAAAGGCAGTGCGCCTGATGACTGACGGCATCATATTCAGGGCGCTTGGCAGAGATGACTGCGCATCCGGCCTGCTGGATTCTTTTGTGCGCTTTCAGCGTATAAACCGCTGCTGGCGGTGTGAAAACGGGGTATGGGCGCTGAAGGACGAGATATCTGAGGAGGACTGGAGCGCCGAGCGGAAAGCGGAGAAAACGCGGGAGCTTGCGCGCTGCGTCTCGCTCGGAGGGGCGGTGCTCGGCGCATATTGCGACGGCGCGCTAGTAGGCTTTGCTGTGCTTCCAAACAGGCTGTTTGGCGGGATGCGCTATATTCAGCTAAGCTCGTTTCACGTCTCGGCGGGGTTTCGCAGCCGCGGAATCGGCAAAAAGCTGTTTGCCATGTCGTGCGGCGAGGCGAGGCGTCTTCGTGCGCGCAGGCTGTATATTTCAGCCGCCCCGGCCGAAGAGACAGTGGCGTTTTATCTCTCCCTTGGCTGTCATGACGCCGGGGAAATCGATGCCGCGCTCTACGAAAGCGAGCCGCTTGACAGGCATCTTGAATACATTTTAAGGTGAAAAGCATAAGCCGCAAGGTAAAAACCCTGCGGCTTTGTTTGAGGCCGCGCCGGCCTGCGCTTCGGCGTGATATGCCGTATGCGGGGTGACTGCGCAACAAAAAAACCACGAAGTGCCCCGCCGCGGCGGAACGCCTTCGTGGTATCGAACGCCATGGCCCGATAATTGAGACGGTTGCCTGCCGCCCGTTTTCTTGTGACAGCGCAAAAGGTATGAAGCCCGGCTGACCGGTAAACACCTTATGCGCTGTCTACAGTCCGCAGTTACTTTAAGAAATCGAACAGGCCGCCGGTTTTTTCACTTTCCTCAATATAGCAAACCATATGATACAGCATGTCTGCGGCATCCTGCCGTGTTACAGTCGCATTCGCGCGCACAGTGTTATCGGCAAACACCGGCATAATTTCCGCGGCTGTTGCGTTGATTACAGCCTGGGTCGCCCATGTCGGCACGTTGGCATTGTCGGCAAACAGCAGGCCGCGCCCGTCGTTGGCAAGGCCAAGAGCACGGTTGATTATGCTTGCGGCTTCGGCGCGGGTTATACCGTCGTCGGCGCGGAACACACTGTTGCCGTCGTCAGATTTTTCGCCGAACACCAGCCCCGAGCTGACGGCCGCTACAACATACGGCTGCGCCCACACAGGGATATCGGCATTGTCGGCAAGGCCGGTGCCGACAGACATCGTCGGAAGCGCCAGCTCGGTTATCGCGGCGACAAGTGTAACAAACTCGGCGCGGCTGACAGGTTTTGAGGGATAAAGGAAGTTTTCGGCCCCTATCGTCTCTCCTATCAGCACGCCGTGGTCACGCAGGTAAAGCGCGGCAAAGTGAGCCGGGCTGTTTTGCATATCGGTATACTGGAACACATCTTTCGACGGACGCTTGCGCACATCTATCTGCACAGTCGCGGCCGCCGAGACATTCCCGCGCGAATCAGTGGCGGTGTAGGTAAAGCTGTCGCTGCCGTTCTTGCCCTTCGACGGCGTATACAAAAATCCACTGTCGGCAACTTCAACCGTACCACGCTTTGGGCTTGAGGCGATTGTGAATGTGCACTCGTCTCCGTCCGCGTCTTTATACTTCAGCTCGGCGCACAGGCGCACATCTGTGTACGTCGAGAACTCGAGATCCAGCGCTACGGGCGCTGAGTTCTTTTTGTCGCTAAGGTTGATGGTCACTGTTGCCTCTTGTGAGGCGGCGCCGGACTTGGCGAACACCGGCAGGAACTTGAATGTCGTGCTGATATCGGCCGCCGCGTCATCGGGGACAAAGCACAGCGTGCCCAGCGCCGAAGCGCTCACGGCCTCGCCGCGCACAAGCTCCCGCCCGGCAAGGCGCAGTATTCCTCCGGTGGGCAGCGCCGAAATTACAATCGAGTCAAGCTTTTCTCCGCCGCTGACACGGGATGTGAAATCGCTTTCGCTGAACGTTATCAGCGAGCCTGTGCCCTGTGTTTTGGCAAAGGCTGAAACCGCCAGGGTCTCCGTCTTTTTGCCGAACAGCGCAAATGCCGGCGAAAACGCCGCCATGACGGTCATCACGCTCAGCGTCACCGCGACAAGCACCGCCGCTTTTTTATTGCTCTTCATAGGGATACTCCTCCTGATCACAAACTTTAATGTTAGGTATGGATAGTTTTTCATAAAAGACGGGTGATTATTCCAAACAAAAATAGTTGCTATTTTTTGACGTTTATGTAAAAATATAAAGGTAAGAAACATTTTAGTCGGAGGTGTCTGATGGAGGCAAAAGACCGTGTGTTAGTCGTGGATTTCGGCGGGCAGTACAGCCTGCTTATCGCCCGTCGTGTCCGCGAATGCGGCGTGTACTGCGAAATAGCGCCATATGGCAAGCTTATGGAGAAAATAAAGGAGTACAAGCCTGGCGCGCTGATATTTTCGGGCGGGCCGGCGACGGTTTTTGAGCCCGGGGCGCCGATGATAGACCGGCAGGTCTTTGAGATTGGTCTGCCGATTTTAGGCATATGCTACGGGCAGCAGCTTATCGCGCATCTGCTTGGCGGGGTGTGTACAAACCCCGGAACAAGGGAATACGGCAAGGTTGAGGTTACGCACAGCGGCAACAGCATGCTGTTTGGCGGCGTGCCGCGCAGCTCGGTATGCTGGATGAGCCACGGTGTCGAAGTCGACAAGCTTCCGGAGGGATTTGTTTCGACAGCGAAAACCTGCGACTGCGATGTTGCCGCGATGGAAAACGCCGAGAAAAAGATATACGGCGTGCAGTTCCACCCCGAGGTGATGCACACCGTAAACGGCAACGAAATATTGCGCAATTTTCTGTTTAACATATCCGGCATGAGTGATTCGTGGCAGATGGGTGAGTATTCCAAGCTGGCCATCGACGAGCTGAAAGAAAAAATCGGATGCGGAAAGGTGCTTTTGGCGCTTTCCGGCGGGGTGGACAGCACTGTTGCCGCCGCGCTTCTCAGCCGGGCTGTAGGCAGCCAGCTGACGTGCGTGTTCGTCGACACCGGCCTTATGCGCAAGAACGAGGGCGATGAGGTCGAAAAGGCTATGAAGGTGTTTTCCGCCAGGTTTATCAGGGTGGATGCGCGCGAGCGCTTCCTTACGCGCCTGTCCGGGGTGACCGATCCGGAAACAAAACGCAAAATAATCGGTGAGGAGTTCATCCGTGTATTCGAGGAGGAGGCCAGAAAAATCGGCAAGGTCGATTTCCTGGCACAGGGCACGATATACCCTGACGTCGTCGAGAGCGGCGTCGGCGACGCCGCTGTTATAAAGAGCCATCACAATGTCGGCGGGCTGCCGGACCATGTGGATTTTAAAGAGATTGTCGAGCCGCTGCGCGCGCTGTTTAAGGACGAGGTCCGTCAGCTGGGTATCGAGCTTGGGTTGCCGGAGGCGCTTGTCTGGCGTCAGCCCTTCCCCGGCCCCGGCCTTGGCATCAGGGTTATCGGAGAGGTTACCGAGCCGAAGCTGGCTATTTTGCGCGAAGCTGATGCGATATTCCGGGAGGAGATCGCGGCGGCCGGGCTGGACAGGTGCATAAATCAATACTTCGCGGTGCTGACGAATGTGCGCAGCGTCGGAGTGATGGGTGATGAGCGCACATATGACTATACGCTGGCACTGCGCGGTGTCGAGACGGTCGACTTTATGACGGCGCAGTGGGCGAGGATCCCGTATGAGGTGCTTGAGAAGGCGTCGAACAGGATAGTGAACGAGGTCGGCCATATAAACAGGATATGCTACGATATCACAAGCAAACCCCCGGCCACAATCGAGTGGGAGTAGGAACTGCCGGCCCGGAACCCTTGATATATCAAGGGTTCCGGGGTTTTTACTTTTTTCATTGCACATTTATTGCACATTTTGTTTAAACGCTGCTGTGAATTGATTCTTTGTTGGAGAGCTAAGTTTGTCCTCATTAGCTTTAATATTGAGAACACCTTTCAGCTTGCTTGCCACCTCAAAGTTCGTGTTAGGGTAAAGATGTCCATAAGTCCCCAGCGTTGTTTCAATGTCCTCGTGCCCCAAACGATCTCTGATGATGAGAGGATTTTCGCCCAATCGTATCAGCAGGGAAGCATGCGAGTGACGAAGATCGTGAATCCTGATGCGGTGAACTTCAGCTGCTTTTGCATAGCGTGTGATGGCGTGGGCAAGAGTATGCTTTTGGGTTGGTGCTCCGTTATACGAAAGTACGAATTTCGTATTGCGGAGCACTTTTTCTTGTTTGATCTGCCATTCTTTCATCAAGGAAATCGTATCGGGGTCAAGTACAATCTGTCTGGCGCTTGCCTTTGTCTTGGGGTCAGAGAATTTGTACTCTTTTTGACTTTTATATAGCAGCGTTTTTGTTATGCTGACCACTCCGGTTTCCAGATCAATATCTTTCCATTGGAGCGCGGTAGCCTCACCGACCCTCATTCCCGTCATAAACAGAAGCCAGAGGGCTACATAAAGAAAGAATTGATAGTAATCATCTGTGTCGATGAGTGAAATGATTTTTTCAAATTCTTCCTTTGTCCAAAAATCAATTTTGACCTTCTGCTTTTTGACATTGCCAATTATTTTCGATGGATTGCTTTTCGCAAGATGCAAGACGACTGCCCTATCCATTGCTATTGAAAAAATACCTTGCACAAGACGGACATATGAGGGCGATTGCGTTTTGGATAGCTTCAGTTGCCATTGCTGCACATGGATTGGTTCAATACTGGTTATAGGCATTTTGCTAAAAAACTTGAAGTTTTTGTTTATAGTAGATCTTCGCGAATCATAGGTCTGTTCTTTAACCTGCGACTTATACCATGGCAAAAAGATTTGATCTATGTACTCGCCGAATCGCAAGGATTCCTTCTCAGGTTCCTGTTCTTTCTCAGGAAACTCGTCTTTACTTATATTGAGCTTACAGTATTCGTCGCGTGCTTCTTTTTTTGTCTTGAACCCACTGCAGTATTTTTGTTTGCGTTTGCCGCAAGAATCAATCCCCATATGGATTCGGAAATAATATGTACCGTTCTCTGCTTTTTTGATAGGATCATTTGACATAATGTGTCACCTCATTTTTTTGGTGACGTAGATAACACATCATTTGGTAACGCCATCCCCAGCACTTCTTCAACAGCTTCACGCGGTACGCGATTAAGCTTTTTAGACTCGTAAAAGACGAATCCTTTCTTGACCATAAGCTTCTTTGCTTCCCGCATGATGTAAGCGGCGTAAGAATTGCCGTAACCCAGCCGAATTAAGTCTTGTTTAGTGATTGTAACCATGTGACTCCTTCCATAATTATTGGCTGGTGAACTCAGTGCTTGCCAATAATTATATCAAACATTTGCAGTTCTTCAAGGAATAGTTGCTGCGTTTACTTTATAGTCGACCGCTCCTCAACGCCTGCGGCGAACAGGCCATAGACGCGCTCTTTGCGCTCTCCCCGCATTCTGATGCGGGGCCGCCCCTTGACATGACGTTAGCCAGGCGGAAGTCCCATAATAGCCCCATAGGAGTTTTGGCGTACGCGGAAGTCATCCGCGTTTTAGTGCTCATAGCTCCGGCTGTCGTCCGGAGGGATAGCCGCTCGCCCATGGGGGTTGTATTGAGGAAGTTTATGAAATTATCAAGGTGCGGTTCCGCCTCTGACAATCAATGAATGCCCGGGGCGTTGTGTTTTGGATGCCTTCAAAGAATAAAAGCGCAGACGATTTGACGAATCTTTCATTTTGAAAATAATTTTTACATTGTACAAAAAATGGATCATCACTATGACAATCCATCCGGATCTATTGGTGTTGAAAAAGCGTCAGTATTTCGCTATAATCATTTAAGCCAAATCGCAAGCAGCCCGGCGTCGACCGGGCTGTTTTGGCGTAAATCTACATATGGAGGAATCATATTGGACACCAATACACTTACGGAGCGCTGCGCGGCTTGCAGCCGGACAGCTTTACATGGAAATTCGCCCTTTACGGCACGCGCAAGAGCCGCGACGGACTGGAGCTCGAATGGAACCTGTGCAATATGCGGGGTATAACCGACCAGATCACAAAGCTTAAAGAATATCTGCTCACAAAACCGGTGGCCGAAAAGCCGGTCGCCCCGTACTCGCCGTTTTTG
>JAVBMB010000114.1:0-7924 GCA_031552995.1 Oscillospiraceae bacterium
TTTCAAACCTGTCGACATCAAGGACAAATATCGTTGCGCCTCCGACAACAACCTCAACAGGCATGGACGGGTAGTAGTTGATGCCTGCTTCTGTCGTGGTGGGGATGAAATGCTTGCTGCTTTTTGAGTATTTGCCGATTATGTCTATAACGGCCTGGACACGGCTTTCATCAATACCGATGAGGACGGTGACGTTGCCGGCGCGGAGGAAGCCGCCCGTAGTTGAGAGCTTTGTTACCGAATACCCCTCTTTCATCAGGTTCTGAATGACGACCGGGGCGTCGTCGGCGTTGAGAATAGCAATGATAACTTTCATAATCAGCCCTCCTTAATACATTCTATATACTAATGCATACTAACTTGTCTACTTCATTATAACCTTTATTGAGCAAATATTCAACGCATAAATCATCGATTTCTTCCCCGGCGGCTATGACGGGCACCCCGGGAGGGTAGGGACTTATCGGGCGGGCGGCGATTTTCCCGCGGCAGTTTGCGAGAGGGACAGCCGTATAAGGCGAGAAATATGCCTGCCGCGGTGAGATTACGCGCCGCGGACGGGGCGGCGGAGAGTGGCGCGGCAGCGGAACGGGGTGCGGTTCGAGCGACGACAGCGCCGCGTATATGCGGTTCAGGTCGCTCAAGGTGCCGTCCGCCGTGTGAATCAGCGTTACGCTGGATCTGTCACTCATCTCGGCCTCGATGCCGGCGGCGCGAAGTGACAGGGCGGCCGACGTGCCGGATATGCCGCCGGGTGAGGTCAATATCGAAAGCCGGCAGGGGTCGCGTGGGTTTTCCATTGGGATAACGGGGAGAAACGGCGTTGACGCGGCCAGACGGCGCATGAAACTATCGGCGCACTGCGCGGCGAGCGCATATCTTCCGCCGTCATTTTGCAGCATGGCGCGGGCGTAATCGAGCGAGGCCATTATGGGATAAGATGGCGAGGATGTGCCAAAAAGCGCCGTCAGGCGGCGCAGATTTTCGTAAAACGGCGCCGTAAAGCCGCGGCTTAGCAAGTATGCGCCCTGCGTCATGGCGCGAAGGGTCTTGTGGGCGGAAAATATGACGATGTCGGCGCTTTGCGCGGCGGGGTCATCTATGCCGCACGCGCGAAGGTGAGAGCCGTGCGCCGCGTCGACAATAAGAGCGGCGCCGCATTCGTGCGCGGCTGATGCAAGCGATGCAATATCGAGCAGCGCACCATAGTATGTAGGGCTTGTGACTATAGCGGCGGCGGCGCCTGACTGCCGCAGAGCCAGCGTTAGAGCAGAGGGTGAAATATCCCCGCTGACACCGGACAGGGCATCAAATGCGGGCCACACATAGCTCGGGGACAGGTCGAGCATGGCGCAGGTGTCAATGACGCTCATGTGGCAGTTGCGGTCGACAACAAGAGGTGAGCCGGGAGGACACAGCGCGGCGATCGCCGCTTTTATGCCCTGGGTTGCGCCGCAGGTCATGAAAAAGCAGCGGTCCATGCCATAATACATGGCGCACTCGAGCTCGGCCTGCTGGATGAGACCGTTTTCGCCATACAGATTGCCGGTGGTATCGATTTCGGTATAGTCTATCGTGAATATCGAATCGAAAATATCACCCATGCCGCGCCCCTTGTGGCCGGGCATGTGGCAGCGAAGCGCATGTTCGCCTGACAGGTCGAGCAGGCCGTTAAGCAGCGGCGCGCCCGGGATGCGGCGCGGCGTATCAGACATAGATGCGGTCAATGCCCGGCGGGACGTATGTCGGCGACACGTCGAAGTGGGCGGGGGAGCCGGCGGCGCAGTCGATATCGGTGACGTCAACCGTTGTGTGGTTGATACCGACATGGCCGAGAACGCGCGCTTTTTTACCGTTTACCGCGACATAATAGCGCCTGCCTTTGACAAAGCCCAATAAAGCCGAGCCGATGTAGCGGACGGTATCCTTGAAACGATAGCTGTCGCGCATTTTTTCCGTCATAAAGCCGTCGCCGGTTCCGATGGGGATGATGGCAATTTTTGTAGGCTTTTTTGTGACGAACGCGCTGCCGTAGCCGACGGGATGCCCGGACGGCAGCCAGCGGATTTCGGCGACGGTACTTTCGAGACGGCCGACCTTGCACAGGCCATAGTCGCCCTTGGCGGTCATGCGGCCGCCGATGGCCGAGCCGACGCGGACGGCATCAAGCGACGGCACTTTGCAGCGCAGCACGGCGGCGCTGTTCGACGCGTGCAGCAGGCCGGGTGAAAACCCGGCTTCCTGTATTTTTTTTGTCAGCGCGACAAATGCTTCGTACTGGACGAATGTTTTCTTCTTGCTGTTGAAGGCATTGGCGTAATGGGTGTACATGCCGGTGACGTTGAGGTTTGACATAAAACGGTATACCGACAGGATGCGTTCAATCTCGCCCGGCTCGAAGCCATAGCGGCCCATCCCGGTGTCAATTTTTATGTGCGCGTCACACATAATCCCCTGGCCTTCGGCGATGCCGTTGAGCGAGACAGCGGCGTCGTAGCTGCCTATCGTCGCCGTGGCGCACGCCGACAGGATATCGCGGATATCCTCTTCGCACGCCGTTGAGCGCAGGACAAGAATCTCCTCCTCGCCAAAGCCCCAGTCGCGAAGCCTGAGTGCGTCGGTGGGGTCGGTGACGGCGAAGCGGCGCACACGGTTTTCGCGCAGGAGGTCGGCCATCTGACGCATGTCGAGGCCGTAGGCGTTGGCCTTGAGTACGGCTATCATGTTCTCGCACTGAGAGACCTGCTTAATATGCTCGATGTTGGCGATGATTTTCTCTCTGTCTACGGTAAGGCGTTTCATATAATACCCCCTGTCCGGCGCGGCGCCGGCAAACTGATGGCGTTGAAAACGAACTTCTGGTCACAGCTCGGCGGGCTTTACCTCGCCGGACTGACTTTTCTTGAGTGTGAGCATCCGCCTGGCCTTACGCGCGAAGCTGAGGCCGCGGGTCATCATCCAGTTGACAAACGGCTTGTAAACCATTTCGAACTCGCCGCAGAACTCGCACAGGTCACCCGAGAAGCCTTTTTTGAACAGGTAAAGCCCGTACAGCGGGTTTTCCGGCGTAAGGTCGCCGGATACGCCGCGAAAATCATAGATGTCACACCCGAGTTCGAGCGCCCACTTAATCATGCTCCATTGCAGCTGATAATTGGGCATGACGTTGCGGTGCGCGTTTGACGACGCGCCGTACAGATACCACACCTTGTTGCCGAAGTGAACGGCGAGCGTGCCGGCAACAGGCTTGTCCTCATGAAAGGCCATATAAAGCCGGGCGTGCTCTCCAAGCGAGTCGAGCATCGTCTCGAAGTACTGCCGGCCGCGCACGATAAAGCCGTCGCGGTCGCCGGTCTCTTTCATGATTTCGGAGAAAGCGGTGAGCATCTCCTTGCCGCACTGCCGCACGGTGACGCCCTTGCGCACAGACAGGCGCAGGTTATAGCGGGTCTTTGAGTGGAACGCCGCCAGCAGCTCTTCCTCGGTTTTGCCGCGAATATCCAGACGGAAAACATACCCCGGCTGAATACCGTCGAAGTTTTTTTGCACCGGGCTGTGATGATAGCCCAGCGACGTCATGGAAGAGATGAACTCGCTGTCGCCGCTTGGGATATCGGGGTCAATTTTAAGTGCGTAGGCGCTAAAGCGCTTGGCAAGGCCGGCCATCGCGCGTGTCAGCTCGGCAAGCGCCTGCGTGTCGTGAGGGTCGCACACCGGGCCTCTGGCCGAGTACATCAGCGTGTACGGCAGGCCGGGCATCTTGCGGACAAGCACGCTCATCGCGCCGCGTATTTCGCCGCTGGCGGTCTGGGCGAGCACCGCTTGCCACTTCCAGCTTGGCTTGACCTTTGCCCACAAGGACGACTGCAAAAAATGCCCCTTTGGATGGGCGGCAATAAATGCCTCATATGCTGCGATATTTTCGGACGTAACAAGTTTGCAAATCACAATATATGCTCCTATTATCTTTGTGTTGTGACAGGCCGGGCTTGGTGCAATGTATAGCAGAAAATGGACATTATGGATATTTTGCCCATATATTGCGCCGGCAAGCCGGAAATGACTGCATGTGTTTCCATTCACTTCAAGCTTAACCTATATTTTACATCATTTCGCCGAAATACTCCATATTTATTTGAAAATTTCAGCTAAAAATAATAGCTGCACCATATACAGCAGTTTGGCGCGTTGATAAAAAACGACAAGCCGGCGCGGAGATTGGCGGACGAAAATTAAAAGCGGGCAAAAGCCCGCTTTTAATGGACGAAAATGTGATTTTACGCGTTATCCTGCCCAAACATGTAGCAAAGCATGTTGAGAACATTGCAGCTGTAGCCCCATTCATTGTCATACCACGAGACAATTTTATAGAATGTATCGGTGAGAGCAATGCCGGCAGTCTCGTCAAAGACGCTGGGACAGCACTCGCCAATGAAGTCGCTTGAGACAACCTTGTCCTTCGTGTAGCCGAGTATGCCCTTAAGCTCGCCTTCGCTGGCGGCTTTCATCGCGGCGCAGATATCGGCATAGGTTGTCGGCTTTACAAGATTGACGGTGAGGTCGACGACAGAGACGTCGAGCGTAGGCACGCGGAATGCCATGCCGGTGAGCTTTCCGTTAAGTGCGGGTATGACTTTGCCGACAGCCTTGGCGGCGCCGGTTGACGACGGGATGATGTTGGCGGAGGCGGCGCGGCCGTCTTTCCAGTCCTTTGAGTTTATCATGGTGTCGACAGTCGTCTGTGAGTTCGTCGTCGAATGAACTGTGGTCATCAGGCCGGAGGCGATGCCGAAATTATCGTGCAGAACCTTGGCGACGGGAGCGAGGCAGTTTGTTGTGCAGGACGCGTTCGAAACGACAGGCATCGACTTGGAATCGTATGAGGTGTGATTGACACCCATGACGAACATCGGCGCGTCGGTGCTGGGGGCTGTAATCATAACCTTTTTTGCGCCGGACTTAAGGTGGGCCTGCGCTTTTTCGGCCGTAGTAAACTTGCCGGTGGATTCGATGATGTAATCAGCGCCAATCTCGCCCCAGGGGATGTTCGCCGGATCAAGCTCCTGATATATCTTAATTTCTTTTCCGTTGACGATAAGTGTATTCTCGGTATAGTCCACCGTGCCGTTGAATCTGCCGTGGACGGTGTCGTATTTGAGCAGATATGCCATATAGTCGGGTGGCATGAAGGGGTTGTTGATACCTACAAAGTCAAAACCGCCTTTTTCCAGACCGGCCCTGAATATCAGCCTGCCAATGCGGCCGAATCCGTTGATACCAATTTTCATCGTCATATTTTGTGCCTCCAAATGTAATTGTGGGCCCCTGCCCTACATCAGTATATCTTATATATCATTGAAAAGCAAGGCGAGAGGGACTATAATTGCGCATAGGAATTTGCTTGATTTGATGAAGGAAATAGGCTATTATTACAAATAAGGTTTTATGTCGAAACGTGTCGAAAAAATATATTTTTACGTTTAAATATTACCCACAAGATGAAAGGGTACACAGTATGAACTTTTTAAGCGGGATGTCGGGCTTTGATTTGCCGTTCGGCCAAGGCGGCGGGGAGGAACTTCTCGTCGTGTGTACCCCAGCCGGACGTGTAATTTTTATCTCGGGAGGGTTGACGCTGCTGATAGGGGAGGATCTTGTCGGCCGCAACCTGAACGACTTTATCGCCGACAGGATAGCGGCGACTGTTGTTGCGAGTGCGCAAAGCGACACGCCATACAGCTTTGAGTGCATTATCGGTGACCGCGGTTTTATGTGCGACAGCGAAAAAGTCGAGGGCAACATACACATAACGATGATGCCGCTTAGTATGGATATTGACGCGTTTATGAGCCAAAACACTGCCGAACTGGTCAGCCGCGAGATGAACAACTCCCTTGCGCTGATGCTGCCGGTGGTGAAAAACCTTGAGCAATCGTCGGCCGACAGGGCGCAGCTTGGCATAATGAAGCAGAGCATCTTCCGCCTGATGCGGTTGACGCGCAATATTCAGGATTTGGCCCTGGCGAAAAACAGCGCGCTTGTGCTGAAGCCGGTTGATTTGGATGCCGCTACATTCGTGCGCGAAATTGAAAACAAGCTGCGGCCGGTTATGGAGAAATGCGGCGTTAAGCTGACGGTCAGCGTGCCTGATTATCCGCTTCCGTGCCGAGTTGACCGCGAAAAGCTTGAACGGATGCTGCTTAATTTGCTGTCGAACAGCTTGATTGCCATTGGCGACCGTCGGAAAATCAGCATTGTGTTGTCTGACAAGAATGAGAACTACAGCATTACGGTCAGCGACAGCGGCTGCGGAATAGAGAACCACAGGCTGAAACAGGTGTTTATGAAATACAGCGCGATGGCGCCCGCCGAGTACGGCGGATGGAACGGCGCGGGCTTTGGCCTTGCGCTTGTCGATGCGTTTGCGCGAAGGCACAGGGGAAGTCTTGTCCTGACAAGCCGGCCGAATGAGGGTACGTCGGCGTGCGTGACGCTGTGCCGAAACCTGGACGGCGATGTTATGCCGCTTGGCGCGGTGAGGGTGGATTATGCCGGGGAATATGACCACATGCTGATGGAGTTTTCGACGGTGCTGGGCAAGGAGTTTTATATGTAGCGCCGCGCAATTGTAATTGATGAAAAAACGCGCCGTCCCCATTTCGGGAACGGCGCGTTTTTTATCCTGTGTTTAGTTTTTGTCGTCGCCGCCGGGGTCGCTTCCCGGCGAGGTGTCGTCCGGCGGGACTGCGCCGGACTGCTCGCCGGAAGAGACTAATAAGTCATTTTCGGGGTCGTAGTCGGCAGGGAGAGCTGAAATCAACAGGTCGGCCTTCAAATCGGAATAGATTACCTCATCGGGAGGCACAGCAATATTATCGGCAGGTGCGGCAGAAACCGCAAAAAAGCTGACCGGCGTCGTGAAGATTCCCGCTGCGGCGTAAAGGCCCATGCCGCCAAGCATGATGAGCGTGCCGGCCGACATACCGGGTACTTGGAACACGAGCGCCGATTCGAAATAGGCGCTGAAAAGCTCCATCGAGACAAAAAACGTGCTGAGCAGGCAAAAGAATACCTGACTGCGCTCTTTGGGGCGCTCGAACTTCATGGAGGCAAGCGTATATATTGCAAGAAGCAGCGCGAATACGCAAAGGATTTCGAACGCGAAGCTTACGACGGACGGGTTTTTGGCGTTTTCACGGTAGAACAGCAGCAGAAATAGGCAGAGATAGTAGACAGGGAAAAGCGAAAACACGCCGGATATGGGGTTTTTCTCACCGCTTTTAAGGCGCAGCAGCATAGTGACGGCGCAGACAAACAGGAATATAAGCTGAATGACAACTATGACCGTCAGGTCGGCGGCTTCGAGAAACAGTTTAACGGCAGAAGCAATGATAAGCAATGCCGACAGCGCGACAGCCGCCGCGTAGGCCTTGCCGGGGGCGCGATACTTGCCGCGCTGGCCGGTGTATGACAGCAGCGCAAGCACAAGCAGCAGCGCGGCGCAGCCGATTATTACATATAAAAGATATCCGGGGCTGTATGTCAGCCCGCCGCGGAACACCGTATCGGCATCCTCGGCCAGACGAGCGCGGTATACGGCAGTTATGCCGCCGAGTGCCGCCGCGAGGAATAACCCCCCGAGGCGGATAATTTTGTTGCCTGACATCGTAATCGTCCATTCATAAATAATGATTTGCAGAAATATAATTGTATAGCGGAGCTTATGCCGGCGCGGCTGATAGCGACCGTTTGCGCGCGTAAACTGCTGTAATATACAGGCGTGGGGCGAAATGAGACATGCGTCCGGCGCGGCAGAAGAGTTCACGACGAAGCGCGTTGGTATAATGTGTCATGCTTTTCGGTTGCTCGCAAAGCGGGCGAGAAAAGCGACAAAAAATTAATGTATGATAGTCGCGTGCGGCTA
>JAVBMB010000110.1:0-8040 GCA_031552995.1 Oscillospiraceae bacterium
CAGCCGATGATGTTCATCAGTGATGTTTTACCCGAGCCTGACGGGCCGATGACGGAGACAAACTCGCCCTTTTTTACATCAAGGCTGACACCGTCGAGGGCGCGTACCGTCTGCGAACGTTTGCCATAAAACTTATAGACATCGCGTAGCTGTACCATATAGTGCGCTCCTTATATCATTATACAGCCTATTTTGCGCTTTTTCAACCTGGTAATGCAGCGCTGAACAATAGTTTGCGCAGAAAAATATCCCGGGAAGCTTATCTCCCCGGGATATATGCCCGCTAAATTATTCTTCGTCTTCGACGTGCTGCGCTTCGGAGATGATTTTCTCCTGCACGACTGCCGGTGTCTCCTCGTATCTGACGAACTTGACGCTGAATGTGCCGCGCCCTTGCGTCATCGAGCGGAGCGTGATGGCATAGTCGGTCACCTCGCTGAGCGGAACCTCCGCCTCGACAACCTGTGTGCCGTCTTCACCGGGGTTCATGCCCATTATTCGGCCGCGGCGTTTGTTCAGGTCGCCCATGATATCGCCCATATAGCTGTCCGGCACAATGACCTTCATTGCGCCGACAGGCTCGAGCACGACGGGGTTTGCCTTTGGGATGCCGGCCTTGTACGCCAGACGTGCCGCCATTTTAAACGACAGTTCGTTCGAGTCGACATCGTGGTATTTGCCGTCCATCAGCGTCGCCTTTAGTCCGACCATCGGGAAGCCGGCGAGCATGCCGCGCTCCATTGCCTCGCGTATACCCTTTTCGACCGCGGGATGGAAGTTCTTGGGCACGCTGCCGCCGAATATTTTTTCTTCGAATATAAACTCATCACCCTCGATAGGCTCAAAGTTCATCTTGACGTTGCCATACTGGCCGTGGCCGCCAGATTGCTTTTTGTGGTTGCCCTCGACAAGCTCGACCTTTTTGCGAATCTTTTCACGGTAGGCGACCTTCGGCGGGCTGAGCTCGACCTCGACACCAAACTTTGTTTTGAGCTTGGAGCACAAAACGTCTATGTGCAGGTCTCCCGCGCCGGAGACGACCATCTGCTTCGTCTCGACGTTGTTAACTATCGTGAAAGCGGGGTCTTCGTCCTTAAGGCGCTGCAGGCCGGAGGCTATCTTCTCTTCGCCGCCCTTGACCTTAGGCGCGATCGCAAGGCTGTAGCACGGCTCGCTGAACTCTATGCCGGCAATCGAAATGCCGACGCCGGGGGCGCACAGCGTATCGCCCGTTTTTGTATCGTTAAGCTTCGACACAGCGCCGATGTCGCCGCAGCCGATTTCCTTGACCTCGGTGTTCTTCTTGCCCTTTGTGATGAAGATGTGTCCCATCTTCTCGCTGACACCCGAACGGGAGTTGACAAGCGACATGTCGGCAGTGATTTTTCCGGATATCACCTTGAAGAAGCTGAAGCGGCCGTACTGGTCGGCGACAGTCTTGAACACAAACAGAACCGGCTTGCCGTTCGGGTCGTATTTGACTTCGACACCGTTGTCATTCTGGTCAACGCCCTGCTCTACACGCAGCTCACCGGGGTTGGGCGCAAAATCGGCAATCGTCTTGACGAGCTGCATCGTACCGATGCCCTGACTTGCGGCGCCGCAAACGACAGGCGCAATAGAGCAGCTCATGATTCCTGCGCGCAGGCCGGCAATGAACTCGGCATCGGTGAACTCCTCGCCGGCGAAATATTTCTCCATCAGCTCTTCGGAGCTCTCCGCCACGCTCTCTTTAAGCGCGTCGCGCAGCTCGTCCACCTTGTCCTTCATGTCTGCCGGTATGGCTGATTCCGTCGTGTTCTTTCCCTCGGTTTTGTACGCCTTTTGTGTGACGATGTTTATGACTCCGGTTGTCTTTCCACCCTCGACAAGCGGGATTATGAACGGTGTGACACTGATGCCGAATGTATCTTTAAGGCTTTGGAACGCCTTGTCAAAATCGGCGTTCTCCTCATCGAGCTTTGAGACATAAAACAGCCTGGGCAACTTGGCTTTGCTAAGCTTTTTAAATGCTTTTTCGGTGCCGACGGCGCAGCCGCTTTTGGCTGTGACAACAACAATACCGAAATCGGCGACGCGCAGCGCCTGAGCAACTTCACCTTCGAAGTCGAAAAAACCCGGAGTGTCGAGAACGTTGATAATATTGCCTTCGAACTCTACCGGCGCAATGGCCATCTGGATAGATATCTGTCGTTTTATCTCCTCGGCGTCATAGTCGCAGATTGTGTTGCCGTCGGCTGTCTTACCTAGGCGGTCGGTACCGCCGGTCAGGTACAGCATGCTCTCGGCCAATGAGGTTTTTCCGTCACCTCCGTGCCCAAGTAAGCAGACGTTCCTGATCTTTTGGATAGGATAAGCCATAAAGTTACCTCTCTTTCAGAATATGTTAAGATTTTATCAGTAATCCGTATGCGGTCAACGGCGTACTCTTGCCGCGCGAATATGATTTCGCACAGGCGCTATGCGGATATTATATAATAAAGAACGTATGATTTCAACTAATAATTGGGCAATTTGCACGTTTTTGTGTGCAGTGAATGCGTAACCGCCAATAAAATGCGCATCAGGCGGGGCATATGCCCCGCCTGACCGAAAACCGGGCGCCGCCCGTTTAGCGTGTGATATGTTTTACAAGCTTGCTGATCAAATCGTCAAAATCAAGCGGCTTGCCGACGTAGTCTACCATCCCCGACTCGAGGCATGCGAAAATATCTTCCTTAAACGCATTCGCGGTCATCGCTATTATCGGTATCTCTCTTGCCCAATCGTCCGGAATATCCCTGATACGGCGCGTCGCTTCCAGCCCGTCCATATACGGCATCTGCACATCCATCAATATAACGTTGTATTTCGCAGGGTCGGCGGCAAACATATCGACCGCCTGTTTGCCGTTTTCGGCGCATTCTACGACAGCGCCGGTTTTATCAAGCAGCGTGATGACAATCTCCCGGTTTATTTCTATATCTTCAGCAAGCAGTATTCGGCAGCCGCTGAGCGCCGCTTCGGCATCGCTTGCCGGTGAGATCTGCTTCTTTTCGCCCACAAGATGCGGGGCGAAATGCTCGTTCAGCACATCTATGATGGCCGACTGAAATATAGGCTTTGACAAAAACCCGGATATGCCGGCGCCGCCCGACGCCTTTTCTATTTTATCCCGGTCGGACAGCGAGCACATGATTATCCGGACGCAATCGCCGGCAACGGCGCGCAATGTCTCGACGCCGGTTAGCTTGCTCAACATACTGTCGGCAAATACGATGCCGTACGGCCTGCCGGCCGCCTGAGCCGCCTCAGCCATCTCAACGGCTTCTTCCCCGCTTCCTGCCGTATCGCACCCGACGCCGATATGCGCCATGATACGCTTGATATAGCCGAGCAGCTCGGCGCTGCTGTCGGCGACAAGGGCACGCAAGTCTCCATAGGCGTGCTCCGCCGTCTGAGCCGCTTCGTCGTTTAGTTTCAGCGGGACAGTCACATGAAAGCGGCTTCCGCAGCCAACCTCGCTCGTGACGCCTATTTCTCCGTCCATCATTTCAATAATGCTCTTTGATATGGCCAGCCCCAACCCCGTGCCGCCGAAACGGCGCGCAATGCTGCCTTCAGCCTGCTCGAACGAAACGAACAGTTTCGATATCTGCTCTTGCGCTATACCGATGCCTGTGTCGACGATTTCGATGCGGTATGCTGGCTCACCGTCAAGTTGTGACTGAGTGACATTGATATGGATGCTGCCGCTTTGCGGCGTAAACTTTATGGCGTTGGACAGCAGGTTTGTTACGACCTGTGATAAGCGCAGTTCGTCGCCGATAACGCCGCGCCTGACATCAGGCTCGATATTGACAAACAACAGCTGGTTTTTTTCTTCCGCTTTGACAGCGATTACATCGCAGACATTTTCAATCATTTTTTCAAGGTCAAACGGCTCCGCCAGAAGCTCAAGCCGGCCAGCCTCGATATTTGACATGTCCAGCACATCGTTTATGATGCCAAGCAGATGCCTTGACGCTCCGTCTATCTTTGCAAGGCAATATTGAATCCTGCCGACATCGTCGCTTGACTGCCCGATTTTTGTCATGCCGATGATTGCGTTCATCGGTGTGCGTATCTCATGGCTCATACGTGAAAGAAACTCACCTTTTGCGCGGCTCGCCTCTTCGGCAATCTTTATGGCGTTTTCAAGCTTATCCTCGTTGAGTTTGCGTTCGGTTATGTCATCGTATATGCCAAGAAGAATGACAGGCTCTCCGTGCTCGTTGCGGATGAGCGTCTTACTGGTTGACATCCAGTGCAAATCACCTTGAGTCGTCTGGAGCGGCTCCTCGAAATAGAGAACCTCATGACCGGATTCAAATATTCTGCGATCATTTTCGATAAACGCATCGGCAATTTCTTTTACATAGAAGTCGTAGTCGCTCTTCCCGATAAGCTCGTCGGGGCTGCTTAAATGCGCATCGCGGGCGAACCTGATGTTTGAGCCGAGGAAACGTGAATTGCGGTCCTTCCAGAATATCCCGCTTGGCACGGTGTCGATGACGCTGCGCAGCATTGCCTGCGTCTCGGTAAGGCTTTTTTCCGCATCCAGCTTCTCGGTTATATCACGTATAATTGTCGCCGCACCCAGCACGCGGTTCATTTTGTCATAGACGGGAAAAACCGTCTGCTCAATCGGCAGAAGCGTACCGTCCGACCGTTTGATTTCGCCCCGAGCGTTCCACACTCCATCGCGCATCGCTACGTCTATGCCGACAGTTTTAACCAAATCGGCATACCATTTAGGATGTACTTTGTCAATTGCAAGGTCATCGAGGGCGGGATTATCCGCCGGGTCCCACCCGGCCATTCTGTAGGCACCGGGGCTGTTATAGATGATTTGCTTATTCATGTCGGCAACACTGAAGTAGTCGCTGGAACTCTCCATGATTGCGAGCTGCCACTGATACATCGTCTCCATCTTTTTCTCTTCGGCGATGTTTTCGATTATCGTGGCGAGTGCAATGACGGTGCCGTCCTCATCTCGTATAGGAAAGCCGCTTTGCCTTGTCGGGATAACAATACCGTCTTTTGTGATGACCTCGGACTCGCCTTTCCATTCTTTTCCGGAGGCGATAGTGGGTATGCACTCGTTTTTCATCATAGCCAGCGCGGCTTCGGTATGTACAACGTCGATGCCAAGGGTCATTATTTCATCCACGCTTCGGCCGACTGTGTCGGCCATCTTTTGGTTGATGAAAATGACTTTGCCCTCCATTGACAAAGCGCCGAACATGATATTCGCCGACTCTATATACGCGCTTTGCAGGCGCAAAAGCGCGTCTTTTTCGCGGTTCTGCTGTGCCAAAATATTCTCTTCTGTGACGTCGACAAGCATGCAAAGGCGCGCCTTTGTGCCGTCTGACCAGTCAATTAAGCACTCGTACGAGTCGAAATACTTGTTCATGACGGGGTTGTAGCGGTTTTTATTGACCGCATATCCCCCGCCGTAGCTTAACATTCTATGCTCGATGCAGTCGTGGCAGACATCGCTTAACCCGCGTATAGCGCAGTAGCATTTTTGCCCCAAAATGTCACCGAGAAACCGGTACGCAGCTTTATTCTCGTACAGCACCTCATAGCTGCTCAGGTCGACTATATAGAGCGGAACTCCGATAAAATCGTACGCGGCAAGCCACCCGCCATAAGCCCCGCTGTTCATTGGCCCGGACATCCGGACTTCGTTGTCATGCGACATTGGCACTACTTCCCCTCAGACATAATATTGGCGCGAACAAGCCGGGACAAGCGTTACAAACGGGTTATGATTGCCGTGCCGAGCCACGCCGGAACAAGCCAGAGGATAATATACATCAGAACATTGTGAGGCACCGCTGCGGCGACCTCGAAATTATACGTGAGGAAGTACATAAGCAGCGCACCAAATACAGCCGCTGCAAATGAGATAACAAGATTGAATATCACGGCTTTTTTCAGCTTGCGCGATGCCGAGACAACCTCGGCAAACGGCAGTATTCCATCCCTGGACAGAAAAGCGAGTGACGGGCTGTCGCGTCCGATTCCGTGGTCTGACAGGCGTATGCGCTCGGCAAGTTCGGGATATTCTGTGGACATCGCGCCAAGCTCGAATCTGCTTTCGATATACGCCTGTGTGATGCAGACGTCTTTTGTGACAATCAGCGGCGTCGTGCGGCTGCTGCGCAATATGCGAAACGCGGCGTATGGTTGCGGCTGCACCCCGTATTTGAGCGAGAATATACCGGCAAACCCGCCGTCAATGGCGATAAACAGGCAGTTTTGCAGCTTGACACCCTCGGTGACCTTGACGCCCATGCGCATCAGAAATGTGGCGCTTCCAAGAAGCGCGTGATGCCCGTCTATTTCGGCGGACATACCGCCGCTTTCGAAAAACCTGATATTTACCGCGCGCGTCGACGGTATATACCTCTGCCGCGCAAGGTCGGAAAACGCGCGGGCGAGGCCGCCGCCTATCTCCTGCGTCATTGCGGTGGCATAGCCGAGCACATGCTCTATCGGCTGAGCTTTTTCAATTTTCATCCCGTTGATTTCGACAGAACCGGTCGGAAATATATCGGCGTCGGTAAACGTCGCCGCATTGCATTTTGACAGCGCGCTGGCCGACGAATAGTTTATCAGGCTGCTGCCTGATGTGAATATCTTGCGCGCGAGCTTGCGCATAGGCATGCTGGATGAAATGAGCATCGGCCCCGGTACGGCAATGCAGCTCATAGCTGAAAGACACCACATGAATGTGTGTCCCCTATTCTGCCCGAAGCTTGCAACGGCGGCAAACGCAATGCTTGCGACAATCGCGAGCGGCGCATAGAACTCTCCAATGCGTTCGGTCAGGTCCAGCTCGCACAGCTGGTCCATATCGGCGTAGGCATTATAATCCGACTTGACGGCGATAATCCTGTCGCCGGCGTCAAGCGCTTTTACGGCCGACGGCACAGTGCCAAGCAGCGAGACCTTATACGCTCTCTTTAACCCGTCGGCACGCTGCCGCTTGGCGACAAGCGCAATAAAACAAATAAAAATGCTGACGCAGGGATATGGCAAATATCCCCCCCACTGCGGCCTTACTATTATAGATGCGGTATGTACAAGCGCGCACAGCCCGCAAAACAGCACGAGTGAATCGAGCGTCGGCCGGAGCTTGAGCATGCGCATTAAACCGGGCGCAGTGACATCCGCTCCGATTATCAGCGCCAGCACCTGACAGACACACAGCACGAGCAGATATACAAACGGCTGCGTGATATAGCTTATGCCAAACGGCATTGGAAGCCCAAGAGGCAAGCAGACGCACATATATGTCGACAGGATAATCAGCGGCACCATAAGCAATATACGCGCCGCAAGCGACGACATATGCTTTTCGAGCTTTTTCACCGCAGCAGCGGCATCGCTATAGCCGACATTTATAAAGTCGTACGGCAGCGTGCGGCGCGGCTGTTCGTCAAGCTCTTCCTCCGCTTCGACGGGCGGCAGCCCGGCCGTGTCGATTTCAAACTCCTGCGTATCCTGCCGCTTATCCTCTTCGAACACCTTTTTTTCGGTACGCCACAGCGGCTTGCCGGCGTTTGCGTTTGCCATCTTCTCCGCCGATTCGGCCTCTTCACGCACGATGCGTTGGGCTGCCGACTCCGGCGGCGGCTTTATCCTTGCGCCTCCCGGCGGTGCCGCAGCCGGAGCAAGCTTGACATCGTGGTCTATGTCAGCCGCGGCGGCGAGCGGCTTCTCGTGCGCTGCGGCGGCAGGTTTCGGCGTTTGCGCCGGCTTTGGCTTTGGCGGCGCGGCGCGGCGCGGCTGCGGCTCGGATTTTGACTCAATCTTTGGCTCAACTTCCGGCTTTTGCCCGGCGACATGCTTTATCGGCGGCTCAGATGCTTCGGCCGCCTGTTTTTGGGCATCACTTCTGACAGGCGGTGCCGCGCCGCCCGTTGCTTCACTTTTTATTTCGGCAATAATCTCCTCTATGGAAAACTGTTCATACTCCCCGGATTTCACGCCCGACATTATCCTCTC